>SKSJ01000198.1 GCA_007123055.1 Wenzhouxiangella sp. | reverse complement strand
GGTGATTGATAGAGAAGTATCTTGAACACGAAGAACACGAAGAAGGGCACGAAGGACACGAAGGCCAGATTCGTTATGAAGAATCACTTCATGCTTCGTGCCCCTTCGTGCCTTCTTCGTGTACTTCGTGATTCGTCTTTTGACATCTCGCGACTCCATGGCCATTCATAATTTCTCGGCCGGGCCGGCGATGCTGCCGGTCGAGGTTCGTGAGCGGCTCGCCGAGGCGCTCGGGCCCGGTGAGGGCGGCTTGCCGTCGATTGCCGAGGTGTCGCATCGCGGGCCGCGCTTCATGGCGCTGGCCGAGGAGCTGTTCGCGCGCCTGCGCGAGTTGATGGATGTTGGTGAGGACCACGAGATCCTGCTGCTGCACGGCGGGGCCAATCTTCAGTTCGCCTGGCTGCCGATGAACCTGGCCCGTGAACGCACGGCCGCTTTTCTGCTGACCGGTCACTGGGGTGAAAAGGCGCTGGCCGAGGCCGGGCGCGTGACCCGCACGCAGGTGGTGGGTAGCAGCGCCGAGGTCGATTTCACCGATCTGCCCGAACTCGGTCACCTGCCGGCCGATACCGCCTACCTGCACTACACCGGCAACGAGACCATCCATGGCGTGCAGTACGTCAGCCCGCCACAGGTGGGCGTGCCGCTGGCCGCGGACCTGTCATCGGAGTTCCTGTCGCGCCCTTATCCCTACAGGGACCTGGCCTTCGCCTATGCCGGAGCACAGAAGAATTTCGGCATCGCCGGGGTGACCGTGGTGCTGATCCGCCGCGACCTGCTCGAGCGCATTCCCGACGATCTCCCGCGCTATCTCGACTACCGCGCCTGGGTGGAGACCGGTTCCATGTTCAACACGCCGGTGACCTTCGCCTGGTATGCCGCGCTGGAGATGCTGCGCTGGATCGAGCGGCGCGGCGGACTGGCCGCCGTGGCCGCGGCCAACGAGGCCAAGGCGGCCGCCCTGTACGCCGCCGTCGATGGCAGCCGCTTTTACCACAACGCGGTGGCCGAGCATTGCCGCTCGCTGATGAACGTGCCGTTCTTCATCCACGATGATGCACTCACCGCCCGGTTTGTCGAGGAGGCCGAACAGGCCGGCTTGTCCGGGCTCAAGGGCCATCGCGCGCTCGGCGGTCTCAGGGCCAGCCTGTACAATGCCCAGACCATGGACGCGGTGGAGAGTCTCGTTGACTTCATGCAGGAATTCGAAAGACGGCACGGCTGATATCGACCTGGGCTCGGTGCGCGAACAGATCGATCGTATCGACGAGCGCATCCAGGCCCTGATCGCCGAGCGCGCGAAGCTTGCCGAGCACGTGCGCGCGGTCAAGGGCGAGCTCGCCACGCCGGCCGATTATTATCGGCCCGACCGCGAGGCGCAGGTGCTGCGGCGCGTCATCGAGCGCAACGACGGCCCCTTGAGCGACAGCGTGATGCTGCATGTCTTTCGCGAGATCATGTCGGCCTGCCTGGCACGCCAGGAACCGCTCCGGGTCGCTTATCTGGGCCCCGAGGGGACCTTTACCCAGCAGGCGGTCTACCGGCAGTTCGGTCACTCGGTCAACGCCAGCGCGCAGCCGAGCATCGAGGAAGTGTTTCGCCAGGTGCAGGGCGGCGAGGTGGATTTCGGCGTGGTGCCGATCGAGAATTCCTCGCAGGGCATCGTCACCCATACCCTCGACATGTTCCTGCACCACGAGGTGTGCATCGCCGCCGAAGTCGAGATGCGCATTCATCAGCACCTGCTGACCCGGGCGCGTCGTCTTGACGATATCGAACGGGTTTACGCGCATCAGCAATCGCTGTCGCAGTGCAAGCACTGGATCGAGAAGCACCTGGCGCATGCCGAGCTGATCGCCCTGTCAAGCAATGCCGAGGCCGCGCGCCGCGTGCGCCACGCCCCGGATGCCGCCGCCATTGCCGGCCGCCACGCCGCCGAGGTCTACGGCTTGCCGGTGTTGTTCGCCAATATCGAGGATCACGTCGACAATACGACGCGCTTTCTGGTGCTCGGGCGCGAACTGCTGCCGGCTTCCGGCGAAGACAAGACCACCCTGATGATTGCCGGCCTGGACGGTGCCGGGGCGCTGTTCTCGCTGCTCGAACCGCTGGCCCGTCACGGCGTGAACATGACGCGCATCGAGTCGCGGCCCTCACGCCGCGAGCGCTGGCAGTACGTGTTCTTCATCGACGTCGAAGGCCATGTCGAGGATCCCGGACTCAGCCAGGCGCTGGCCGATCTCGAGGGCGCGGCAGGTGAAGTCCGCGTGCTGGGCTGCTATCCTCGCGCCGTCCTCGGCCGACTGCCGGGGGAGGATGCTGGTGCGGTGGGCGACAAGGAGTAACACGAAGGGCACGAAGAAGGGCACGAAGGTCACGAAGAGCTTCTTGAAGATACTTTTGTGAAACTTCGTGTCCTTCTTCGTGTACTTCGTGTTATTCAAGACAGACAGCCAATAATGACGTGATTCCGAGGAATTCTTGAAGGACGGAACTGAATGAAGAAACGTGATTACAACGATCTGGCCGCGCCCGGTGTGCGCGAATTGATGCCGTATACACCGGGCAAGCCGATTGACGAGCTCGAGCGCGAGTATGGCGTGACGGACTCGATCAAGCTGGCCTCCAACGAGAATCCGCTGGGCTCCAGCCCGAAGGCGATCGAGGCGGTGCGCGGTGAGCTCGACGATCTGTGGCTGTATCCCGATGCCAACGGCTTCTATCTCAAGCAGGCGCTGGCTGAAAAGCACGGCGTGGAGACCGACTGCATCACGTTGGGCAATGGTTCCAACGATGTGCTGGTGTTTCTCGCCCAGGCCTTCCTGCAACCGGGGCTGGAGTCGGTGTTTTCTCAGTATGCCTTTGCCGTCTACCCCATCGCCACGCAGATGGTCGGCGCGACTGCCAACATCGCTCCGGCGCTGCCGGCCGATCATCCCATGCCGCTGGGCCATGACTTGCGCGGCCTGTTCGATCGCGTTGGGCCGGATACGAGACTGGTGTTCGTGGCCAATCCCAACAATCCGACCGGCACCTGGCTGGACGGCCGGCGGCTGAAGGATTTCGTCGGCTCGCTGCCGCCGCATGTGATCTGCGTGGTCGACGAGGCCTATACCGAGTACGCCGAGTCCGACGAGTTGGGTGATGCCTCGACCTGGCTGGAGGAGTTTCCCAACCTGGTCGTCACCCGAACCTTTTCCAAGGCCTACGGCCTGGCTGGTTTGCGGGTCGGTTATTGCTTGAGCAACCCCGGGATCGCCGACCTGCTCAATCGGGTGCGGCCGGCCTTCAATGTCAACGCGCTGGCTCTGGCGGCGGCCCGCGCCGCTTTGGGCGATCACGAGTTCATCGACACGACCCGTCGCACCAATGCCGAGGGGCTGAAAACGCTTGGAGCCGGCCTGGAGAAGATGGGCGTGAAGGTGATTCCCTCGGCAGCCAACTTCATTCTTGCCGGTTTCGACCGTCCTGGCGGTGAGCTCAACGAGGCGCTGTTGAAAAAAGGTGTGATCGTGCGGCCGGTCGGTAACTATGGCCTCGACAATTACCTGCGCATCACCGTGGGCACGCCTGCGCAGAACGAGCGCGTGCTGGCCGCGCTGTCCGAAATTCTCTGACGTCATGCGCCTTCGAGTACAGCCTGCCCGTGAGCCGTTGTCGGGCGAGTACCGGCCACCCGGAGACAAGTCGGTGTCGCACCGGGCCGCTATATTCGGCGGCCTGGCCATTGGAGAGACCGAGATTCACGGTTTCCTCGACAGTGCCGATACCCGTGCCACGCTCGAGGCCATGGCGGCGTTGGGTGCCGAGGTATCGGAGTCCGACGGCGTGATCCGGGTGCGCGGCGGGCAGCTGAAAGCACCGGCTGGCGACCTGGATCTGGGCAATTCCGGTACCGGCATGCGTTTGTTGGCGGGTGCGCTGTCCGGTCACTCTGACCTGTTCGGCGCCAGTATCCGGCTGATCGGCGACAAATCGCTGTCGTCGCGGCCGATGGGGCGCATCATCGAGCCGTTGCGGGCCATGGGCGCCGATATCGACAGTATCGACGGACACGCGCCGCTGACCCTGCGCCCGCGCCAGTTGCGCGGAATGCACTACGAACAGCCGATGGCCAGCGCGCAGGTCAAGTCGGCCTTGCTGCTGGCCGGGCTGAGTGCCGAAGGGGCGACCGAGGTGGTCGAGCCCGGCATCAGCCGCGACCACACCGAGCGCATGTTGCCGGCATTTGGTGCGCAACTGATCCGCGGTGAGTGTCGGTGCCGGATTGACGGTGACCAGCGCCTGAAGGGTGCGGTCTGCCGGGTGCCAGGAGATCTCAGCTCGGCGGCGTTCGTCCTGGCGGCCGGCCTGTTGGTGGACGGTTCGAACGTCGAGCTGACCGAAGTGGGGCTCAATCCTACCCGCGACGGCGTGCTGCGCGTTCTCGATGCCATGGGTGCGGACCTGGAAAGAACGGAGGTCTCAGGCGGGGCAGGGGAGCCTTCCGGTCACCTGCGCGTTCGATCGGGTCGGCTGGTCGGCGTGACTATCGCGCCCGAATGGGTGCCGCTGGCAATCGACGAGTTTCCCGTGCTGATGGCGCTGGCGGCTTGTGCCGAGGGCACCACCCGGATTCGCGGCGCCGAAGAACTGCGCGTCAAGGAGTCCGACCGTCTGGCAGTGATGTGCCGCGAACTCTCGCAATTGGGCGTGCAGGTCACCGAGCATCCCGACGGCGCCGACATCTCCGGCGGCCCGGTGCGGGGCGGTCGGGCCGACTCCCACGGCGACCACCGCATCGCAATGAGCCTGGCCGTACTTGGCCTGGTGGCCGACGGGCCGGTCGAGATCGAGAACGCGGAATGGATTCGGACGAGTTATCCCGGCTTCGTCGACGACATGCGGGCACTCGGGGCGGAGATGGAATGGATAGAAGTGTGAAGTGGTTAAGTGTGAAGTGTGAAGGGGCGGGCGTAATGGCTCGTGGTGGAAAAGCTGGGTCTGTGGCTTTGGGATGTCCTTTAGGCCCTAGGTTCTAGGTCAATCGAAGCCCCAAACCGCAAAACTATACACAAGCAATGCCGCAAGCCCTTGGTGCTTCACACTTCACACTTCACACTTCACACTTAACTCCTTCACACTCGACCCCAATGTCCGACATGACCGAAAATTCCCACGACAGCTCCAGTGCTCCGGTTCTCACCATCGACGGCCCCTCCGGTGCCGGCAAGGGCGCGGTATCAGCCCGTGTCGCCAAGGCGCTGGGTTGGCACCTGCTCGATTCCGGTGCGGTATACCGGGCGGTGGCGCTGGCGGCGGTGGATGCCGGCCTCGATGCCGAGGATGAAGCGGCGGTGGTCCAGCTTTGCGACGGGTTGGAGCTCGACTTTGCCGTCGGTGAGGATGGTATCTCCGTGCTGCTGGCCGGCAAACCGGTCGATCAGCGGCTTCGTACCGAGGAGGTCAGCGTCATGGCCTCGCGCGTGGCCGCACTGGCCGATGTTCGCACCGCTCTGCTCGGCCTGCAGCGCCGATTTCGCCGCTCTCCGGGGCTGGTCGCTGACGGTCGCGACATGGGGACCGTGGTCTTTCCCGACGCCCCTTACAAGGTGTTTCTCGAGGCCTCCGTCGAGGAAAGAGCAAATCGCCGGTATAAACAGTTGAAACAAAAAGGAGAAAGTGTTAAATTTC
>SKSJ01000108.1 GCA_007123055.1 Wenzhouxiangella sp. | reverse complement strand
TCGGGCCGGCGAACCGGTTGCCGGCCAGACGCAGGTGGATGGGCTCTTCCAGCGCCATGGCCGCCACGGCCGGTGCGATGCCGCCTTCGAGCCGGTTGTCGCCGAGGTCGAGGTATTCAAGATCGAGCTGTGACCAGCTTTCGGGGATGGTGCCCTCGAAGTCATTGCCAGCGAGATTGATGGAATGCAGGTTGATGTCGTCGATGATCTGGTCGACGGGGGGCAGGTTGCCAGTCAGTTGGTTGTCGGCCAGGTTCACGGTGGGCACACGTGTGGGCAGCGCAGCCAGTTCACCGGAAATGGCGTTGCCGGACAGGTCCAGCACCTGGTCGGGAACGGCTCTCCCCGCACGTACCGTGAAGAACTCGATCAGCTCGGGCGTGAACTCGCCGTGCAGGTTGTTGTTCGGAAGTCGGATCTCGCCAATCCAGGTCAGCCCGCCACCCTCCTGGTAGACAACGCAGGTGATCCCATACCAGTCGCACACATCGAATTGACTGTCCACCGGCTCCATCCAGCCATCGTTGCGATGCCAGTCGTCGCCGTTCATGGCCTCGTAGAACGCTTCGAGTTTGTCGATCGGAAACGGTGGCGGTGGACTCAGTGCCTGTGCCGCGGCGCTGGCCAGCAGCAGGCTGCCAAGGAGTGGGGTAAAGATTCTGAAATGCATGATGAAAAGCCGATTTCGCAAGGATTTACAACAGTATACCCCCCCCTGCGCGCGGTCCATCAGGGTCGCCGATTGCTGTGGCCGTGCCGTCTTGAACGTGCGGGGTCGACGGATATCGCCTGCGGCGATTCCGGGACGACCGGGTAGGGGTGCCCCCTCATTCACACTCCGCCAGCATCGGCCGGGCAAAGCGCTCGATGGGATAGTCGCCCGAGCCGTATTCTTCGAAGCCACTGCTGAAGGCGACATGCCCTCGGTCAGCATCCTGGTCGCTGAATTCCAGTGTGAGCGTGCCCCAGTCGATCAGTTCGATGCCGTCGGTTTCGAGGGGCATCTGCTCGGTGCCGTCACGCGGCTGGTAGAGCGGGTCGATCGACAGCGTCATGCCGGTAAAATCGCCGTCGCCGATCATCCAGGCCTGTTCCTGACCGTCGGGAGTGTAGGTGAACCAGTAGACGACGCCACGACCATCCTCCGTCACTTCAACCACAAAGCCTTCGCCATCGCGCTCGGGATTGAACCAGGCACCCGAGAGATCCTGATGGGGCTGCTGGTTGGTGCAGGTGGTGCCGGCCAGACGAGTGAACTGGGTATGGTTGCGCCGCTCCGCCGTGGCCACTGGGTGTGGCCCCACGATGATCGGGCCCTGCGGAAGCTCGGTGGAGATGTAGGTGATCTCGTACTGACCGGCCAACTGGCCGTCGGCAGTCCGGTCCAGGCGCAGGTCACCGCGACGGACAAACGGTACCTGGGTCTGCCCGAAACCCTCGTTGAAGCTGCCATGGGTTCTGATCAGGTCGGGCAGAAACAGCGTGGTGTCGCTGCGCTGTCCTGCCTCGAACAACCACATCTGCCGTCCCTTGTTGATGTGGGTGAACCAGTAGAGCAGGGGTTGGCCATTGTCGAGCAGCATCAGCGACAATCCCTCGCCGCTGCGGTCGGGATCGAACCAGCTACCGCTGAGGGCCGGCTCGATGGCCACACGCTCCCGGTTCAGGCAGGACTCAAAGTCTGGGCCGCCGACATGGTGCTGGGCAATCCAGTCAACCAGTTCGGGCTTGTCGATCTCGAAGTCGTTCCAGCACAGGTTGATGCTCCCCGTGGAAAAAAACTTTCGATATTCGGCGAACTCGATGCCGAGCAGCCAGTCCGGCAGAGTGCCGGCAAAGCGGTTGTCGGTCAGAAGAATGGCCACCGGCCCGGTGCTTGTACGCAGCGCACGAAAGGCCGGCTCCGGCAGTCCGTCGAGCTGATTGTTGGAAAGATCCAGCTCGCCGAGCGCCATGTTTTCCCAGCTGTCGGGAATCGGCCCTTCGAAGCGGTTGCCGGACAGTCGGAGGAATGGCCACTGGGGACTGGGACTGTCGTCGCGGCCAACCATGTCGCCAGCTTCGGGCAGTGGGCCGGTCAGCAGGTTCCCGGACAGGTTCAGCGAGTGAGTGCGTGGGAACTCCAGCAGCTCGCCGGTGATGTGGTTGTTGCTCAGGTCGAGTTGCCGGTACCGGCTGTTGATGTCATGAAGGAGCCCGATGATCTCGGTGATATCGCCGGTCAGGTTGTTGTTCGGCAGACTGATCGAGTGAATGCCTCGCGGGGCGATGTCATCGTGGCAGATGATGCCGTACCAATCGCAATGATGAATCTCTTCATCCAGCCAATGATCATCGCGATACCAGTTATCGCCATTCGTGGCCTGGTAGAACGCGGTCAATTCATCGATCGGCGGTGGTGGTGGCGGACTCGCATGAGTGTTGGCGCTTGCCAGCGGTATCAGTCCGATCAACAGCCCCTGCAGTGCCAATTTGATTCCGTTCATCCGTATGCTCTCCTGGCCGGCGTGGTGATGATCCGGCTTGTTTTGGTCAATTCAAGAAGTTGTCTCAGTCGCACTCGGGCAGCATCGGCCGGGTCAGGCGTTCGAGTGCTCGGTCACCCGATTCCCAGTCCTCACTCTCGCTGGTCCACCAGGCATGCCCGGTGTCATCGTCGTCGAATGCCAGTTCGAGCTGTCCCCACACAGGGCGGGTGATTTCTTCGGGGTCGAAGTCATCGCCGAACCGGGTGCCGGTGGGACGATGGAGTTCATCGATGATGACGTGACCGTCGCCAGCCAGATCTCCCACGCCCATCATCCAGGCCTGCAGCGTCGTGTCGGGCACCCACGTGAACCAGTAGACCAGTACCTGGCCGCTGGCCATCATCTCGACCAGGAAGCCGTCCATGTCGTGGTCCGGGTTGTGCCAGACGCCGGAGATGTCAGGTAGCTTCGGGTCGTCGTCGCAGCGGGTGCCGTTGATACGACTCAAGGGTGTATGGTCGACGCGCAGCCCCACCGGCTGCGGCTCGAATCCGCTGGTGGAGATATTGATGTCGTAGACCTGCAGCCCGGCCAGACGACCGTCGATACGCCGGTCATAGCGCCACTGTCCGCGGCGAACGAGGTCGAAGACCATTGATCCGTCGGTGGTGGGAAAACCTTCGGGTCGGTAGAGCGTCGAAAAGGCGATCGTGGGGCCATCGAGATCGGGTTCGGATACAGTGCCGAATAACCACATCTGGTTGCCAAAGCGGGTATAGGTGAACCAGTAGATCAGCGCATCGCCGTTGTCCAGGAGCTGCAGCGTGCTGCCCTCCCCGGATCGCGAGGGCTGGAACCAGGAGCCGCTGACTGTCACATCCAATGGCTGGCGCTGCACTCCGAAACAGCGCTCGTACTCGACGCCGACATGGTATTCGCGCAGCCATTGATCAAGCGCTTCGTCATTGACTTCGAAATCGTTCCAGCAAAGGTCAATGCCACCGAGCGAATGCGCGTTGGGCCAGATCCTTTCCAGGTCGGTCAATTCGCTCGGCAAGGGGCCGGAGAAGTCGTTGCCCGACAGGTTCAGCCCGCTGAGTTCTTCCAGTGCCAGCAAGGGGCCGGGAAACGGACCCTCGAAGCGGTTGTCGGACAGATTCAGCCAGCGCAGCTCGGTGTGCCGGGCCAGCGCATCGAGGGGGCCTTCGATACGGTTGCCCGACAGGGCCAGTGAGCGCAGCCCGGTCTCGTGCGGTGTGATGTCGGGCAGGGGGCCGCTGAGGTTGTTGTTTGAAAGATTCAGGTCTTCCAGCGTGCCTTCCATCAGCCCGTCGGGGACCTGGCCTTGCAGCTTGTTGTGTGACAAATCCAGGTGCATGTTGCCGGGTGCGGGCGTGACGTCGGGAAGCTCGCCACTGATCTGGTTGTGGCGAAGAATGAGCCGTTCCACGTCACTAAGAAGCAATGTCTGCGGGAGACTGCCAATGATGTGATTGTGACCCAGGTCGATGAACGATCCGGTGGCCGGCTCGACCAGGTCGATGAGCACATCGGCGACATCGTCCAGGTTGCCGATGAGGTTGTTGTCTCTCAGCCCAATGCTGGTAATCGTCGGTGGCGACAGGCTGGCGGGGCACCGGATGCCGTACCAGTCGCAGGGAGGGATGTCCTTGTCGAGCCAATTGTCGTTGCGATACCAGCTATCGCCGTTCATGGCCTCGTAGAACGCTTCGAGCTGGTCGATCGGAAACGGTGGAGTGGAACTCAGTGCCGGTGCCGCAGCGCCGGCCAGCAGCAGGCCGCCAAGGAGTGGGATGGAGATCCTGAGATGCATGATGAAACGCCAATTTCGCAAGGTTTTACAGGAGTATACCCCCCCTTCGTGCGGTCCATCAGGGTTGCAGATTGCGGTGGCCGTGCCGTCTCGAACGTGCGGGGTCCCGGATATCGCCTGCGGCGATTCCGGGACGACGGGGCAGGGGTGCCCCCGATGCCTGAGCCCGGATCTCCGACTTCCGACCTCGAACCTCCAAAACCACACCCGTCATCCCGGACTTGATCCGGGATCTCGCAAGCAGACGACCTGCACGGCGGGTGTGAGTCCTCGAGCGACGTTACTAACTGGCCGTGCCGGTTCGAGCGTGCAGGGTCCCGGATATCGCCTGCGGCGATTCCGGGAGGACCGGGTGGGGGTGCCCCCACGAACCCTGAATCCGGATCTCTCACCTCGAACCTCGAACCCCCAAGATGATCGGGTGGGAGTGTGCCGCCGCCGGGGTCGCCATGTGGATCATGTCGAAGCCGGGCTGGACTCCAAGTTACAATTGTCAGTTTGATTGACGGCCTCTCCCATGCCCCGACTGAACGACGAAATCGCCCGCCGGCGCACCTTTGCCATTATCTCGCACCCCGATGCCGGCAAGACCACGCTGACCGAGAAGTTCCTGCTGTTCGGCGGGGCGATCCAGCTGGCCGGGTCGGTGAAGTCGCGCAAGGCGTCTCGCCATGCCACTTCCGACTGGATGGAGATGGAGAAGGAGCGCGGCATCTCGATTACCTCCTCGGTGATGCAGTTCCCTTACCACGATGCCATCGTCAACCTGCTCGACACGCCGGGCCATGCCGACTTCTCCGAGGATACCTACCGGGTGCTCACGGCGGTGGATTCGGCGCTGATGGTGATCGACTGCGCCAAGGGTGTGGAGGAACGTACCATCAAGCTGATGGAGGTCTGTCGCATGCGCGATACCCCCATCTTTACCTTCATCAACAAGCTCGACCGCGAGGGCCGTGAACCCATCGAGCTGCTCGACGAGGTCGAGGAGGTGCTGGGCATCGAGTGCGCTCCGGTGACCTGGCCGATCGGCATGGGGCGGCGATTGAAGGGGATCTATCATTTGATCCGCGACGAGATTCACCTCTACGAGTCGGGCAAGAACTACATGCGCCAGGACCCGCGCATCATTTCCGGCATCGACTCGCCGGAAGCGAAGGAAGCGCTGGGCGAGATGGCCGACGAGCTCAAAGACGAGATCGAACTGGTCCAGGGCGCGAGCCACGATTTCGACCTGGAGCGTTATCTGGCGGGCAAGCAGACGCCGGTGTTCTTCGGTTCGGCGCTGAACAATTTCGGCGTCATCCCGCTGCTGGATGAATTCGTCGAACACGCCCCGGCGCCGCAGGCGCGGGCCACCCTGGGCCGTGCGGTGGAGCCGGCCGAGGACAAGTGCACCGG
>SKSJ01000203.1 GCA_007123055.1 Wenzhouxiangella sp. | reverse complement strand
GATACCTTCGATGCCGCCCAGGCCACCGAACTGATCCGCGAGCATTTCCGCAACATCGCCGGCGCGGCCGGAACGCTGTTGACCTATATCACCGAATCGGGCGGCCGCTTCGTCATCTGGATCACCGGCATGGTGCTGGTGCCGCTGGTCACCTTCTACCTGATGCGCGACTGGCACAAGCTGCTCGACAGCCTGCGCGACATGCTGCCGCGCAACATCGAGCCGGTCGCGGTCCGGCTTTCGCGGGACTGCGATGAAGCGCTGGGCGGCTTCCTGCGCGGGCAGCTCATGGTAATGATCAGCCTCGGAATCATCTACAGCATCGGCTTGCTGATCGTCGGCCTGAACAATGCCATCGCCATCGGCATGATTGCCGGCCTGGTCAGCTTCGTACCCTACCTCGGCGCCATTATCGGGATCCTGCTGGCCGGCATTACCGCCGTCATCCAGAACTTCGAATTCTGGTTCCTGCTGTCGGTCGCGGTCGTATTCACCGTTGGTCAGCTTATCGAGAGTTTCCTGCTGACCCCCAAGCTGGTCGGAGACCGCATTGGCCTGCATCCGGTGCTGGTGATTTTCACCGTCATGGCCGGGGCCCACCTGTTCGGTTTCATCGGCATCCTGCTGGCACTGCCGGTGGCGGCCGCCGGCACGGTGCTGGTGCGCTTTTTCTATCGCAATTACAAGCTCAGCTCCGTATATGAAAGAGCCGATCATTGATGCCGGTCAACACGTCGCTCGCAGCAAGGCCCGACAATTGAGTCAGACCCGACCACAGGATCAGGCTAGTGAACGACATGTCAACACGTGAACGATTCATCGAAGGCATCAAGCAACGTCTCGACGAGCTCAATACGGAAATCGAACAGCTGGAAAAACGTGCCGACGAAGTGCGCGCCGAATCGCGCAAAAAACTGGATGCACAGCGCGAGGAAATGCAGCAACGTCGGGATGAGCTGGACAAGAAACTCAAGGAAGTTCGTGCGGCCAGCGAGGCCCAGCTCGACAAACTCAAGCTGGAGACCGAGCACGCCTGGAAAGCCTTCAAGCATTCGGTGAACTATTTCCGTTCACACTTCAAGTAACCCACAAACAATCCGGGCCACCGCAGTGGCCCGGACTTGCTGAACCGTAAGACCGGATCAGTCGAGGGTGCAGGAAACAGTCTGAGTCAGGCGCTCCAGCTCCCAACTCACTGAAGTACCGTCATCGAGCTCGACCACGGCGATCGCGGCGCTGCAATCGATGAACTCGAACGACACCAGCCCGATCGCTTCACCATCGGCGGGCTCGGTACCGGCGACGGTTCCTCCACTGTAGGCATATACTGCCGCAACGGCTTCCCGGCCATCGAATGCACCCGGGGTTTCACAGCCGTCTGCGCCCACGTCGCTCGAGCAGGAATCAAACGTCAGCCAGAGGGGTGCGCCGGATCCCGTCAGATCCCAGGTATAAGCGGTTCCCACCAGTCGGTTCTCGGCCGGGATGGGCTGGAAGATGAAACCCTCGTTGCCACCCAGGCCGGAAGCCCACCATCCGTTGACGCTGTTGTCGACCGGCGCCCGGGTCTCGAGTTGGCCGACCGGCAGCGCCAGAATGCCCAGCGGCTGATTGACGCCGTCGCCGATGGCGATCACCGTGACGTCCAGCCCGGCAGGCAGGTCGACGGCCAGCGGGTCGATGAAATTAGTCTGACCGTCATTGGATGCGACCTTCAGGTCGTAATTTCCTGCGGGAATGGCGAAGAATCCGCTCTCGGCAAAGTAAGGCACCCCGACCAGGCCGGCAACGACGTCACCACCGGCCGTTCGAATCGACACCTCGGTGTCGGCCAGATCGGCCGCGAACGGAGCGGCGTGCACGACACGAATGTTCAGGTTGTCGCCCCCCGGATCGTTGGCATCGTCAACCAGCGGCCACAAAGCCAACTCCTGATTGACGCCGTCACCCACGGCCAGCACCGTGTAGTCGGTACCGGATTCCAGCGTCACGCTGGCTTCGATGGCAGGTTCACCTGCCCCGGTTGGGAAAACCGCCAGGTCGTAGTCGCCTGCGGGAAGTGCCAGGTAATCGGTGAATTCAGCAAACAGGAAGTCCTCGAGAACAGCATCACCGTTGGCGGTAACGGTTACCGAAGTGCCTTCAACGGTATCGGCAAAAGGTGCGGCATGAACAATCTGTACGCGTGCCTCGGCAAGCGCCAGGGATGAGGCGGCCATCAGAGCGAGGGCCAAAGAACCACGAATGGATACGGACATTGCAAACTCCCTTCATCATGAGTGGAGCTTGAGATTATTTCCGCGGCTGTCGGCACCGGGTAAACACCAGATGAACATTCGGTGAAGAAAATGGTGCCCGGGGCCGGACTCGAACCGGCACGGAGTTGCCTCCGAGGGATTTTAAGTCCCTTGCGTCTACCCATTTCGCCACCCGGGCTTTGTGCTGCGTAATGATACGGAAGTCTTTGGGGCGAAGCGAGTCAATATGCTCCGGCTTGACCTCGTAATGGCTCGTGACTATGGTGAGAAAGGCGATCCACGGGGGGGTTGCGTAATCAAGAAAATTCAATGACGAGGGAACGTATATGATCCGAGTGCTGTTGGTCACCTTGCTCACATTGAGCTCGGCTTCCGGACTGAAGGCCGATGTGCCGGTTGATTTTGATGCCGCCATCGGTGCTTACGAGAGCGGGCAACATGAGGCCGCGCGCACGGCTTTCGAGCGCATGGCACGGGCCGGCCTGATTGAGGCGCAGTTCAATTTCGGTGTCATGCAGCTCAACGGGGAGGGAGGATCGCGCGATCTGATCGAAGGCAGTGCCTGGATTCTGCTGGCCGCTTTCCATGAACACGAAGCAGCACAAAGCGCCGAACAGGCATTGCGTGACCAACTCGGTGAAGAGCGCATGGCCGAAGTGGAAGACAAGCTGGAAATATTGAAACCGACCTACAGCCGACAGTCGCTGCTCGAACGCCATCGACCGCAGCCATGCAGTGAGAATTGCACCAATGGCGACAAGGCCGCCGAGGGGTTCGACCAATGGCCTGAACTGGCCGACGACCCCGACATCACCATCCTTGCCGGAAAACCGGCCCGGATGCATCGGGAGCCGCCCAGTTACCCGCACAATGCCGCCGCCCGCGGCATCATGGGCCACGTCAGGCTGGGCGGATGGATCAATGCCGATGGCCATATCGAGCACCCGCATGTGATTTCATCCGATCCGGGCCGCACCTTTGATCGTGCCGCCCTGGATGCAATTTCGGACTGGCGCTATGAGTGGCTTGAAGGCCCGCCGGATAGCCTGCCAACGTATCGAACCAACGAAATCAGTTTCACTCTCGACACCGATGGTGGTCCGACACTGCAAGAACTGGGGAGGGCGGCCAGGGCCGCCGATGATGACCCGTCTGCGGCGCACCGCGCCGTCTGGTTGATCGAGAATCTGGAGCTGGTCCACCAGCTTGAGCAACCCCTGTCGAACGAATCGGTTATCACCATCATTCACCGTTCGGCAATGGCCGGAGCGACCGCGGCCCAGATCGACCTGGGGCGCCGCTTTCAGGCGGGCAAAGGCATCGAGCAAGATGCTGAAAGTGCCGAGTTCTGGCTTCAGCAGGCCGCTATCGAGGGCGATTCGGAAGCACAGTTCGAACTGTCGCGATTCCGGGACCGACTGGATCCCGAGTATCGGCGCGACCTGCAGCGCGCAGCGGCACGCGCGGGCATGCTCGGTGCCATCATTGCCGAAATCAGAACGCAGATCAGCGATCCCGACCATTCCGAGCCGGAGTTTCTGTCCGATCTGGTGGACATGCTGCCGAGCCGGCTTCGTGATGACAGCGACGATGGACTGGTGACCCGTGCAAGGCAGTTAATGGACCCGAACTGACACCCGGCCAACCGCGTGGATTGCGCGCATTCAACCGGAAAACATCGAAAGGAATGGAGGCCAGGCCCGGAATCGAACCGAGGTAAACGGCTTTGCAGGCCGCTGCATAACCACTCTGCCACCTGGCCTTCAGCTGCCGGAAGCGACGCGAGGCGTCGTCCGTCAACGCCGCAGATTGTACCCGAATAGGCACCTGCTGTCGTGGCGTCGAAACGAAAAGGGCCCGGGGATTGCCCGGGCCCTGATCGTGAACCTGGAGCGGGAAACCGGACTCGAACCGGCGACCCCAACCTTGGCAAGGTTGTGCTCTACCAACTGAGCTATTCCCGCTTGAGAAGGCGATCATTCTAATCGCGGATTCCGATCTGTCAAGCCCCGGCTGGATAATTTTAGCTCCCGCCGCGGCATCGCCCGGAATGCCGAGCATTATACCTGAATACGACAACCGTTCGCAGGCCTGCAACCTGTAATCAACTAATCGCCACAGGCGATAGCACGGACTAGACTTCTGCCCAGACCGCACCAGCTCTCACCGCGGGAGGCCCCGACCATCGCTTGCGCGATTTCCGGGGCGACGATCTTCCTTCTCCCGTCCAACTTCTTCCCCTCCTCCTGCAATTCGGGCTTTGCATTACACGCCAGAAGTGTCAAAATAACGCGGTTTTAACCAAGCTCAAGGACATTCATGGCGAAGGACGACCATATCGAGATGGAAGGCCGGGTGCTCGAAACCCTGCCCAACACCATGTTCAGGGTGGAACTGGACAACGGACACATCATCACTGCCCACATTTCCGGACGCATGCGCAAGCACTACATCCGGATCCTTACCGGCGATCGGGTCAAGGTCGAAATGACCCCCTACGACCTGACCAAGGGCCGCATCACCTACCGCATGAAGTAAAGCGGCTCTCCAGCCCCCGAAAGATCACTCGGCCACCGGCGCCGCGCTGGCGCTGTGGCAATCCAGATCCAGGCCCGTGCCGTCGTCCTTCAGGGTGACGCGCACCTCTCCGCCTTCTGACAGGCTGCCGAACAGCAACTCGTCGGCAAGCGGACGCTTGATGTGTTCCTGGATCACGCGCTTCATCGGCCGCGCGCCCATTGTCTCGTCGAAACCGTGCTCTGCCAGCCATTCTCGGGCCTCAGCGGACACTTCGACGTTGACACCCTTGTCGGCCAGCTGGTTTTCCATTTCCATCAGGAACTTGTCGACGACCCTCATGACCACGTCGACGTCCAGCGAACGGAACTGGATGATGGCGTCGAGACGGTTGCGGAACTCGGGGGTGAACTGCTTGCGAATCGCTTCCATGCCGTCGGAGCTGTGATCGGATGGCGTAAAGCCGATGCCCCGCCGGCTCATCAGTTGCGCGCCGGCATTGGTGGTCATCACCAGGATAACGTTGCGGAAATCGGCACTGCGCCCGTTGGCGTCGGTGAGCTTGCCGTGGTCCATGATCTGCAACAGCAGGTTGTAGACGTCGGGGTGCGCTTTCTCGATTTCGTCGAGCAGCAGCACGGCATGGGGCGTCTGTGTGACCGCCTCGGTGAGCAAACCACCGCGATCGAAGCCCACGTATCCCGGAGGCGCACCGACCAGTCGCGAGACCGTGTGCGCTTCCATGTACTCGGACATGTCGAAGCGAATCAGTTCGATTCCCAGAGTCATCGCCAACTGGCGGGTGATTTCGGTCTTGCCTACACCCGTTGGACCGGCGAACAGGAAACTGCCGATCGGCCGTTCGACATCGGCCAGCCCCGAGCGCGACATCTTGATCGCCGCCGCCAGCGTGGTGATGGCTTCGTCCTGGCCGAACACCACCATTCTCAGGTC
>SKSJ01000082.1 GCA_007123055.1 Wenzhouxiangella sp. | reverse complement strand
GAACCTAGAACCTCGAACCTAGATCCTCGTACCTCGGGCCTATCCCTTCCTCGGCCGCACGTAGATAACCAGTGAGTGGTCGACGATCTCGAAGCCGTGTTCGCGGGCGATCTCCTCCTGGCGTCTCTCGATGGCCTCGTCGTGGAATTCCACCACTTCGCCGGTCTCGACGCAGACCATGTGATCGTGATCCTCTTCGTCGATTTCGTAACACGCCTGCTGCGGGCGGCCCGTGCCGCCGTCGAACATGTGCTTGCGCACCAGGTGGGCCGCCTCGAACTGGGCCAGAACGCGGTAAACCGTGGCCAGACCGATCTCCTCCCCCTGATCGACGAGCGCGCGATAGATTTCATCGGCGGTCATGTGCTTCTGCTCGGTCGTCTCGAGCAACCGCAGAATCTGAAGGCGAGGATGGGTTACCTTCAGACCCGCCTTGCGCAACTCACTGGTTTCCTCTGTCATGAGCGACCGTCACCATTCAACTTCGCTATCGTGGGCCGGTATTGTATCATTGCATCCATGACATACTCTCGTGCAATCAAGGGCTCCATCGCCCTGCTGATCGTCCCGGCCCTGGCTCTCGCGATGGCCGGTTGCGGCCTGATCTACAAGCAGGACATCCAACAGGGCAACGTGCTCGATGCCGACGATGTCGGCGAGCTCAACGAAGGCATGACCAAGCGCCAGGTACAGTTGCTGCTGGGTTCTCCTTCGGTCCAAAGCCCCTTTCATGCCGACCGCTGGGACTACATGAACACGTACTCCCGTCGTGGCGGAAGCCCGGAGAAGCGGGTGCTGACCCTGCATTTCGACGACAACCGTCTGATCGCGATGGAAGGCAACTACCTCGACGAAGAGGACCTGGCCAGCCAGGCGCTCGAGGACCTGCAGGAACCGGACGATCAGCCGATCCAGGATCTCGACACCCTGCAGCAGCCGGACTTCGACCCCGAACCCGGCACCTGAGCAGGTGAATCAGCGTCGTTCGCGGCGCGATTTCTCCACTTCCGCTAGCTGGCGCCTGACCTCCTTGGGGTCGGCCGTCAGCGGACGGTAGACCTCGGCGCGATCACCGTCCTGCAGCCGGGTATCCGGCGGGCGCGTGCGTCCGAAAATACCCATTCGCCGTGGATCGATCTCGAGATCGCGCAGTTGCTCGGCTATGCCGGATCGCTCCACCGCCTCGGCCAGGGTGGTTCCGGCAGGCACCTCGAGCGAAATCAACACCTGGCGTTGCGGCAGTGCCGCGGCCACTTCCACCTGGATCAACTCGTCAGCCATAGATCGTCTCCGCGCGACGCGAAAAGTCATCCACCATGCGATCGGCCATACGGCCGAAGTTACGCTTGAAGGGCTTGAGCAGCATCGAACCCGGCAGGCGGAAGGTCAGATCCAGGCTGACCTTCGTACCGCCACCGAGCGCGCGGAACAGCCACTGCCCGGACAACTGATCGAACGGCCCCTGTTGCAACCGCATCGACAGGCGCTCGCCCGGCACCAGCTCGTTGCGGGTGGTAAAACGCCGCACGATGCCGCCCAGTCGCACCTCCAGGGTCGCGAGCTGCATGCATCCGTCTTCATCGTGCACCTCGGCCGAACGCACCCACTCCAGGAACTCCGGGTAGCGCGGCACATCACGCACCAGCTCGTACATCTGTTCGGGGGTGTAGGGAACGAGGGCGAAACGGTGGACTTCTGGCATGCAGATCAAGAGCTCAGGGGTCAGAGTTCAGGGTTCGCGGAATTGTAACGCCCATCGCCCAGCCGTCTCGGTTTTTCAATCTACCGGCCCCAGGTCCCTGAAACCTGAAACCTGAAACCAGCCCTGCGCTATCATTGCCCATCCACCCAGATCCGGCTGAAATCTCAGTGTCCAGCAAGTCCTCATCGTCGACCATCGCCCTGAACAAGCGAGCGCGCTTCGAGTACCAGCGCGAGGATCGTTTCGAGGCGGGTGTTTCGCTGATGGGCTGGGAGGTCAAGTCACTGCGCGCCGGGCGCGTGCAGTTCGGTGAGAGTTACGTGCTGCTCAAGGACGGCGAGGCATTCCTGTTCGGCTGCCTGATCACTCCGCTGCCATCCGCCTCGACGCACGTCGACGCCGACCCGATGCGCAACCGTCGTCTGCTGCTGCACCGGCGCGAGCTCGATCAGCTCATCGGCATGGTCGAGCGCAAGGGATACACCCTGATTCCCACCGCGATGTACTGGAAAAAAGGCAAGGTCAAGGTCGAGATTGCCCTGGCCAAGGGCAAGAAGACCCATGACAAGCGCCGTACTGAAAAGGAACGTGACTGGCAGCGCCAGAAGGGCCGCCTCCTGCGCCAGTCTTGAGTTGCGAGAGGCCTGAAAGACGGCAGTACCGCATCGGGGCGGGATCCGCCATCAACACCTGTGGCGGCCTGGTGCACAATGGTGACAACGGGATCATCACTGCATCAGGAGAACACCCGGTCCATGCACTTGAGAAAGCTCCGTATCCGCAATTTTGCCGGGGTTCGCAGGGCCGAGCTGTGCTTTGACGGCACCACTGTGCTGATCGGCGAGAACAACTGCGGCAAATCCAGCCTGCTCGATGCACTCGGCCTGGTGCTGGCACGCCCCACTGAAACGCGACCACGCTTCGAACGCCGGCACTTTCACCAGCCCGGCGGCAATCGCGGATCGGTCCATTCGGGCACGAAACCGGATTCGATCGGCATCGAGCTGATCTTCGACGAACGGCGCCTTGGCGCCTGGAACCATCCGGAGATGCAGGCAATCACCCGGCTGCTCCCGCAAAAACCCGGTAGTTTGCGCGAGTTATCGGTTCGCCTGGAGGCCGACCCGCCGCCCGACGGGCAATCGAGCGTTCCCGCACGCTGGCGAATCGGGCCGGTCAATGGATCGGAAGCCAGCGAAGGCGATCCGGAGCTGCTTGCCCTGGTCCGCCGTCTCAATCCGCTGATCGACCTGCGCGGTTGCCCATTGTCGGGTGCTGTCCTCGGTCGGCACGATGAGGAGGCACCCTGGCTGGCCGATGACCACAGGGGTCGCGAATTGCAGCAACAGGTCGATCGGTATTTTCACGCGATGATCTCAGGAGGATTGGAGGATCGTGATGTCGACATGGAGGCGGGCGTCGTGGCCGCCGAGGAACTGCTCGACCACATGGGCGTCAGGCTCGATCCCGCCGCCGGGCTGGGTCAGAAGGCCATTGGCGAGCTGGTGGGACGTTCCGCCCGACTTGCGAAAACGCGACCGAACCGACTTCCCAGCACGTCGATTCAGCGCATGGGCCTGCTCATTTTCACGGCGGTCATCCTGCGCGGCCTGCCGCAGGGCAACGGGCATCCCGATTGGCCCATCCTGATACTCGAGGATCCTGAAGCCCACCTGCACCGCATGACGCTGGCGGCCGTCTGGCGCCTGGTCAGTGGCTTCGGCGTGCAAAAGATCATCACCACACAATCTCCGACCCTGCTGGCCGCTTCATCGCTGACCAGCCTGCGCCGCCTGACCCGACATGACGGCGAGGTCCTCGAGTGGCGCGTGCACGAAGAGGCCCTGTCCGACAGCGAACTGCGAAAGCTCGGCTACCATCTGCGGGCCCGTCGTGGCGAGGCGGCATTCGCCCGCGCCTGGATCCTGGTCGAAGGAGAGACAGAGTTCTGGGTGATCAATGAACTGGCCCGGATCAACGGTCACGATTTCGATCTCGAAGGCATCGCCTGCGTGGAGTTCGCCCAGTGCGGCATCCCGCCGCTGGTCAAGGCTGCCCGCGAACTGGGCATCGAATGGCATCTGCTCACCGACGGCGATGCCGCCGGACGCAGCTACGTCGAAAAAACCCGAAGCCTGTTCGTCGATAGCGACGATGAAGCCGAGCGCATCTCCCGCCTGGCCGAACCCAGCCTCGAGCAGTGCTTTCACGATCATGGCTACGCCGCGGTATTCCAGCGCTTGGCGGGTTTTCAAGGCGACCCCGGCCCGAACATGCCACGGCAGCAGGTCATCGAACGGGCACTCAAACGCCATGCCAAGCCCGATATCGCCCTGCAGCTGGTCATGGCGGCAGCCGAGCCCGGCTCGCCCGGGGTCCCCGAGCCGCTTTCAGCCATGATCGAAACCGTGGTGCGCATGGCCCGCCACTCACCGGAACGCGGCAACAGGGCCCGAAACGGCCATACCGAAAGTCATCAAGAATCAATTACAACAAAATGATCTCAATACACTTCTGTGGCGCTGTCGGGGGTGTGACAGGCTCCGGTTACCTGGTGGACACCGGCAAGGCTCGCGTCCTGGTCGACTTCGGGATTTTCCAGGACGGGGACGACCAGCGCGAGCGCAACCGATCCCTGGGACCAGTGGACCCACGCCGACTCGGCGCCGTCGTGCTCACCCATGCCCACATCGACCACTGCGGCAGGCTGCCACTACTGATGGCCAATGGTTTCACCGGCAGCCTGCATGCCACGCCCGCCACCCTGGAGCTGCTGGAAGTCATGCTCGAGGACATGGCACGGATTGAAGAGGAAGACACCCGTCGCATCAATCGCCGGCGTCGCCGCGCCGGCGAGGAAACCATCCGGCCGTTGTTCACCAGCCAACAGGTTGGCCAGTTGCTTCAGCGAGCCCGGCCGATGCGACTCGGGCAGATGGCCGAAGTGGCCACCGGCGTTCGTGCCCGGGCCGTCGAGGCCGGCCACATCCTCGGATCGGCCAGTATCGAATTGCATATTGACCAGGATGACGGCGAGCGCTGCCTGGTATTTTCCGGCGATCTCGGTCCGGGTGGCGCACCCATCCTGCGCGATCCCGAGCCGCCTGCAGCCGCCGACCTGGTGGTGATGGAGTCCACCTACGGCGGACGCCCTCGCCCCGATACACGCCGGGCCGTCGCCGAATTCAAGCGCATCATCGAACAGGCTGCCGCCGCAGGCGAGCGCGTCATCATCCCTGCCTTTGCCGTCGGACGCACGCAGACGGTGCTCTATTACCTGGCCGAAGCGGTGCGTGAGGGCCGCCTGTCGCCGGATTTCCCAATCTACCTCGACAGCCCGATGGCGACTCGCGCCACGCAGATTGTCGGGGCCCATCCGGAGCTCTACGACGACGAGACCCGTCGGCTGCGGGAGCACCGCCAACTCGAAGCCGATCTGCGCGGACTGCGCATCATCGAGTCGGTCCCCGAATCCATCGCGCTCAACGACAGCGACCACCCCTGCATCATCATCAGCGCCTCGGGCATGTGCGAGGGAGGGCGCGTGATCCACCATCTCAAGCACAATCTGTGGCGGCGCAACGCTCATGTCCTGGTGGTCGGCTACATGGCCGAAGGCACCCTGGGCCGGAAATTGCTCGAGCGCCCGGAGCGGATCGAGATACTCGGCGAGCACATCGCCGTGCGTGCCGATATCCACCGTATCGAAGGGTTTTCGGCCCATGCCGGGCACGAGGAACTGTTGAATTGGCTCTCGCCGATGACCACAACGCATCCCCGCGTCATCCTCACCCATGGCGAAGACGAGGCGCGCCGCGCACTCGCGCTGGCCATCGGCAAGCGCTTCGGCCTGTCCGCCGAATGCCCCGGAATCGACGACGTGATCCGCCTGGAATGATTAGGAAGCTTGCGGAACTTGCCGGTCACTTGCTAGTCTACTCATACGACTTCGGGGGCGTACTGGCTTCGACGTGGATCGGACGTACCCTGGGGCATGCCGAGCAGACAGCATCACTCGTAAAACCCTGCTGTAAACTGTTAGTTGCCAACGACGACAACTACGCACT
>SKSJ01000099.1 GCA_007123055.1 Wenzhouxiangella sp. | reverse complement strand
TGCCGATCAGCACGTTCGGATCGGAGATCTGAAGCTGGAAGTCCGGGATACGATGGCTGACTTCGTCGATGTAGGCGGTGATCAGGGTCAGCGCGGCCAGCGCGGCAGCACCGATGGCGAAGCCCTTGCCGATGGCGGCCGTGGTGTTGCCGAGCGTGTCCAGCCCATCGGTGATCTTGCGGGTGTCTTCACCCAGACCAGCCATCTCGGCGATGCCGCCGGCGTTGTCGGCGACGGGTCCATAGGCGTCGATCGCCATGGTAAAGCCGACAGTGGCCAGCATCGACACCGCGGCGATGCCGACACCGTAAAGCTCGGCCTGGCTGTTGGCGATGAAGATCATGGCACAGATGGTCAGGATCGGGATGACGACCGACTGCATGCCCACGGAAAGCCCGGAGATGATCACCGTCGCCGAGCCGGTTTCGCCGGAGCGGGCGATGTCGCGTACCGGCTTGCCGGAGGTGTAGTACTCGGTCGACAGGCCGATGATCACGCCGCCGACGGCACCGACCAGCGTGGCGAACCAGACGTTGGCGCCAACGTCGATGGCCTGCATCAGGAAGTAGGCGAGGATGACGAAGCCGATCGATGCGGCAAACGTGCCGATGCGCAGCGCGACCTGGGGCGACTTGCGCGAAGCCAGGCGCACGATGACGATGGCAATCATGGAGCACACCAGCCCCAGGGCTGACAGCAGCAGCGGCAGGCTCATCAGGCTGGAGCCGGGCACGTCGTGGCCGGCCAGGTTGACAATGGCGTTTTCACCACCGCCGGCCTGCAGCACCATCACGGTGGCCAGGGCCACGGTGGCGATCATCGCGCCGCAGTAGGATTCGAACAGGTCCGATCCCATGCCGGCCACGTCGCCGACGTTGTCACCGACGTTGTCGGCGATCACGCCGGGGTTGCGCGGATCGTCCTCCGGGATACCGGCTTCCACCTTGCCGACCAGGTCGGCGCCGACGTCGGCGGACTTGGTGAAAATGCCACCACCAACACGATAGAACAGTGCGACCACGCCGGCACCCATGGCGAAACCGTGGATGTTGTGCGCGGTCTGCGGATCGGTGCCGAAGACCAGGTAGAGTGAACCCAGGCCGACCAGACCCAGCGAGGCCAGCACCAGGCCCATGACCGAACCGCCGAAGAAGGAGACGGTCAGCGCCTTGTCCTGACCGAATTCATGTGCGGCCGTGGTGGTGCGCACGTTGGCGCGGGTGGTGGCCATCATGCCGAGGAAGCCGGCCAGTGCCGAACAAATGGCGCCCACCAGGAACGAGACGGCGGTCTCGATGCCCAGGTCGGAGACGGCCAATGCGATGAAGATCACCGCCACCGAGATGGCGATCAGGATCAGCTCGCGCTTCATGAAAGCCATCGCGCCGTTCTGGATGAGCTTGGCGATCTGGGCGGGTTTGCCCTCCATCACCGGGTACCGCATCACGATGCGGAAGATGATGAAGGCCACGATCAGGCCCACGACCCCGAGAATCGGGGGGATCATCATTTGGTTCATGTTGTCTCCCACTTTATATGTATGAGTGTTTTGTCAGGCAGGTTGTTGTTCGAGAATCCGATCCGACAGCCTGGTCCATTCTTGTGCTGACGGAGCTGCAAAATCGGGTAATTGTAGCGAGTTGGAGGGGAAAGGTAAAACTGGGGAGAGGGGTAGAGGGGTAGAGGAAGAGAAGGCAATGGGGAATAGGCAACGCCAATGGCCGCACCCAGCACCGCCTCCTTCTCCCCTCTATCCCTCTTCCCCTACAAACACACACCCCGAGGTGCAGGTTTCCTGGATGACGATCTTGCTCAGGCCGGGCAGGTCGGGCTGAAGCCGTGTCCAGATCCAGCGGGCCAGGTTCTCGCTGGTGGGGTTTTCCAGGCCTTCGATATCGTTGAGACAATGGTGGTCGAGTTGCTCGTACAGCGGCTGGAAGGCGCGTTTGAGATCGGCGAAGTCCATGACCCATCCGGCCTCGGCGTCCAGCGGCCCGGCCACGTGGACCTCGATGCGAAACGAGTGGCCGTGCATGCGCCGGCACTTGTGGTCGGCCGGGACATTGGGCAGGTAGTGTGCCGCCTCGACCTGGAATACCTTGAAAATCTCCATGCCGCCAATTGTATCGTTTCCCGCGTCACGGCACGGCCGTTCCGATCGTCCGTTCGGGTGTGTGGTTCCGGTCGATGGCGACAGCCTGCTATACTCGCCAGGCTGTCGTTGCCTTGCCGTCGGTGTTGACCCGCGGCAGGCGCCAGCCCAGGGGGTCGGCAAACGGCCGCCGGATAACGATCACTGAAATCAGGTCTGTAAAGAGGGAGACAGGCATGGCCGATGTCATTGTCACTTTGTCCCTGACGCGAAAGTCGGGGATTCTGGCGGCTGCGGTGTCCTCGCTGGCCCGCAATGGTCTGGAGTTCCAGTCGCACCGATTTGTCGAGCGCGATGACGCCGATGGTTTGCACGTCGAGCTGATGGCCGATGGAGAAGTCGAGGACAAGGACACGTTGACCGAGGTGCTGGAGCGCATTCGCGGCGTCGCTGCTGTCGCCGATATCGGTGTGGACGGTCGGTCATTGCTGCATGACCAGCCTGCCGAGGATGAGGAGGTCGATGCCGTGCCTGAAGCCGACCCGGAACCCGAACCGGATCTCGAGCCCCGGGAGGAGTCCGACCCCGAGCCGGTCCAGGCAGAGTCAGCGACCGCCGCAACGGCGCCCGAACGCGCTCCCGAAGAGCCGCCAGAGACCGGCGCCACTTCCGGCGGGGATGTCGGGGCGGATTCCGATCACGAGACCGAGCGGGATGCCGACGTGGATGAAGCCCGTTCCGGGCGCGCTGATTCGTCGGGCAAGAACCCCAGGCGTCGATCCATGATGCGTCGTCGCCGTCGCTTTACCTGACCGCCACCAAACCGACCGAATTTGGAGTCATCCGGGCCGTGATGCGTGCCGCGGAAACGCTATAATTGTCATTTTCCCGCGAGCACGGACCAAACTGCATGAAAGTCAATGACATTGCCCCCGGCGTCAACCCGCCGGACGATTTCAACGCTGTGATCGAGATCCCCCTGGAAGGATCACCGGTCAAGTACGAGGTTGACAAGGATACCGGGGCGATCCTGGTCAATCGCCTGCTGGCCACGTCCATGCGCTATCCGTGCAATTACGGATTCGTGCCCAACACCCTGGCCGAGGACGGCGATCCGCTGGACGTGATGGTGCTGATTCGCGTGCCGCTGCTGCCCGGTTCGGTCATCCGCTGCCGTCCGATCGGCTTCCTGGAAATGAGCGACGAGGCCGGGCGTGATGTAAAGATCGCCGCCTTGCCGGTCGAGGAAGTCAGCCCTTTGCACGAAGACATCACCAACATCGATGACCTGGCCCGTTTCAGCCGCCGCCAGATCCGGCATTTCTTTGCCCACTACAAGGATCTGGAGTACGGCAAGTGGGTCGAGGTGCTGGGCTGGCATGGTCCCGACGCGGCACGCGAAGAAATCCTCAAGGCCATCGAGGCCTTCAAGGCGAACCAATAGTCCGGTATCAGCCCCGCTTCACCGCATGAGTGATCGGGGCAGCGTACAGCAGCGCCGGCGGGTCCAGCCTGCCGCGCGCGCTGACGGTGAGGTAGGCTTCCGCATCCCCCGCTGGCAATGGCATCGAGCACGACCAGCCGCAATCGGCCAGTTCCGGCTTGCCCAGTACGCGTGCCACTTCCGGGCGCGGTTCGCCGGTGCGGATAAATCGTGACTGGGCGCCGAGCATGATCTCGACGCCTTCGATGTCGTCGCCGTCCATGGACGCGGCCCAGCCGTGCAGGTGCACGACGCCCTCCTCGTCGATTCGGCACCCGTCCACCCAGCCACGCAGTCCGTGTCGCAGCTCGCTCATCGACGTCGGCGTCTGCCGCCCGTCGCGACCGATCATGTAGACATCCTGCTCGTAGGCGATCAGGCGCGGGAAGCGCCGGTAAGGCCGATCCTTTCCGAGGGCTCGATCCAGCGCACGGCGCACGAAGTCCTCGCTGACGAAGCTGGTGCCGTATATCGCCGGGTCGAGATCGGCGTTTTCGCTGCCCTCGATGTAGAGCAGGCCGGAGCCGGGTAGCTTCATGTCTGCCGGCAACAAGGCCTCGTCGTGAACGGTGAAGCACAGGATGCCGTCGTCGCTGAGCAGCTCATGCAGACGACTGAGCCAGCGAACGAACAGTTCTTCCGGCAGGTGGGAAAACAGCGAGGCAACCCAGATCATGTCGTAGCGCTGTCCGGGCCGGAAATCCTCCGGGTCTTCGGTCGACTGCCAGGCCTTGACGCCGTATCGATCCTGAACATGGCGGACCGCGCCCGGCATGATTTCGGCGGCCTGGATATTGTCCCGCGGCAGGCTGTGGACGAGGAAGTTGAGTAGCCGGCCATAGCCACAGGCAAAGTCGAGAAACTTCAATGCATTGCGTTCGACCGGATGACGGCGGATGATCTGCTCGGCGGCGTGAAACTGCTGCAGGGCGATGGTGAAGTACTGGGTCACCGACAAGCCCGCGTCCCCCAGATGTCGAAGCGAATGCGACAGCATCTGGCAGTCCGGGTGCAGGTCGGTGCCGATTTCGCTGGCCGTGGCCGGTTGCGGCAACTCGCCGAGATGCCTGCGCAGGGTTTCGGCCAGTTGGGGATGTCGCAGCTGTTGGTGCGCTTCGCGTGCCAGTTCGGCGGGGATTTCCGGGTTCACGACGGTGCAGGGCATCCGGTAATGACAGGCGCGGGATGATACCATTGCCGGCCCCGCCGACGCCCGCCCGGGTTGCCGGCCAGACCTTGGTGAGGACCAAAGCATTCCATGAGCGCAGCATCCGCATTCGACGACGATATCCGGCGTGCCCGTGCGCTGGAACAGGCCAATCCGGCAGAGGCCGGACGCATCTACATGAGCGTGCTCGAGCAGGACCCGGCCAACATCGAGGCCAGCAACGCCCTCGAACGCCTGAATGACCCGCACCGCTACAGCTCGTGGATGCGCATCAACTGCGTGATCGATCCCCGCGACGATATCTTCAGATTCATCGGCACGGGACCCTACAGCCACAACCCGATCCGTGAGTACCTGTCCGACGGCTGGCGTACCCTGAGTGAGTTGATGGTGGTGATGGACAAGCTCGACCAGCCGCTGACCCGGGTGTCGAGTTTTCTCGAGTTCGCCAGTGGGTTCGGCCGTTTCACCCGGCACCTGGTCAAGGTGCTGCCGGGCAGGGTGGCCTGCTCGGATGTGATGCCGGGCTCGATGGAGTTCGCCCGCGAGCAGTTCGGCGTCGAGGCCTTTTATTCATCATTCGAACCCGAGCAGATCGAGTTCCCGCGCCGCTATGAGGTGGTCTTCGTGCTGTCCTTGCTGACCCATCTGCCGATCGAGGTCTGGGGACGCTGGCTGAAGGTTCTGGCCGGCGCGGTCGCACCCGGCGGCGTGTTGATTTTCACGGTGCACAACGAGGAAGTGCTGCGTGACCAGCTCGGCGTGAAGTTCGACGAGACCGGTTACAGTTTCCTGCCCAGCAGCGAGTCGCCGTCACTGGAGGCCAGCCAGTACGGCACCAGCCTGGCGACCGCGCAGGTAGTCGCCGAACAGGTGCGACAGGCCCTGGGGACTGACCCGGTGCTGTGGGAAGAGTGTGCCTTCTGGGTCGGCCACGACGCCATCGCCATCCGGCCCCACGGCTGACCGCCCGACCGTTACTCCGGCGATACGTTTTCGTCGTCGGTTCGGCCGTAGGTGAGCAGCACCCATTCCTCTCGCGTGCCTTGCCGCTCCGGTTGCAGGCGATCGCGGTAGACCTGATCGACTTTTTCGGCCTGGCTTTCCAGGATGCCCGACAGTGCCAGCCCGCC
>SKSJ01000141.1 GCA_007123055.1 Wenzhouxiangella sp. | reverse complement strand
CCACTTTCGAGAATCCATACCGAGGAGTTCGAACTGCTATGAAAAAGCTCACCTATACCCTGTTCGTCGCCTTCTGGGCGTCGGTCGGCACCATCGCCGCACTGCATGCCATGGATTCAAAGGACAAGCCGGCTCAGGAGGTCGATGAACTGCCCGCCTACGCCTGGGAGGAGATCGCCGAACACGACTCGCTCGACAGCTGCTGGAAGGTCATCGAGGGCAAGGTCTACGACTTCACCGACTACATCCCCGATCACCCAACCCCACCTTCGGTCATGGAGCGCTGGTGCGGCAAGGAATCCACCGAGGCCATGCGCACCAAGGGCTACGGTCGGGATCACTCGCCGGCGGCCTGGTCGATGATCGACGACTACCTGGTCGGCCGGGTAGCGGAGGATTAGAAATTTTGGTCGCTTCTTCGTTTCGACAGGATGCGTCGTCCCGGAATCGGCGTCAGCCGATATCCGGGACCTCGCACGTGAAAAGTCTGTACGGCTCCTTGCTTCGTTCAATGCAGCGCTGGCAGAGACGCAACAGGCCCCGGATCAGTTCCGGGTCGACAATGCTCGAGAACAGGTGAATTGATATGCGCAGGATTCTGAGTGTGTGGTTGATGATGGGCGGCCTGCTCGGCTCAGCATCGATTGCGGCCGAAGACGTCTACATCGACGTCCCCGGTCATGTCGCCAACTGCCTGCGCTGTCACGACGGCGGCGACAAGCATCCGGTGCTGGAAATCTTCGCCTCGCCGCATGCCGTGCTGGCCGACCCGCATACCCGATTCGCCATGGACGGCTGCGCGGCCTGTCACGGCGAGAGCATCGATCACTCGCGACTGCCGGCACCGGCCGGTGGCGAGCTGGCCGAGATCGCCTTTCGCGGACCGCATCGCGCCGACACCGAAACGCTCAACAAGACCTGCATGAACTGTCATGCCGGCGCCGACATGATGCACTGGCACGGCAGCGACCATGACTTCGAGGGCATGGCCTGCGTCGACTGCCACACCATCCACACCCGCGCCGATCCGGCCATGGATCACCGCGGCCGGATCGAGAACTGCACCAGCTGTCATACCAAGCAGCATGCCGAGATCCACCGCGCCTTTACGCATCCGGTACGCGAGGGCCAGGTCACCTGCACCGACTGCCACAACCCGCACGGCGGCATCGGGCCGTCCGACCTCAAGACCATGACGGTCAACGAAAACTGCTACAGCTGCCATGCCGAGAAACGCGGCCCCTTCCTGTGGGAACACCAGCCGGTGCGAGAGGACTGCACTCAGTGCCATCAGCCCCACGGCTCGGTTCATCGCGACCTACTCACCCAGCGCACGCCATTTCTATGCCAGCAATGCCACATGGGCCAGTTCCATCCCTCCGCAGCCCTGAGTGGCACCGGGCTGCCGGGTGATGACATCCCCTCTGGATCGCGTTCGCTGATCGGACGCGACTGCATGAACTGCCACGTGCAGGTCCACGGCTCCAACCATCCCTCCGGGGTCGGACAGACCCGCTGATTGGAGAGAGCGATATGACACGGCGATACCTGCAGCGCTCCACCCTTCTCCCCGCCAGCCTGTCGCTCGCACTGCTGGCCCCTTCACTCGCCGCCGAGCAAATCACCGTCGAAGAGCTCTCGCCCTTCATTGCCCGTTACAGCTCGGTCGAAGCCGGCCTGGGTCATGTCAACGACTCCGGCTCCCGACTGGGCCGCTTCAGCGGCTTTGGCGACGACGGGGTCTTCGCCGTGCTCGGGCTGGACTGGATACAGGCCGCCGAGTTCGACAGCGACCGGCCGGTCACCATCCGCCTGCGCGCCGAGGATCTGGGCCTGGATGTGCGCACCGTGCGCCTGCACTATCGCCAGCATGGCACCTTCGGCGTCTACGCCGAGTACGATGAGCGCAGTGCGCGTTTCATCGACGATGCCGTCACCGTTTACCGCGAACAAGCCCCCGGTCGTCTGGCCCTGCCGGCCGACTGGGTCGCCGCCCCATCCACCGGCGGCATGACCGCCCTGCTGCCGTCGCTGCACGAATTCGACGTACGTAGCGACCGCCGCAGCATGGCCGCCGGCGGCGACGCGCGCTTCGCCGAACGCTGGCAGATCAGTAGCGACTTCCGTCAGGAAGAGCGCGACGGTCACCGGACCATGGCGGCCATGTTCGGACCGACAGGGGGCAGCCCGCGTGCGGCGTTCATGCCGGTGCCCACCGACTACCGCACCCGCCAGGTCGACCTGGCGCTCAACTACGCCGACCGCCAGCGCCAATTCCGGGTGCGTTACCACGCGTCCCTGTTCGACAACAATCAGCCGGCGCTGACCTTTGCCAACCCCTTTGCCGCCATCGGCGGCTGGCACCCGTCGGCCGGCTATCCCGCCGGCATCGGCCAGATGGCCCTGCCGCCGGACAACACCTTCCACCAGCTCGGCATCGGCGGCAGCCACCGCTTCTCGCCCCGGCTCACCTTCAACGGCGAAGTGGCTTTCGGGCGCCTGCGCCAGGACGAGGATTTCCTGCCCTACACCGTCAACCCGGTGCTCGCCGACAGCATCGTGCAGGGACTGCCCCGCGCCTCGCTGGACGGGCGCATCGACACCACGGCCATCAACCTGCGCTTGGCCGGCAGGCCGAATCAGCGCTTCAACTGGACGGCCAGCTACCGATTCGACAACCGTGACAACCGCACACCCATGGGCGAATTCGTCTACATCGGCTCCGACAGCCAGCTCCAGGACGCCGGCGAAACCTCCTCGCGTCGCCGCTACAACCTGCCCTACGACTACCGCGACCAGCGACTCAGGCTGGCCGGCAACTGGCGCATGGCCCGGTCCGCCCGCCTCCAGGGCGCGGTCGAACATCGCCGCATCGACCGCAGCTTCACCGCACGCGAACGCACCGACGAAGATCGCCTGGAACTGGGCCTGAGACGTGCATTCGGCCAGCAACTCACCGCCGGCATCAATCTGGAATGGGCCGATCGCAGCGGCAGCACCTACGACGGCGCGGTGGGTTTCCGCGCCGGGCATTCGCAAGCCTATGTCGATACCGTCCCCGGCGGCTGGGGCGAATTGCCCGCCCTGCGCCTGTATCACCTCGCCGACCGACGCCGCCAGGGCGTGAACGTCAACGCTGCCATCACCCCCAGCGACGATTGGTCCATTACCCTGCAAGGTGGCACCAGCAAGGATGATTTCCTCCGCTCCGAGATCGGCCTGGTCGAGGCCGGCAACGCCCTCTTTGCCGTCGATGTGAGCTACTCACCGGCCCGGCACTGGTCGGCCCACGCTTTTGTCACCCACGAACGTATCCGCTCCGACCAGGACGGCTTCAGCTTCCGTGGCGGTGGCTTCCGCGCCGACGATCTGGCCAACCCCGACCGCTGGTGGCAGGCTCGCCACCGCGACCGCGTCGATACCTTGGGGCTGGGCATGCGCCGGCTGTTCATGGACGAACGCCTGGAACTGCGCGCCGATTACGTCCACGCCGACGCCCGCGCCCGCATCGACGTCCAGACTGGCCCGGCCCTGGACAACGAAGCCCTGCCCGACATCAGCAGCCGCCGCCACACCGTCAACCTGGTCGTGCGCTACCAGTTCAATGAACAACTGTCGCTGCGTGCCCGCTGGTGGTTCGAGCGCTACCGGAGCGCCGACTGGGCCCTGGACGACGTTGGCCCCGACCAGCTCGCCGACATCATCCTCCCCGGAGAGACCGGCTACAACGACCGGGTCAATGTTCTGATGCTCTCCCTGATCCATCGCTGGCAGTAATCACCCCGCATCGCCTGCGTGCCCGCTTCGTATGCTGTCGAGATCAGATCCGTAAAGAGGCTAACCAAAGAGGCACAGAGCTCACAGAGAGGGATTGATGAAAATCAGAGTCCTTTCTCTGTGGCCTCTGTGCCTCTGTGGTGAGTTGATTTTGTGAACACAGGCCTGTCGGGTTTTCCCCCGGAAACTCGTATTTGAAACTGACCAGGGCGCGCACGTGACAAACACCACGCTGCACCACGGCTGATTGTCGACCGACAATGGGTGACTGCCCGGGTTGTTCCTTTTTTGGCCCAGGGAGGGCAGCCATGAACAACCGACTCGTGTACCTCGCATTCATTCTCATCCTCTCCATTCCCTTCATGCTCGCAGGCTGTGGCAACGGCAGGACGGGTAACAACGGTGAAAACGGCGGCAGTGCGGCCCGCGTCAGTGCCTCGGACATCGGCCAGGGCCTGGAGCCGGGGCAGTTCGCACTCGACATCTCCGGTTTCGTGGTCAGCACCGGCGACTACGAAGGCGATGTCGCGGCTGCCCGTTTCCAGCCCTGGAATTACGGTTCATCGCGCGAACGCGCCGGCGGCTATGGCGGTCGCGAGGCGGTCGATCCCTGGAACGCCAGCGGCCCCTACCGCATCTGGCTGCTTACCGAGGTCAGCCGCGATGGCGGCGAAACCGAAAACGCCTCGGCCTGGGTCCAATTTCCACCCGATGCACAGGCCGGTCGCACCTACCCCATCCGCAGCACCCGGATGGCTCGCCATGGAGAGGCCTACGGAGGCCTGCAACGCCACGACATGGTCTGGCGCGACGGCACCCATGCCCTGGAAGGCGAAATCACCATCGTCGAGGTCGGCGACTACCTGACCGCCAGCTTCCACTTCGACAACGGCCACGAAGACGAACGGCACACGCGCGTCGAAGCCCGCGTCTACCGCGTCCCCTTTATGCCACGCGGCGAAGCGTTCTACACCTTCACCCGCGACGGCGAAACCACCGAAGTTGCCGGCCGCGTCATCCGCCAGTCCCAGGACCACCGCCTCGAACTCATGTCCGACCACATCTCCTTCAGCTTCGGTCCCCGCCCCGAACCCGGCACCTACGCCCTGGAGCGTCGTCGCGACGAGGCCCGCCGAGTCGTCGGCTTGAGCGCCGACGGCGCAAGATTCGACTCAGTCGACGGCACAGTCGAAGTCACCGAAAGCGACGGCTACTACACCATGAACTTCGCCTTCATCACCCAGGGCCAGGACGAGGTCTCGGCCGAAGGCCGATTCGAGTGGATCGCCGTGCCATAGGCAGCCGACGAACAAACGCCTCCCGCATCCCCGCGATACTGTCGCGCTCCCTTTTCTTCGCCAGGAAAAGGCGCCAATCGACTTCGCGGATCAGCACGCTCGCATTATCCTCGTCGCGCGGAGGAATGCTGGCCGCCACGCCCATGCTGACGGTGAGTGGCTGTCTCGGCTCTCCCTCGCAGCTCCCTGTAGCCCAGCGTCATTTGCGTTCGCTCGAACCCTACGCCTACGAGGCGATCAATGGTCCCGGCAATCTGGCCATTCTGCACCGCTCACCCGAAGAGTTGCTGATGGTCGCCTGCGGCGATGCTCTCATTGAAGTGGCCGTCGGCCTCTACGGCATGCCCGAGGAGGCTACGGACGATGCTCCGGACGGCGTGACAGGCAGCGAGCAGGAGATAATCGCCGCCTACGCCGAGAAACTGATCGAACACTGCTCGGAAAACGAGGACTAGTGGGCCACGCGCACGATCCTCCGGAATCATTCAGCCCAGCGCGACGCGCTTGAGCCGCAGCGCATTGCCCAGCACGAACAGGCTGGAGGCCGACATGGCCACCGCGGCGAGCATGGGGGAGAGCAGGATGCCGGTGGCCGGGTAGAGGATGCCGGCGGCAACCGGGATCAACGCGGTGTTGTAGGCGAAGGCCCAGAACAGGTTCTGGCGGATGTTCCTCAGCGTCGCGCGTGACAGGGCGATGGCGCGGGGGACGTTGGCCAGGTCACCGGCCATGAGCACGACCTCGGCGCTTTCGATGGCCACGTCGGTACCGGTACCGATGGCGATGCCGACATCGGCGCGAGCCAGTGCCGGCGCGTCGTTGATGCCGTCGCCGACGAAGGCGAT
>SKSJ01000187.1 GCA_007123055.1 Wenzhouxiangella sp. | reverse complement strand
GCGGCGATCACGCCGATGTAGCACATCAGGCCGAGGAAGCGCAGGTCGATCGACTGCAAGGCCTCGATACCGGTCCAGGCCAGCGCACCCTCGTCGAGTACGTAATGCAGCATGATGTTGTTGAACGGCACCGTGATGGTCAGCACCACGACCACGGCAATGCCCAGGCCGAGCGCAGTCTCGACCTTTTTCGACACGGCCAGGAATGTGCACATGCCGAGGAAGAAGGCCAGTGCCATGTTCTCCACGAACACGGCGCGAATGAACAGACTCAGATAATGCTCAAACATGTCCGGCTCCTTGCCTTGCAATCATGACAGGGGTCGTCTTGGTTCTCATGGCCTCAGAACGCCTCACTGGTACGGGAGTTGGGGGCGATGCGGTACTGCTCTTCCTCCACCTGGTCCGGCTTCCAGGCACGCAATGCCCAGATGAAGAAGCCGATCAGGAAGAAGGCGCTCGGCGGGAGCAGCATCAGGCCGTTGGTCTGGTACCAGCCGCCCTCGGTCACCGGAGTGAGGATGTTGATGCCCATCAGCGATCCCGAGCCGAACAGCTCGCGGCACACGCCGACGAAAATCAGCACGATGGAGTAACCAATGGCATTGCCAATGCCGTCGATGGCCGACATCACCGGCGAGTTGCTCATGGCGAAGGCTTCGGCTCGGCCCATGATGATGCAGTTAGTGATGATCAGGCCGACGAACACGGACAGCTGGCGACTGATGTCGTAGGCGAATGCCTGCAGCGTCTGGTCCACGATGATCACCAGCGAGGTGATGATCGTCATCTGCACGATGATGCGGATGTTCGACGGAATGTGATTGCGGATCAGGCTGACCGAAAAGTTCGACAGTGTCATGACGAACAGCACCGCCAGGCACATCGTCAGCGTGGTCTGCATGGTCGTGGTGATCGCCAGGGCCGAACAGATGCCCAGGATCTGCAACGCGATCGGATTGTTGTTGAAAATCGGTTCGAAAAGAACGTCTTTCGCTTTCGCTTGTGCCATGTCAGTTACTCCTCGATCGACCGGGCCAGGGCAAAGCCATCGTCCATGCCCTGGTTATATTGTCCACGGATGCGCTGAAGGTACGGTCCGAACCCGCGTTCACCAAACCAGAACTCGACCGTGTGATTGAGTCCGTTGGCGGTAATGGTGGCACCGGCCAGCCCATCGACACGGTGCTGCCGGTTGGGTGCATCCGGCGGAACCGAACCCTTGGTGATCTCGAGGGCTACGTCGCCGTTTTCGTCGAAGACCTGCTTGCCGATCCAGTTGCGTTGCCAACGGGGATTGTCGATCTCGCCCCCCAGGCCGGGTGTTTCACCGTGCTCGTAGAAGCCGATGCCGGCAACCGTGTTGGCGTCGGCCTCCAGGGCGATGAACCCGTACATGGTTGACCAAAGGCCGTAACCGTGTACCGGCAGGATGATACGCTCCACCGCTCCGTCTGTGCCGATAGCCAGGAAGACCTCGGCAACCTTGGCCTGGCGCCGGATGCCGGCAGGGTCGGGAGTCACGGGAATGCTCTGCGCAGGGTCGCGCGCGGCACGCTGCTGGTCGTAGTCGTCGGGTTTTTCGACGTACTCGCCAGTGCGAATGTCGATGAACCGACGCTCGATGCTCTCGAAGGCCGCACGTACGTCCATGCCGGGTTCATACAGGCCGGCGGCCTGCAGGATGTTCTGCTGCCGAAACTGCATGCGGTTGTCGTGCTGCGCCGGGCGAAGGCCCACCGCCAGGGTGGACACCACCACGGCGCAGACCAGGCACAGGAAGAATGCGACCTTGAGCGTGTTGCCGATGGATTCTCTGTTGTTGGCCATGATGTCAAGCTCCAGTCCGCTGTAAGCGGCGGCGGATGTTGGCCTGGATGACGAAATGATCGATCAGCGGCGCGGCCAGGTTGCCGAACAGGATCGCGAGCATCACGCCCTCCGGGAATGCCGGGTTGACCACTCGAATCAGCACCGTCATGACGCCGATCAGCGCTCCGAAGATCAACTTGCCGGTATTGGTCATGGATGCCGAAACCGGATCGGTAGCCATGAAGACCAGGCCGAATGCGAAACCACCCAGCGACAGGTGCCAGTACCACGGCATGTCGAACATCGGATTGGTTTCGCTGCCGATCATGTTGAAGACGGTGGCCATGGCGGCCATGCCCAGCAGCATGCTCAGCATGATGCGCCACGAGGCGATCTTGGTTGTCAGCAGGATGACAGCGCCCAGTGCGATCAGCAATAGCGACGTTTCGCCCATGGATCCCTGGATGCCGCCCAGCGAGGTCTGCATCCAGGTCAGGTCGACGCCGCTCATGGTGCCGGCTACTTCATTGAGGCCGGCGGAATAGTCGAGTTCACCTTCAGCTGCCAGTGCCAGCGCGGTGGCACCGGAGAAGCCGTCGACCGCCGTCCATACCGAATCACCGCTCATGTGCGCCGGGTAGGCGAAGAACAAGAAGGCTCGGCCGACCAGGGCGGGGTTGAGGAAGTTCTTGCCGGTGCCGCCGAAGATTTCCTTGCCGACCACCACGCCAAAGCTGATGCCCACGAAAACCATCCACAGCGGAATGGTCGGCGGCAGGATCAGCGTGAACAGGATACCGGTGACGAAGAAGCCTTCGTTGACTTCGTGGCCGCGCTTCCAGGCGAACAGGCCCTCCCAGATGAAGCCGCCGAGGTAGGTGACGATGAAAATCGGCACGTAGTAGACGGCACCGTGCAGGAAGTTGGAATACCAGCTGGCCGGGTCGAAACCGGCAAACAGGGCCACGATATCGGTCCGCCAGCCCGGAATGGGGTTGGCTCCGAATTCGGCGATCTGCAGGTTGGCCTGGTATCCGGTATTGAACATGCCGAAAATCAAGGCCGGCAGAGCAGCGAACCACACGGTCATCATGACCCGCTTCAGGTCGATGCCGTCGCGGATGTGAGCGCTGGTCTTCGTGGTGTCCGACGGGCTGTAAAGCATCGTGTCGAACATCTCGTAGAAGACGTAGTAGCGCTCGAACTTGCCGCCTTCGTGGAAGTGCGGCGCGATCTTTTCGTCGATGTACTTTCTCAGGCCCACGTCAGCCCTCCGCCTCGATGGTTGTCAAAACGTCCCTGAGAACCGGGCCGTATTCATACTTGCCGACACAGACATACGTGCACAGCGCCAGGTCTTCCTCGACCAGTTCCAGTGCACCCAGGGCCAGGGCGGTTTCGAGATCACCGACGAGCAGGGCGCGCAGTAGCTGCGTGGGCAGAATGTCCAGTGGCATGATCGCCTCGTACTGGCCCAGCGGCACCATGGCACGTTCGCTGCCGTTCGTCGTGGTGCTGAAGTCCAGGCGCTTGCCGGGCATCAGTTTGGACAGGTAGATGTTGAGCGAGGAGTGACGCTCCAGCCCCGGCGACAGATAGCCGAACATCTTGCGTTCCTTGCCTTCGCGCAGGACGGTGACCTGATTGGCCAGGCGACCGAGCCAGGCCGTTGGGCCGCTGGCGTTATGGCCGTTGAACACCGAGCCGGAAATGATGCGGTTGTCGCCGGTTTCGAGTTCGTTTTCGGTCAGGTCCTCAAGCGAGGCACCAGCTCGCGTCTTGAGCAGGCGCGGATTGGTGGCCTGGGGTCCGGCGAGGGCGACGACACGATCGGTGTGGAGGCGACCACTGGTGAACAGGTGGCCAATGGCGATCACGTCCTGGTAGCCCACGGTCCAGACCTGGCGGTTCATGTTGACCGGATGCAGAAAGTGGATGTGGGTTCCGGCATTGCCCGCCGGGTGCGGGCCGGCAAAGACTTCCTCGCGCACCTGATCGCCTTCGAACGAGGGCAGCTCGGTATCGGGCGCGCGACAGACCCAGACTGTGCCTTCGGTCAGGCGCGAGAGGACGGCCAGGCCGTTACGAAATGCCTGTTCCTCGCCGGCGATGACCACGTCGGGACGCGGAGCCAGCGGGTTGGTGTCGGTGATCGACACGAAAATCGCTTCCGGCACACTGTCGAGCGACGGCACCTTGCCGAAGGGGCGGGTGCGGATGGCCGTCCAGTCACCGGATTTCACCAGCTGATCGCGTACGCTTTCGCGGTCGAGACTGGAGAGCGCGCTTTCGGGGTGAGCGGAGAACTTCTCGTCACCGCCTTCGCCGCCAATGTCGATGACGACCGACAGCAGCATGCGGCGGTGGCCGCGATTGATGGCGCGTACCCGTCCGGCAGCCGGGGCGGTATAAATGACGCCCTCGGTCTTCTTGTCCTCGAACAGCGGCTGACCGCGTTTGACGCGATCGCCCTCGGATACGAGCATGGTGGGTTTCATGCCGGGGTAATCGCCGCCGAGAACGGCGACGGAGCGAACCTTTCGGCCCTGCTCGATTTCCTGGCGCGGTTCTCCCGCAATGGGGACGTCAAGCCCCTGCTTGATCCGTATCATGTTGTGGTCATCAATATTGGTCGCGAGTGCCAAAAGCACGAAATCCCCGGCGCGGCAGGCCGGTGGACACCCTTTGAGCGGCCGGATTGGCAACATGGCCGCCGTGTCGATCTCCCGCGCAGATTGTCGGCGACGAATTCCCGTTTTCGGATCTGGGGTCGTCGCTGTTGATGGCGTGGTGATCGAGCTGACGTCAGCCCGATATTATGGCGCAAAACGGAATTCCTGTCATCAGGCCCGGCGCTAGAATGGAGTGAATTGGATCACGGATGATGCCGCCATGAACCCAGGCAGAACGGAGATGCGTCAAGCGCTCGGCACCTTCGCCACAGGGGTGACGGTGGTCACCGCTCGCACCGAAACGGGGCGGCCGGTGGCCATGACCGTCAGCAGTTTTGCCGGCGTGTCGCTGGACCCGCCGCTGGTGCTGTGGTGCGCGCAGCGCGGCATCGGCCCGTTTGCGGGATTCGCCGCCGCGAAACATTTCGCCGTGCATGTGCTGCATGCCGGTCAGGGCGATGAGGCCATGCACTTCGCGCAGGACATTGACGACAAGTTCGGCGGCGTGGAGCCGGAGCAGGGGGTGGCCGATCTGCCCTTGCTTCCCGATTGCGCCGCCTGCTTCCAGTGCGCCGTCGAACATCGTATCGACGGCGGCGATCACCTGATCCTGATGGGTAGGGTACTGGCAGTCGATTGCCGCGATGCCGAACCACTGGTGTTCCACGGCGGGCGCCTGGGTGGTTTCGTGCCCGCATAGACGCGCCTTGTTCGGGGGGATTGCGCCGTTTGGTCAGTCGCCACCGGCCTCGAACCGATCGGCATGGATCACCTCGCTTTCGAAGCGCCAGATACCACCGTTGCGCACCACGTAGAGCTGACCGGTTTCGTCCTCGCCGAAGCTGCGTAGATCGAAGCCCTCTTCGGAGAATTCCAGTTCCTCGAATGTATCGGCACCGGTCTCCCAGGCAAACCAGATCCGGCCCGAGCAGTAGTCGCCGAAAACGTAAGCGCCCTGGAGGCTGGCAATCGGCCCGCGGTAGCGGTAGCCGCCGGTGATCGCGCATTCGGGCTGCCCGGAAATCGGGTAGTGGAGTGCCGGGAAGTCGTGCTCGAATTGACATTCCTTGGGCGGTGAATCAGGCGGATAGGTAAAAGGCCCTTCGCACTCGTTCCAGCCGTAATTGGCGCCGCCCGGATGGTCGGCCGGTTCAAGGTTCACCTCTTCCCAATGGTTCTGACCGACATCGGCAATCCAGAGATCACCGGTATCGCGATCAAAGCTCCAGCGCCACGGGTTGCGCAGGCCGAGCGACCACACCTCGGCACAGGCGGCGGCGCCGACGAATGGGTTGTCGGTCGGCACGGCATACTCGGCCGAGCCGTCCGGGTTGGCGGCGCACAGATTGTTGCTGCCTGGCGGCGTGGTGCCGTCGACGTCGATGCGCAGCATCTTGCCGAGCAGGGCCGCGGTCGGGTCGCTGCGGCAGCTTCCGTCGGTTTCGATTTCCTCCGGATCCAGGGTCTGCGAGCGCTTGCAGGGGTCACCGCTTCCACCGCCGTCACCCATGCCAATGAAGAGGTGGCCGTCCGGGCCGAACTTGATGTTGCCGCCGTTGTGATTGGAAAAATCCTGAACCACCGTCATCAGGACCCGCTCGCTGTCGGGGTCGCCCAACTCGGTGCTTTCGTCGATCAGGAACTCGGAGATCACCGTGTCACCGACGGCTGCGTCCGAGGGGTGATCGCTGCCAGCCGTGTAGTTGACGTAGAAGCGGCCGTTGTTGGCAAAGTCCGGGTGGAAGGCGAGGCCGAGCAATCCTTGCTCGCTGGCCTGGGAGATCAAGCGCTCGGAAATGTCCAAAAAGGGCAGGTGAGTGCCGGATTCGTGGATAACGTGAATTACCCCGCCCTGACGGAGCACGAACAGCCGGTTCGATCCGTCTCCGGCATGAACCAGCCCCAGCGCGCCGCCGAAGGTTCCGTTCGGGAAGATCGGCTCGAGCATGACATCGCCCGGGATCTCCTGAGCCAGCGATTCGGAACCGGGGACGCTGGCTGCCAGGCTTGTGGTCAATACAAAGAGTGCTTGCAGTGGGCTGGCTTTCATGGGGCCGCTCCCTGTGAGCGAGTGGCTTGCCCCTTGTGCCGAAAAGTATGCTCGAAACGAGTGCTTGCTGCAAGAATGCCTGCAAAACAACGGGCTGCAACCAGCCGAAGAACCGGCAAGACTCGGGCAAGCGCAGGCCCGGCGGTCAAGTGGCAGGCATGAATTCGGCTGCAAGTGCCAGGTGATTGCCGGTATGATTCCCGCCCTTTGCCGTGGCTGCCGGGGCTGATGCCGATCTCCGACCTGACTGAACGATTGCTTGATGCCTGTGCTCCGGCCTCCCTGGCCCGGGCCCGGCGTGCAGTGGCCGATGGTCGTGTCAATCCGAGTCGCATCGAGGAAATCGAGGGGCTGCTGGTGCTGACCGGTACCGTCCGGGAAGACGGCGGCGAGCGGCGGGCGTGGGTCTCTTTCGGTGAAGGCGAACTGGGGGGTGATTGCTCCTGTGCCGGCGAGTCGGTATGCGAGCACATGGCGGCGCTGGTGCTGGCTCAGGCGAGCCCGGTGGAGGACGGGCCCACGTGGACGAACAAGAAAGTTGCCCGATACTCGGCGCGACATCGTCTGCCGACCGCGGGCGGTCAGTTCATGGCCTATCTGCTTCGCTTGTCCAATGACGGCAGTGAACTCAGCGTCTGTCCGTCGCGCGTGTCCAGATCCACCGGTGGTCTGAGCGCGACTCCGTTTTCGCTGTCCCGGCTGAGCGAGGAGTCGCAACCTGATTACGTCGGTGAGGATGACCTGGCGATCCTGCACTCGCTGGCCGATCACGCATTGTCGCTGAAGGGGCTGGTCTGGTATCCCCTGGCGCGAACCAGTGCGCGATTGCTCAGGCAGGTCATTGGCACCGGCCGTTGTTACTGGCAGGATATCGAAGGGCCGGTCCTCACGCTCGGTGAGCCGGTCGCCGCGGATGTGGGTTGGGAGTTGCTGATCAGCGGCTGGCAACGCCTTTTCTGGCATGTCGAGGGAGATGCAGGTGACCGCCAGTTGCCGCTGTTGCCGCCGTGGCTGCTGGATGTCGACATCGGAGTCTGCCGTGCCATGAGCGCCGGAATTGATGAGGAGCTGGCCGGGCGGCTGCTGCTGGGTGGGCCGGTGGCGCCCGACGATGTCAACGAGGTCATCGAGTTGCTGTCCGAGGCGCCAGGCAGTTTCCCGCGTCCCGCCCGGCTGGACGTCAAGCGGCTCGAGTTCATCAGACCGCGCCCCGTCCTGACGCTGGTCAACACCCGGATCGGTCGGGCCTCCGGGTTTGTATCGTCGGCGGCCGCCCGCCTGCAGTTCGCTTACGGTGAATTGTTACTTGACTGGGACGAAGAGCAGGATTCGCGCCTGGTCGGGCATGATCGAGTCGTGATGGTCGACCGCGAACGCTCCATGGAGCAAGAGTTGACCGCCGTGCTGGTGGAGTTCGGCCTGGTGCCCTTGAAAGACTGTAGCGGGCGCGATTACGAACCCGGCGAGGGCGGCCTATGGGTGGCGATCGACGAGCGCCGGGCGCAATCGACCTGGATTGCTCTGCAGCAGGCGTTCGCTCGGCTGCATGCAAGCGGCTGGCAGTTGCATGTCGACGAAGCGTTTGCGCCGGAGTTGGTCGTGCCCGATGCCTGGTACGGCGATCTGGGCGAGGTCGGCGACGAGCGCGTGGAAGTCGACCTCGGCATCGAGCATGATGGTCAGCGCCATTCGCTGCTGCCGGCCTTGCTGGAATGGCTGGAGCGCGCCCCGGAAGCCATCCTGCGCCAATTGCTGGGCGGCAACCTGGCCGACGGCGAAGTCACGCTGGGGCTGGATGACAGGCGGGTGGTGCAAGTCTCCATGACTCGGCTTGCCGCCGCCCTGCGCGCCGTGACAGATAGTTTTGATGGGCAGGCACGTCCGTCCGATGGCCCCATGCAACTGCACCGGGCGCGACTGGCTGAACTGGCCGCGGCCGATGAAGGCTGGGAGTTCGACGCCGACAGCGAGTTGGCGGCGCTGGGCCGGCGCCTTGCGTGTTTCGAGGGCATTGAACCGCTTGATCCGCCTCCGGGTTTTCGTGCCGGACTTCGCGACTACCAGCGTTTCGGCCTGGGCTGGCTGCAGTTCCTGCGCGAGTTCGGGTTTGCGGGCATCCTGGCCGATGACATGGGACTGGGCAAGACCATTCAGGCGCTGGCCCATGTGCTCACCGAAAAGCGGGCCGGACGACTCGACCGGCCCTGCCTGGTGATCGCGCCGACCAGCCTGATGTTCAACTGGCGAGCCGAAGCGAGGCGCTTCGCGCCGGAGCTGGACGTGCTGGTGTTGCACGGCCCGAAGCGCAAGGGTCTGTTCGGCTGGATTGCCCACAGCGATCTGGTGCTGACTTCCTACCCGCTACTGCTGCGTGACAGTGAACGGCTGGCCGGCCAGCCCTGGCACCTGCTGATCCTGGACGAGGCGCAAGCGATCAAGAATCCGCGTGCCCGCGTCAGCCGCCAGGTGCGCGAGTTCGAAGCTCGGCATCGATTGTGTCTGACCGGTACTCCGCTGGAAAATCGACTCGAGGAACTCTGGAGTCAGTTCGATTTCCTGATGCCGGGGCTTCTGGATACGCAGACGGTATTCAGACGTCGCTTTGCCGTCCCCATCGAGCGTCATGAGGACGCCGAGCGGCGCGAGATGCTCTCCCGGCGTATCCGTCCTTTCCTGTTGCGCCGGACCAAGGAACAGGTTGCGCCGGAGTTGCCGGACAAGACCGAAATGACTCGCACGGTGGCGCTGGAGCAGGCCCAGCAGCGGCTCTACGAGAGAGTGCGCGTGATGCTGCACGAAAGGGTGCGCCAGGCGCTGCGCACGCGCGGCGCCGAGCGCAGTCGAATCGTGGTGCTTGACGCCTTGCTCAAGCTGCGCCAGGTCTGCTGCGATCCACGCCTGCTCCGGGACATGGAAGGGGCTGCTTCGGCCGGATCGGCCAAGCTCGAATTGCTCCTGGATCTGCTCCCGGAACTGGTGGCAGAAGGTCGCCGCATCCTCTTATTTTCACAATTTGTCGGCATGCTCAACCTGATCGAGCAGGCAGTGAAGGCGCAGGGCATCGACTACGTCAAGCTCACCGGTCGCACCCGTAACCGACAGAAGGTGGTCGAACGCTTCCAGGACAGGCAGGTGCCGCTGTTTCTGGTCAGCCTCAAGGCAGGCGGCGTCGGCCTGAATCTGACCGCCGCCGACACCGTCATTCACTACGACCCCTGGTGGAACCCGGCCAGCGAGGATCAGGCCACCGACCGTGCCCACCGCATCGGCCAGGATCAGAAGGTCTTCGTCTACCGGCTGCTGACCGAGCACACCATCGAGCAGAAGGTGGCGGAGATGCAACACAGCAAGCGCGGACTGGTCGAGGGCTTGTTGGGGCCGGACGGTGGCGGAGCCATCAGTGCAGAGGAACTCGAGGCCTTGTTCGCGCCGGTGGAGGATGCGCCATGACCAAGATGCAGGTGCGGGCGCTGGTCGAGCGCCTTGTGGCCAGGGACGGCGGCTATCGCCCGCTGGAGCTGCTCAAGCTGATCCGTCGACTGGACAGCCGTGACGAACAATGCTGGCTGCGCGGCGAGATCCGGGTTCTCGAGGACCGTTTCTACGGCGACCCATCGAAGGTCGCCAGGCTGTTGCGGCAGGCGGCCCAATGGGCAAGTCGACTCGAGCTGGCCGATGAGATGGATGCGGCTATTTCCGGCCAGGCCGGGCGCGTCTTTCGCAACGGAGTCGATGATCGCATGGCACGCACGGCCTGGCAGCGTCGACAGGTCAGCCAGCAGGCCGATCTGTTCTTTGACAACAGCCATGCCACGGTCCGTGGCCAGCTTCAGCGTGCTCTGGCCGGCGGCGATCGCCTCCACTCGGAACAGCACCTGGCCGATCTGGCACGCAACCAGCCTGACAGCGACATCCTGGCCGATGCCGAGCACCTGGTGGGGGCGCTGGCCTGGTTGCAGGATACGCCGGACGATGTCGATGGCGCGGTTCAGGCGGTCGAGGAAAACCTGGCGCCACGCGCCCGACGCCTGCTCGGTAGTGAGGAGGCAGATCGATACCTGGCGCGATTCTGGACCCATCTGGCCGCACAGTTCGATCCGGCAGACTACGATCCGGCCAGGCGTCGATGCCATCCTTCGGCTCTGTATGAGCGTGCAGGTAACCGGGAGGCGGCCATTGCCGCCGTTCAGGCGGTACCCGCTTATGAGCGCCATGCCGATTTGCTGGCCTGCCTCGCGCGGTCGGGATTGGCCGGCGGCCGTCGTGACCTGGGCTGGGAGGCCCTGGCATCGCTGTGCTGGCATCATCCCGAGGCGGCTGAGTCTTTTCTGGAAGTGACCCGGGACGAGGAAATTCAACGACGCATCGAGCAGTTCTGGGACCTGGAACCGCCGCTTCCGACAGAGCTCTTCCCGGCCTGGCTCGCGACGGTGGCGTATGCCTTGCCCGAGCTGCCGGACGATGGCTCTCGCGGCAGCCTGGCACTGGCCGGGGTCCAGGCGGCGAAGGCCCGCCCTGACGATTCGAGCGCGCGCGAGTGGCTGGCCCGCCAGGAACCGGAGCTTATGAAGCGGTGGCTCATGGCTGCGCGGGCCTGAATCGGTCGTCTGTGCTATTTTTTGGTTGGAAAAACCATCCAAGGAAACGAGCGATGCAGATCAACCGGGCCGCGAGCACCATCGATGCGATGTGGAATGACTCGATCACCGATGAGCTGGTCGAGTACGTCCGTATCCCCGCAAAGTCTCCACATTTCGATGCCGATTGGGAAAGGAACGGCCACATCGACGCTGCGGTCGAGCATATCGTGCGCTGGTGTCGGGAGCAGCCCATCGAGGGACTGCAGGTCGATATCGTGCGACTGGAAGGGCGCACGCCGTTGATTTTCATGGAAGTGCCGGGGCAGGTCGATGACACGGTGCTGCTCTACGGGCATCTCGACAAGCAGCCCGAAATGACTGGCTGGTCGGAGGGCCTCGGGCCGTGGCGGCCGGTCATTCGTGATGGCAGGCTTTACGGCCGCGGAGGCGCCGATGATGGCTATGCCGCCTACGCCTCCCTGGCCGCGATTGGCGCCTTGCAGGAGCAGGGCGTGGCGCATGCGCGCTTCGTTGTGATCATCGAAGCCTGCGAGGAGTCGGGCAGCTATGATCTGCCGCCTTACATCGAACACCTTTCCGACCGCATCGGCTCACCGTCGCTGGTGGTGTGTCTGGATTCCGGAGCCGGCAACTACGAGCAACTCTGGATCACGACTTCCCTGAGAGGAATGGCTGCCGGGACACTGCATGTGGACATTCTTGGCGAAGGCGTGCACTCCGGTTATGCCTCGGGGGTCGTGCCGTCGAGTTTCCGGATTGCTCGCCAGTTGCTTTCACGCCTGGAGGACGAGCGCACAGGGGAAATCCTGCCCGATGCACTCAAGGCCGATATTCCAGTGCAGCGCCGGGAGCAACTGGCCGAGGTCGCGGCGGAACTGGGCGAGGAGGTGCACACCGCCTATCCCTGGGTGGCGGGTGCCGGTCCGATGGGCGACGATCCGTTTGATCGACTGCTCAGGCGAAACTGGGGGGCGGCACTGTCGGTCACCGGTGCCGGCGGTCTGCCGGCCCTGGATGCCGCGGGCAACGTGCTCCGGCCCGGAACGGCGCTGAAACTCTCGCTCCGGCTGCCGCCGACCGTGGATGGCGAGAAGGCCACCGCCGCGGTCAAGCATATCCTCGAGTCCGACCCGCCGCACGGCGCCCGGATCCGGTTCGAACCCGAGGCGGCGGCGACTGGCTGGAATGCTCCGGAAGTGGCCGGCTGGCTGGATGCGGCCTGCCAGAAGGCATCGAGGGCGGTGTTCGGCAAGCCGGCAATGTACATGGGCGAGGGTGGCACCATTCCTTTCATGGCCATGCTCGGCGAGTCCTTCCCCGAGGCCCAATTCCTGATCACCGGCGTGCTGGGGCCGAAATCCAATGCCCACGGACCCAACGAGTTCCTGCACCTGTCCTACGGCAGTCGGCTGACTGCGGCCGTGGCCTCGGTGCTGGCCGATCACGCCATGCGCGAGCGGGGGGCGACATGATCGACTACCGGCAGCTGATTCGTGACGTGCCCGACTGGCCCGAGCCGGGCGTGACCTTCAAGGACATCACGCCCTTGCTGGCCAGCCCGCAGGGCCTGGCCTGGGCAGTCGACCAACTCTACGAGCCTTTCGTCGGCAAGGGCATCGACCAGGTGGTTGGCATCGAGTCGCGTGGCTTCATTTTCGCCGTCGGTGTGGCACGGGCGCTGGGAGCCGGTTTTGTGCCGGTACGCAAGCCGGGAAAACTGCCGCGTACCACCATCAGGCGTGAATACCAGCTCGAGTACGGCACCGACGCGGTCGAGATGCATGCCGATGCCGTGACTGAAGGTCACCGGGTACTGGTGATCGACGACGTCCTGGCCACTGGCGGCACCATGGCCGCGACCTGCGATCTTCTGACCGAAACCGGCGCCGAGGTCATCGGCGCTGCCGTCCTCATAGAACTAGGATTCCTTGAAGGTGCCACCCGGGTAGACGTCCCCTTGCATTCGGTACTGGTCTACTGACGATTCCCCCGGAACCCCGCCCGTCTCCCCCATCTTTGGCCTTAGGGAAGCTCTGAATAACTCTGCCGCACAAAAAAACGCCCCGGCAGACCGGGGCGCTCACCCTTGTTGTTCTTGCTTTTCTTGTTATTGGTTATTGGTTATAAGCCAGTCGGTTACGGGCGCTTCATCCAGAAATCGTAGCTGCCGCTGCCCGAGTAGGACAGGATCCGCCAGTAGTAATAACCGGACGTGCCGTCGTAATGAATCTCCTCGTTGCTGTCGGGAGTGGTGGCGCTGGCGACTCGCGACCAGCTCGAACCGTTCCAGCGATACAACTCGAGGTCGAAGTCCGCGGTGGTCGGGCCGACCAGCCAGCCACTGTGGGTGCCGGCACCCGCATAGAAGTACGTGCCGTCAGGCTGCGCTTCCCACTCGCCGGTGCCCGAAAGCGATCCGGTGTAGTGCTCGCAGTCGCTGCAGGGTGCGCCGCTGGACTCGTCGAAGCTGGCGACCAGCGTGACGCCGGAGTAGGCTTCATAGCCGTGCAGCATCACGTACCAGGTGCCTGCTGCCGGATCGGCGAAAGTGCAGGTCTCGTTATTGCCTACCCGGTATGGACGGCAATCGTAGTTGGACAGGGTCGGTTCGGCACCGTAGCGGACATAGAGATCGACATCCCCGCTGCCGCCGCTGGTGGAGATTTCGAGATTCTCGGCACCGGCCGGCACTTCGATGAAGAAGTGGGTTTCCGATCCCGTCGCACCCGACAGGTCAGTGACGGCAATACCATTCTGCAATTCGCCACCGCCGGGTTCCGGCTCAGGTTCGGGCTCCGGCTCGGGCTCATCGAAACTGGCGACCAGCGTGATGCCGGAGTAGGCTTCATAGCCGTGCAGCATCACGTACCAGGTGCCACTTGCCGGCTCATTGAAGGTGCAGGTCTCGTCGTTGCCCCACTGGTATGGGCGGCAGTCGTAGTTCGACAGGGTCGGCTCGGCGCCGTAGCGGACATAGAGATCGACGTCGCCGCTGCCTCCGCTGGTGGAAATTTCGAGATTCTCGGCATCGGCCGGGACCTCGATGAAGTAGTGCGTTTCCGAGCCGGCAGCGCCGGACAGATCGGTCAGGGCAACGCCGTTGTGCAGTTCGTTCGAACCGCCGTCGCCACCGTCATCACCACCGTCATCTCCGCCATCATCGCCGAACAGGGAATAGGCCAGCAGATTGGGCGAGCCGCTGCCAATGCTGCTGAGGCGGCCACTCGTGCCATTGTTATAGATGGCGTTCTCTACCTGGGTCGGCGAAGCGGACGGGTTGTCGGCGAGGTAAAGAGCGGCGATGCCGGCCACGTGCGGGGCGGCCATGGAAGTGCCGCTGATGGTGTTTGTGGCCGTGTCGCTGGTGTGCCAGGCCGCGGTGATGTCCGAGCCCGGCGCGAAGATGTCGACGCAGGTGCCCCAGTTGGAGAAGCTCGAGCGCGAATCGTTGCTGGTGGTCGAGCCGACCGTGATGGCGTCGGCGGAACGAGCCGGTGACGCGTTGCAGGCGTCCTGGTTTTCATTGCCTGCGGCCACGACCACCGTGACGCTGGCATTGCGCATGTTGGTCACGGCATCGTCGATGGCGCTGGATGCACCGCCGCCCAGGCTCATGTTGGCAACAGCGGGATAGCTGGCATTGGCGGCCACCCATTCCATGCCGTCGATGACACCTGAGGTCGTACCGCTGCCATTGCAGTCGAGAACGCGTACCGGGTGAATGACGGCCGCCTTGGCAACACCCCATTCGGCGCCGGCTACAGTGCCGGCGACGTGAGTGCCATGACCGTTGCAATCATCCGACCCACGTCCATCGCTGATGGCGGTAAAACCGGTCGTGACGCGGCCACCGAAGTCGTTGTGGGTGGCACGCACGCCGGTGTCCACGATGTAGGTGTTCACGCTACTGGCGGTGGTGGTGTAGGTATAGTTCCCGTCGAGCGGCAGATCGCGCTGGTCGACACGGTCCAGACCCCAGGTCGCATTCGGCTGTGTGGTTTGTGAAAGTTCGACGCGTCCGTCTTCTTCGATGTAGGCGACGCGATCATCCTCGAGCATGCGTGCCACTGCGTTCTCGTTGGCACGAACGACAAAGCCGCGCAGGACGTGGTTGAAGGTTTTGCGGACTTCGGCCTGGTTGGCACGTGCCATTCGAGTGGCCAACTGCGCCACTTCAGGGCGGTTGTCCGGACCGTTGCCGCGGCTTCCGGGTTGCTCGTTGGCCATGATGGCCGCTTCTTTTTTCAGCACCACGATATATTGCCCAGGAATCGGATCCTTGGCGTACCGGAAGTCGGCAGCACTGGCGGTGGTGAGGAAGGCGGCTGCCAGCAGGAATGCGCCGGCAAACCGGAGGGGGGTATTGCTTAAGGACATCAAATTTTCTCCCAGTCGATCAGTTTTTTTACGGGTCCCCTTGATCGTTACCCGGGCCCCACTTCTCCCCGGGCCGCATGAGGGTATACATGATCCGCGGTGGGAAAATCCACCTTCAACCTGTTTTGATTGTCATAATTGTGAATAAGCGCACTGTTTGAATTTAAAATCTAGACTGCCGTCGGGTCTTTTTTGCGCCGGGTCAGCCACTTTTCTGACCCGTACCGCGCCGCGATGCCGCACAATGAAGTCCTGATGCAATCACCCCAGCGCTGACGAGGAAATCACGCATGTCGATTCAACCTGCCCAGTACCCATCGATGATGAGGGAGTTACGCAAGAACTTCGATCGTGGCCGGACGCGCACGCTGGGCTGGCGCAGGGCCCAACTCGGTGCCCTGGCACGCATGCTCCGGGAGAATGAGAAGCGGATCGGAGAGGCGCTGGCGGCCGACCTGGCCAAGCCCGAGCAGGAGGTCTACCTGGGCGAGCTGTCTCTTTTGTACAGCGAGATCCGCCACGCTCGCCGTCACTTGCGCCGCTGGACACGCCCTCGACGCGTGCACACGCCCCTGGTCGGTCAGCCCGGTCGCAGCTGGGTTCAGCCCGAACCGCTGGGCGTGGTGCTGATCATGGGGGCATGGAACTACCCGGTGCAGCTTGTGATCAGCCCGCTGATTCCGGCGCTGGCAGCCGGTAACTGCGCCGTGATAAAGCCCTCCGAGATTGCCGCGGCGACTTCCGCCCTGATGGCTGAACTGATTCCGCGATATCTCGACAGTCGCGCGGTACAGGTGGTCGAAGGAGCGGTCGAGGAAACCACTGAATTGCTCGAGCAGAAATTCGATCACATCCTCTACACCGGTGGTGCCCATGTCGGTCGTATTGTCATGCGGGCGGCAGCCGAGCACTTGACACCGGTGACGCTGGAACTGGGCGGCAAGAGTCCATGCGTGATCGACGAAGGCGCTGATCTGGCCTCGGCCGCGCGACGGCTGACCTGGGGCAAGTGTCTGAACGCCGGCCAGACCTGCATTGCGCCGGATTACGTGCTGGTTACGCGGGATCAGCGCGACGCCCTGATTGCAGCGATCGGCGCGGAACTGGACGATATGTACGGCGAAGATCGGCTGAAAAGCGAGAATTACGCCAGAATCATCAATCGACGACATTTCGACCGGCTGGTCGGATACCTCGACGACGGCGAGGTGTCGATCGGGGGGCGCTACGACGAGGCGAGTTGCCGGATCGAGCCGACCGTGCTCACTGGGGTTGACCCCGACAGCGAAATCATGCGCGAGGAAATCTTCGGCCCACTTCTGCCGATCATCGAAGTCGACAATCTCGAAGAAGCTCTTGCTTTCGTGCGCCAGCGGGACAAGCCGTTGGCGGCCTACCTGTTTACCCGGTCCCGGGTCAGTGAGCGGCAGTTCGTCGAGCTGGTCAGCACTGGCAACCTGTGCATCAACGATGTGCTGATGTTCATGTCGGTTCCGGAGCTGCCTTTCGGTGGTGTCGGCATGAGTGGAATGGGGCAGTACCACGGCAAGGCCGGGTTTGATCGCTTCTCGCATCTCAAGGCAGTGATGAAGCGCAGCCGCTTTCCGGAAATCCCGATTCGCTTTCCACCGTATACCGACTTCAAGCTGCGCTGGCTCAAACGCCTGGGTTGAGCGAAGTGCTCAGGAAGTTCAGTCAGTGCGCTCCATGATGCGCGGGACGGCGCCGTGACCGGGACTGTCCAATCAAAACCGGCCGGCAAATCGGTATGATGCCGTTTGCATTCGCTTACTCTCCTACCCAGACTACCGGAACCTGATCCATGTCCAGAACTGAAGAACTCGCCCGGCTCGACCTTGAGCACCTGTTTCATCCTTCCACCGACCTCAAGGGCCACGGCCAGGCCGGACCGCTGATCTGGGATCGCGGCGAGGGGGTCTACATTCACGACACCGAGGGTCGCGAGTACCTCGAGGGCATGGCGGGTCTGTGGTGCACGGCTTTGGGCTACGGCGAGAAGGAACTGGCCAGGGTGGCGGCCGAGCAGATGGAGAAGTTCTGTTACGGCCCGTTGTTTGCCGGCAAATCCAACGAGCCCAGCATTCGCCTGGCGGCAAAGCTATCCGAATGGGTGCCGATCGAGGGCGCGCGATTCCTGTTTGGCTGTTCCGGTTCGGATGCCAACGATACCCAGGTCAAGCTGATGCGTTACTACCACAACGCCATCGGCAAGCCGGAGAAGAAGAAGATTCTATCGCGCGGCAACGGTTACCATGGCGTGACCCTGGCCTCAGCCGCATTGACCGGGCTGCCGGCTTTCCACAAACATTTCGACCTGCCCGGTGACGACGTCATCCATCTGACAGCCCCGCATCACTATCGGCAGGCGAAGCCCGGTGAGAGCGAGGAGGACTTTTCGCAGCGACTGGCCGACGAGCTTGAGCAGGTCATTGAACGCGAAGGTGGCCACACCATCGCCGCATTCATCGCCGAACCGTTGATGGCAGCCGGCGGCGTCATTCCGCCACCGGCAGGTTACTTCGAGAAGATCCAGCCCATCCTGGCCGCGCACGATATCCTGTTCATCGCCGACGAGGTGGTCTGCGGCTTCGGTCGAACTGGTAAAGACTTCGGCTGCCAGACCTGGAACATTCACCCGCACACCATGACCCTGGCCAAGGCGCTGTCGTCGGCCTACCTGCCGATCTCGGCGGTAGCCGTGCCGCCGTTCATGTACGAGGCCATCGAGGAGGCAGCCGGTGGCATCGGCATGTTCGCCCATGGCCTGACCTACGCCGGTCACCCGGTGGCTGCCGCGGTGGCGGTGCGCAACCTGGAGCTGATGGAGGAGCGGGGTATCATGGCGCATGCTGCCCGGATGGGCGGGATTCTCCAACGGCGCCTGGCGCCGCTGGCCGATCACGAGCTGGTCGGCAACCTGCGCGGCAAGGGCTTGATCGCCGGCCTGGAACTGGTTGCCGACAAGGCGACCGGCCAGCCATTTGCGCCCGAGCAGAAGATGGCGTTCAAGGCGGCTGCGGCCTGTCTGGACGAGGGGCTTGTGGTACGCGCGCTTCCCGGCGACACCATCGCGATCTGCCCGCCGCTGATCATCGACGAGGAGCAGATCGACGAGCTGGTAGAGAAGCTGGGACGCGGGCTGGATCGGGTTCGGTAGTCGGTGCGTCGGCACGTCGGTTCTCCAGCCTATGGGGGTGGCTGCATCAGCATTGCGTTTCGGTTTTCGGTGGCACATCGATTCTCGTCCGTCGGCCACGTAGGGCCGACCT
>SKSJ01000017.1 GCA_007123055.1 Wenzhouxiangella sp. | reverse complement strand
TGGCTGATCCCGAATGCCCGGCCGCTCAGCGTTTTCGCAATATCGCCCGCAACGTGGCCGGCCGCCTGTCCACCCAGTCGCGCGAGACGAAAGTGCGGATGCCGAAGATCAATATTGTGGATTGAAGGCGGGAGACGGAAGACGGAAGAGGAAGGTTGCGAAGCGACAAAAAGACCAAGCGACAACTAACCAGTCAACCAGCCAACAAGCCAACGAACAAACGAACAAACGAACTCCGTCCTAAAGCTTGATGCCTATGGCATCCCTCGCCTTCGTCGCCTTTTCTCGGGCTTCTTCGATACTTTCCCCTCGCGCCAGCGTCACGCCCATGCGTCGTTTGCCTTCGACCACGGGCTTGCCGAACAGTCTCAGGTCGGTGTCCGGTTCGGTCAGGGCCTTGTCGATACGCTCGAATTGCACGCACTCGGATTCACCTTCGACCAGCAATGCCGCCGAAGCGCTCGGGCCAAGCTGGGTGATGTGCCCGATGGGCAGGCCGAGAATGGCACGGGCGTGCAGGGCGAACTCCGACAGGTTCTGCGAGATCAGCGTCACCAGGCCGGTGTCGTGCGGACGCGGTGAGACCTCGCTGAACCAGACCTCGTCTCCCTTGACGAACAGTTCGACGCCGAAGATCCCCCGGCCGCCGAGGGCAGCGGTGATCTCGCCGGCGATGCGCTCGGCCTCCAGCCGCGCCATCTCGCTCATTGGCTGTGGCTGCCAGGATTCGCGGTAGTCGCCGTCAACCTGGGTGTGGCCAATGGGTTCGCAGAAGCTTGTGCCGCCGGCGTGGCGTACCGTCAGCAGGGTGATTTCGTAGTCGAAGTCGACAAAACCCTCGACGATGACCCGACCCTCACCGGCGCGACCACCGGAGCGAGCGTGTTTCCAGGCCTTGTCGATGTCGTTCTTGTGCCGGACCAGGCTCTGGCCCTTGCCCGACGACGACATCACCGGTTTGACCACGCACGGCAGGCCGATTTCTTCAATCGCCTTGTCGAAAGTCTCGTAGTCGTCAGCGAAGCGATAACTGGAAGTCGGCAGACCCAACTCCTCGGCTGCCAGGCGGCGGATGCCCTCGCGGTTCATGGTCAGGTGCGCGGCACGCGCCGTTGGCACCACCGTATAGCCTTCACCCTCCAGAAGTTCGAGGGTATCGGTGGCGATGGCTTCGATCTCGGGCACGATCAGGTGCGGTCGGTCGAGTTCGACGATGCCGTGCAGGGCCTGTCCGTCGAGCATGTTCACGACATGGTGACGATGCGCCACCTGCATTGCCGGGGCATGAGCGTAACGGTCGACCGCGATCACTTCGCAGCCGAAGCGCTGCAGCTCGATGGCCACTTCCTTGCCCAGTTCGCCGGCACCAAGCAGCATGACGCGGGTGGCGGTTGGGGATTGGGGGGTGCCTATGGTTGTCATCGTTTCGTTGGTCTTTTGGTTTTTTGGTCTTTTGGTCGTTTCCAAACGACCAGGCGACGAACGGTCAGGAACGGCTACTCATTTTTGATTTGGCTTCAGGACCCGGTCAAGGAACTTCGTGATGGTCTTGTAAACGTGAACCCGTTGCGGACCGCCGGCGATGGCGTGCTTTTCACCCGGATAGGTCATCAGGTCGAAGGGGATGACTTGTTCCTGCAACTCCTGCATCAAGAGCGTGGAGTGGGTGAACAGGACGTTGTCGTCGGCCATGGGGTGGATCAGCAGGAGGCGGTCCTCGATGCGGTCGGCGTAGGTGAGAACATTGCCTTTCCCGTACGTCTCGGGCTGGTCCTGCGGGGTGCCCATGTAGCGTTCGGTGTAGTGGGTGTCATAGAGGCGCCAGTCGGTCACCGGGGCGACTGCCACGCCGGCGGCGAGCTCGCCGGGGTATTGGGCCAGCGCCATCAGGGCGACGTAGCCGCCGTAGCTCCAGCCGAAGATGCCGATGCGCTCGGGATCGACGAAATCCTGTGAGCGCAACCAGTCCAGGCCGATCATCTGGTCGATCATTTCGATCTGGCCCAGTTTCAGATAGGCGGCATCCTGGAAGGCCTTGCCCTGGCGCTCGATGCCGCGGTTGTCGAGTGAAAATACCACGTAGCCCTGCCTGGCCATGTACTGGTCGATCAGAATCCGGCGCGACCAACTGTCGGTGACCAGGCGATGGGTCGGTCCGCCGTAAATGTGCATGAACACCGGGTAGCGTTTCTCCGGATCGAAGTCGGTCGGGCGGATAAGGCGGTAATGCAGTGATTGTCCGTCCGGTCCCACCAGTTCCCCGAATTCGGTCGGCCGGTGACCGTCGCGGAAGCGCGCGTAGGGATGATCGCCGGAAATGCGGTTCTCCACCAGCCAGGCGATACGATTGCCGTCGGCCGAGTGCAGCGCAAGCTGCGGCGGCTGTTCGGTGCTGGAAAAGGTATTGACGTAGATGCGAGCCTGGCGGTCCATGGCGACGTCGTGCCATCCGCTTCGGCGCGAGATGCGCGAGACGATTTCCGGCGAACTGGTGACCAGCGACTGCCGGTAAAGATGCTTTTCGCGCGGCGAGACCTCGGCGGCGGTGAAGTAGATCATGCCGAGTTCCTCGTCCACGCCCTCGAGCGCATCGACAGCCCAGTTGCCTGCGGTCAGCGGCCGGATCAGTTCGCCATCGAGGGCGTAGAGGTAGAGATGGCGATAGCCGCTGTGCTCAGATGACCAGATGAAGGCCGGCATGTCGGAGAGAAAGTGCAGGTCGTCGTGCAGGTTGATCCAGGTGTCCGCGGTTTCGGTCAGCACGACTTCCGGCTCGCCTTCGCCCGGTGTCGCTATCAGCAATTCCAGGGTCTGCTGGTCCCGACTCTGGTGCTGAAAACTCAGATGCTCTCCGTCGGGTAGCCAGTCGACGCGCGGGATGTAGATGTCGTCTTCCTCGCCCAGGTCGATCCACTCGGTATCGCCAGTCTCGATGTCGACCACGCCCAGCCGGTAGGTGACGTTGGGCGTGCCGGTGTAGGGATACCGCTGCTCGATCATGGTGATGCTGCCGGCTTCTATCTCGTAGCGCAGGGTGACGTCGATGGGGGACTCGTCGATGCGCAGGAAAGCGATGCGGCGGCTGTCGGGGGACCACCAGAACCCGGTTGAGCGGCCCATCTCTTCCTGGGCGATGAACTCGGCCATGCCGTTGGCGATTACTTCGTCGCCGTCGGTGGTCAGTGCGGCTTCGGCGCTGTCGTCGATCCCTGCGAGCCACAGGTTGCGGTCACGCACGAAAGCGACATGCTCACCGTCGGGAGCAATCTGCGGGTCGGTGTCGAACGCCTCCGAAGCGGTCACCTGCCGGACTTCCCGTTCGTCGGCGGTCATGTCGAGCACGTAGATGTCGCCGGCCAGCGGGAAAAGCAGGAAGCGGCCATCGCCCGACCAGCGGTACTCCACGATGCCACGCAGATCGGCGATGCGCGCCCGTTCCCGGCGCGCACGCTCTTCGGGCGACAATTCACCTTCCTGTTCGACGACGTCATCGGCGGCGACCAGGAGGCGAGTTTCGCCGTCATCGACGTGGTATTCCCACAAATCCAGTGTGTTGCGGTCTTCCTCGCGCCCGCGCAGGAAAGTGACGCGGTCCCCGGCCGGCGACAGCCGGGCCTCGCGCAACGTCGGGCCGGACAGCTCCGGCGAGTCAAAAATTCGCTCGATGGTCAGTTCGGGCTGGTCGGCATGAGCCAGGCCGAGACAAAACAGGCAGGGAAGCAAGGCAAGGCGGATGGGCATCGAGCACTCTCGAGGTGGTTTGGGGTGGACCGCTATTGTCGCCACCAGCCGGTTGATTGGCAAACGACAGGATCAACTAACACCCGCAGCAAAGCAAAACGCCCGCAAGCCGGTGGCCTGCGGGCGCTGTTCGGTGACGAGCTTCGATTGTCGCTTTAGAAGTCCACCTTGACCCGGGCGTAGTAGAACTGCCCCGGAATCCGGTGCTGGGTGGCGTCGAAGCTGTTGGAGAAGGCCGATACCGATACCGGTGGGTCCTTGTCCAGCAGGTTGTCGATACCCAGCGTGAACTGTACGTCTCCGAAGTCGAGATCTCTCATGAAGTAGGAGAGCTGAACATCGTGGTAGGTCACGGAACCCAACCGGTTGGTCGGATTGTCCGGATCCGGGTTGGAGCAAAGTCCGAGATCGACAAAGCTCGGCAATAGACCATCGGCACAGTTCTCCGTGTAGCCGTCCACGTACTGGATGTTCCAGACACCTTGCCAGTTTTCCCAGTCCCACATCACGTCAAGCTGGCTGCGCAACTCGGGGAAACTGCGATCGGGCTGTCCGGGCAGCAACGTGCCGAGCAGGTCACGCGTCTGTTCCGGAGCATTCGGGTCGCTGAAGTCGGGGACCGATTCCTCGAACTTCGTGGTGTAGGTGCCGCGCCAGAGGGTGCGGAAAGTCCCGAAGTCGGTCTCGGGCAGCCGGTAGTCGAGAGCAAAATCCCAACCGGAGGTCCGGGTGCTGCCGATGTTGACCTGCGAATCGAGCAGGAAGGACACCTCGCCGGAAACCGAACGCTCGATGAAGTCACACAGCGTTCCCGTCTGCGCACAGGCATCGAGGATGCTCTGCGCCCCGATGGAGGTGATGGTGCTCTCCAGCTCGATATCGTAGTAGTCCAGCGTCAGGCTCATGCCCGGAATGGCGCTGGGCGTCCAAACCCCGCCGAGCGTGAAGGACTCGGAGGTTTCGGGCTCGAGATCCGGGTTGCCGCCGGTGGTGATGCGGATCTGCGGATTGACCTGGGCATAGCTGCCATCGGCCGGCACGCCCGCGGCGATGCAGTTGTCGATCACGGTTTGCGAAACCCCGGTTTCGAGGAAGTTCGAGCACGGGTCGGCCAGAATCGGGTCGAGTACCCCCTGGCCACCGAACAGGTCCTGTACGCCTGGTGCACGGAAACCTTCCGCGAAGCTGGTCCTGAACAGCAGATCATTGGTCGGCCGCCAGCGCAGGCCGACACGGCCGGTGGTTTCGGTGCCGAACTGATCGAAATCCGAACCGCGGATCGAGGCACTCAGTTCGAGCAGCTCCGCGCCCGGTGTGTCGGCGAGCAAGGGTGCATTGATTTCCCCATACCAGGCGTGCATGTTCAGGCGCCCGGAGGTGGGGGAGCGCTGACCGCCGCTGACACTGGCCGCACCGCTGCCGGCAGCCGCCAGCGAGTCGGGCGTGTCGGCCGCGAACTCCCTGCGCTTCTCGAACCCGACGGCAAATGACAGCGGGCCGGCCGGCAGTTCGACCAGTTCGCCGCTGAGATTGGCCAGCCAGTTGACCATGCGCTGCTCATTGCGCTCCAGCGCCGTGTAGGTCACGTAGTCGACCATTTCCGGCGTGATCGATCCGCCGCTGCCCGGTTCTTCGCCGGTGCCCTGCTGGCCGCCGAAAATGTTGAACGGCACACAGGGGGCGGTGCACTGATCGACCGGCCCCAGCGCGCGGGCAAGACGGTCGTGGTTGAGCAGGTTCTCGATCTCGGCGGTGCGCCGGGACTGCGAGAAGGTGTAGGAGACGTCCCAGTCGAACATCCGTCCAGCGGTTTCGAAGTGGCCTTCCAGCCCACCGGTCCAGCGCCAGGTGTCGACCTCGCCACGGTAGTTACGGGTGCCCGCCTCGATGAAGCGACGCCCGATCAGTACCAGGTTCTCATTGGGATCGAGATCGAAGCCGAACGGGTTGAACGGATTGTCGGCCGAAACACCGACGCTTAGCGGCAGAATGCCGGCCGAGCCCATGAAGATCGGTACCGGTGCCTGCAACTGAACCGACTCGCGCTGGTTGTAGAGCACTTCCGTGAAGGCATTCACGTTGTCCATGAGCTCATGGTTGGCCTGGATGTAGGCGGAAGTCTGGGCCAGCGGAATCTGCAAATAGTTGGGTGGCGCGAAGTTGTAGGCGTCACTCGTTGGATCATAGGGCCG
>SKSJ01000121.1 GCA_007123055.1 Wenzhouxiangella sp. | reverse complement strand
GCCACTTTTGCAACTCCGGATGTCTGGCTGGCGGTGGCTTACTCGGCCGTGGGCGCTTCCATCATCGGCCATGGCGGTTTCTACTGGCTGATTCAGCGTCACGAGGTCAATCGCATCACCCCCTACCTGTTGCTGGTGCCGATACTGGCCGTCCTGCTGGGTGTTCTGTTCTGGGGCGACCGACCCGGGCCGAGGTTGATCAGCGGCGGTTCGCTGGTACTTGCCGGTGTACTGTGGATCACCCTGCGCGCGCGCTGGCGCCGCAGACCAGTCAGGCCCCGCGCGGCTCCTCCGCCGGCCTGACCCACCCGGTAGATTCAGAGCGCATTCAGGGTGCAGGCGGGATAATGACGATGAGCCCGCTCAACATGGTTCCGGCGTCCATGAAAGCAACACTTTTGATCCTGGCATGTCTGGCCCTGGTCCCGGTCACGGCAACGGCCCAACCCGGATCCCCCTCTTACCCGCCCGGTGGTGGACCGGACCCCCATTACCGGCACTACCAGCACGAGCATCCGAAACACCGGCTGGCGCACTGGTACGCGGTCGAGTCGATGCGCCAGAATGAGGAGTCGCGACGCATGATGTGCGGCTTTTCCGGCCAGCGCTGGGCGCTGGACTGGGATATGCACTACCGCTGGGCCCTGCGGGCCAACCCCAACCGCGTCTACCGCGAAATCGAGCAGCGCGACCGCCATCTCGCCCGCTGCCGCTCCAACAAGCTCAGGGAGCACCGCCGGAGACCACCCCCGGGCCGACCGTACTGACGCTCAGGACTCCGTGTTCCCGAGCACCTTGCGCCGGATCATCCTGGCCATCGGCTCGGGCACCGGGTAATCCTCGATCCGGCCATAGGCCCGCTGCACGGGGGGACGGGCGCACATGCGCTGGAACCAGACTTCCAGTGCCGGGAACTCATCGAGGTCCTGCCCCAGCATCTCCCACGGCAGGATCCATGGATAGCAGGCCATATCGGCAATGGAGTAATCGCCGGCAATCCAGTCCCGGCCTTCCAGCTGGTGATCGAGCACACCGAACAGCCGCCGTGTCTCGTCAACGAAACGATCGATGGCATACGGAATGCGTTCCTCGGCAGCGCGGGCGAAATGGAAGTTCTGGCCAGCGATGGGGCTGAGCCCCGCCCCCTGCCAATGCAGCCACTGCAACGCCTCGTAGCGCAATCGTCCTTCCCGCGCGAGGAAACACCCCGTCTTGTCGGCCAGGTACTCGAGAATCGCCGCCGACTCGAACACCGCCAGCGCCTCGCCACCATCGGCCGGCTCGTGATCGACCAGTGCCGGAATCTTGTTGTTCGGCGAGATCTTCAGGAACGCCGGCTCGAACTGCTCACCTTCCGAGATCCTGACCGGATGCACCGAGTAATCCAGCCCGGCCTCCTCCAGAAAGATCGTCACCTTGTGTCCGTTGGGCGTGGGCCAGTAATAAAGATCGATCATCAGTGTCTCCTCCAGGCGTTCGGGGTGCTTATATATTCGGACATGCTAATTCTATCCGGATTCCGGTTTCCGGTTTCCGGTTTCCGGTTTCCGGTTTCCGGTTTCCGGTTTCCAAGCAAGACTCAGCTCCCAGCGCCCAGACCACAAGCCTCCTTACCCCGTTCACCCATCCCTCTACTCCACTATCCCTCTAACCCTCTACCCCATCTCCCTCCCCACTTGCCTCCCCCACACCAGCGTGTTAATGTACTAACACGTTAATACATTAATTCACCATGAAACAGCACGATCCTACCCACGTTCAAGCCAACCGCGCGGCTCGCTCCAGCCTGGCCGAGGCCTTTCTGGCCATGCGCACGGCCGAGGAGATGCGAGCACTGCTCAAGGACCTGACCACTCCCGCGGAGCTCGAGGCGCTCGTCGATCGCTGGCGCGTGGTGAAGTTTCTCGAAGAGGGCCGTCCGTACCGCGAAATTCACGACCTGACCGGAGTGAGCGTGACGACCATCGGGCGCGTCGCGCGCTTCCTCGAGTACGGCAACGGCGGCTACCGGCTGGCCCTTGAGCGCCTGAAAGGTGACAACGAATGAAGAGATTGCAGATTGCCATACAGAAATCCGGCCGGCTGGCCGACAAGTCCCTGAGCCTGCTGGAACGCTCGGGTCTGCAGTTCGCGCGCAGCAAGGACAAGCTGTTCTGGTTCGGCCGCAACCTGCCGGTCGACCTGCTACTGGTGCGCGACGACGACATCCCCCGCCTGCTCATCGAAAACGTCTGCCAACTCGGCATCGTCGGCGAGAACGTGGCCGAAGAGAAACTGCTGGAGGTACGCCAGGGCCGCCCCGAGGCCGACCTGGAATCACTGCTGCGACTCGATTTCGGTCACTGCCAGCTGAAACTGGCCGTGCCCGAGGACAGCACCGTCGACTCGATCCGGGGACTGAACGGCGGTCGCCTTGCGACCAGCTATCCACAACTGGTACGGCGCTACCTTGACGACAACGACGTCGACGCCGAGATCGTTACCCTCAACGGTGCCGTTGAAATCGCGCCCAGCCTGGGCACGGCCGACGCCATCGTCGACCTCGTCTCGACCGGAACCACCCTCAGGGCCAACCACCTCAAGCCCATCGCCGAAGTACTCAGCAGCCAGGCCGCGCTCTATCGCTGCCCGGCGCGACTGGACGATGCCCGCGAGGAACTGATGGCCAAGCTGCTCACCCGCATCCAGGGCGTGCAGCAGGCCGCGGAAAGCAAGTACGTGATGCTGCACGCACCGCGCTCGCGGCTGGCCGAGATCTCGGCCATCCTGCCCGGCGCGGAATCTCCCACCGTGCTGGCGCTCGAAGGCCAGGACGACCGGGTGGCCATCCATGCGGTGTGCACCGAACAGGTGTTCTGGGAACACCTCGAGGAACTCAAGGCCGCCGGCGCTTCCGCGGTGCTGGTGCTGCCGGTGGAGAAGATGCTGACATGAAGATCATCGCGCTCGACACGCTCGACACGGCCGAGCGAGCCCGGCTACTGGCCCGGCCGGAAATGGAAACCGGCGAGGAACTGCGCTCGACGGTGGCCGGCATCCTCGCCGAAGTGCGCGCCGGCGGCGACCGAGCCGTGATCGAGTACGGTCGGCGCTTCGACGCCTGTCCGCCGACCAACCTGCTGGCCACTGCCGAGGAACTGGCCGGTGCCGCGAATGAACTCGACGACGATCTGATCGCGGCCATCGACACCGCCATGAAAACCGTCGAGATTTTTCACACCGCCGGCAAACCACGCGACCAGATCGTGGAAACCGCCCCCGGCGTGACCTGCCAGGCACGCTGGCGTGCGATTGACCCGGTCGGCCTGTACGTGCCCGCCGGCACCGCGCCGCTGCCCTCGACGGCGGTGATGCTGGCCGTGCCCGCACGCCTGGCCGGCTGCGAGCACATCGTGCTGGCCACGCCACCGGGAGCGGACGGTCGTGCCGATGCCGCGGTGCGCTACATCGCGCATCGTCTGGGCATCGACACCGTGTTGGTCGCCGGCGGCGCCCAGGCCGTGGGGGCCATGGCCTACGGCACCGAGTCGGTGCCCAGGGTCGCCAAGATCTTCGGTCCCGGCAACCGTTTCGTCGCCGAGGCCAAGCGCCAGGTCGCCGGGTCGGCCAGCGGTGCGGCCATGGATCTGCCGGCCGGCCCGTCCGAGGTCATGGTCATCGCCGACGAATCGGCCGACGCAGAGTTTGTCGCCATGGATCTGCTCAGCCAGGCCGAACACGGCCCCGACTCGCAGGTTTTCCTGGTCACCGATTCCGACCGCATCGCTCGCGAAACCGCCTTCGCCCTGGAAGCCCTGTTGCCGAAACTCGCCCGGGCAGACACCGCGCGCACTGCGCTGGCCAGCGGCGCAATCCTGATCGTGGAGAAGCTCGCGCAGGCCGTCACCGTGGCCAACGAGTACGCGCCTGAACACCTGATCATCGCCACGGACGACGCCAGCGCGCTGTGCCGGGACATCACCAGCGCCGGCTCCGTCTTTCTCGGCCACTACACCCCCGAGGCGCTGGGCGACTACATTTCCGGCACCAACCACGTGCTGCCCACCGGCGGCTGGGCACGCTCGGTTGCCGGCCTGTCGATCACCGACTTCATGCGACGCATGACGGTGCAGCAGGCCAGCCCGGAAGGACTCAGGCGGCTCGGCCCGCCCGGTGCGCGACTGGCCGCCCACGAAGGTCTCGATGCGCACCGCCTGGCCATCACCCTGCGCCTGGACCGGCTGGCCGCGGAGTCATCATGAACATCGACGCCCTGGCCCGCCCCGAAATCCTGGCACTGGAACCCTATGCATCGGCTCGCCGCCTGGCCGACAGCGCCGGTCTGTTGCTCAATGCCAACGAGAACCCCTGGTCGCCGAACAACGAGGGCACGGCACTCAACCGCTACCCCGACCCCCAGCCGGCGGCGCTGAAGGCGGCCCTGGCCGGGGAGTACGGCGTCGTCACCGACCACCTGCTCATCACCCGCGGCAGCGACGAGGGCATCGACTTGCTGGTGCGCGCCTTCTGCCGGCCCGGTGTCGACCGCGTGCTGACCTGCCCGCCATGTTTCGGCATGTACGCCCTGAGCGCACGAGTGCAGGGCGCGACGGTAATCGAGGTGCCGCTGATCGAGACCGAGGCCGGATTCACCGGAGATTTCGACACCATCGCCAAATCACCGCCCTGCAAGCTCTACTTCCTCTGCACCCCGAACAACCCCACCGGCAACGAACTGGCGGCCGACGACATCCTTACGCTCGCCGAACAGGTTGCCGGGCACGGGCTGGTGGTGGTCGACGAGGCCTACGTGGAATTCGGCGAGCAACCCTCCCTGGCCAACCGAGCGGGAGTGGTCCCCAACCTGGTCGTGCTGCGCACCCTGTCGAAGGCCTACGGCCTGGCCGGTTGCCGCATCGGCTCGGTGATTGCCGCAGCCAAAATCATCGCCCTGCTGAGGCGCATCATCGCGCCCTATCCGCTGCCCACCCCGGCGGTGGCCGCGGCGATGAAGGCACTGTCACCGTCGGCACGCAAGCGTCGAGGCAAACAACTCACCACCCTGATGGCCGAAAAGCCCGGCCTGGTCGCCGCCCTCGGCAAGCACGCCGCCATCATCGATGTCTGGCCCGGAGCGGCCAACTTCGTGCTGGTGCGCACCGTCGCCGGAGCCGGGCTGGTCGAGGCGGCCGCGCGCGCCGGCATTCGCCTGCGCGACCAGTCGGCCCAACCCGGCCTGACCGATTGCGTGCGCATCACCCTGGGCACACCTGACGAGAACGCTCGTCTCATCGCCTTCCTCGAGGAGTGGCAACCATGAGTAAACGCAAGATCCTGTTTGTCGACCGTGACGGCTGCCTGATCGAGGAACCGGCCGACGAGCAGGTCGATTCCTTCGATAAATTTCGCCTGGTGCCCGGCGTCATTCCGGCACTGCTGAAACTCAAGGAAGCCGGTTACCGCTTCGTGCTGGTCTCCAACCAGGACGGGCTGGGCACCGAGTCGTTTCCGAGCGAACAGTTCGAGGGGCCGCACAAGCTGATGCAGCAGATCTTGAGCTCGCAGGGCATCGAGTTCGACGCCGAACACATCGACCCGACCCTGCCCGAAGAGCGCGCGCCCACGCGCAAGCCGGGGATCGGCATGCTGCTCGACTACCTGGCCGACCCGGCGCTGGACCGGGAGCGCTCGGCAGTGGTCGGCGACCGCGAAACCGATCTCGAGCTGGCACGCAACATGAACCTGCCCGGTTTTCGCGTCGGCGCCGACGGCGAATCATGGGACGAAGTGGTTCGGGCCATTCTCGATAACGATCGCACCGGCCGGGTTTCGCGCACCACGCGCGAGACCGCCATTGACGTGACGGTCAATCTTGACCAGACCGGCCCGGTCAGGATCTCCACAGGCATCGGGTTTTTCGACCACATGCTCGAGCAGATCGCCGCCCATGGCGGCTTTGCGCTGGAACTGGCCTGCTCCGGCGACCTGGAGG
>SKSJ01000110.1 GCA_007123055.1 Wenzhouxiangella sp. | reverse complement strand
CACTGGCGCTACAAGGAAGGTGGCGGGCAAGACGAATCGCTGGATCGGCGAGTGCAGATGATGCGGCAGTTGCTGGAGTCGGAGGGTAGCGAGGACGATGCCTCTCTGCTGGAGAGTTTCCAGAACCTCACCACCGAGGACCGTGTCTATGTGCTCACGCCCACCGGCGAGGTCAAGGACCTGGCCGCGGGTGCCACGCCGCTGGACTTTGCCTACCTAATCCACACCGAGGTCGGCCATCGCTGTCGTGGTGCGAGAATCAACGGCCGCATCGTGCCGCTGACCACCGAGTTGAGAAACGGGGATCGTGTCGAAGTGCTGACCGGCAAGCAGCCGGCGCCATCGCGTGACTGGCTGATCCCGAGGCTGGGTTATCTCAAGACCGCCCGCGCCCGCGCCAAGGTGCGCCAGTGGTTTCGTCAGGCCAACCTGGAGGAGAACCTGGCTGCCGGTCGCCAGGCGCTGGAAGTCGAGTTCCGGCGGCTCGACCTGGATCCCGGCGAGGTCGATCAGGTCATTCACAAGTTCAACGCCAGCCGGGTCGAGGATCTTCATGCCATGGTCGGCAGCGGCGACGTTACCGCCGTGCAGGTCGCCAACGCGGTTGAACGGCTACACGAGCGCGAGCAGCGCGAGCGAACCGGCATTGCCGTGCAGCGCGTGTCGACCCGGGAAACCGACGACGACGACGTGCGTGTCGAGGGTGTCGGCAGCCTGATGCACCAGTTGGCTCGCTGTTGCCAGCCGGTGCCAGGCGATGCGATTGCCGGCTATATCACCCGTGGACGGGGGGTCAGCGTTCATCGCCAGGATTGCCGTCAGTTCCTGGAGTTGCAGCAGCGTCATCCCGAGCGCGTGCTGGACGTGCGTTGGTCGACCCGGGCGCAGGGGCGCTACCCGGCCAGGGTCCGCATCGAGGCCTGGGACCGGCGTGAACTGATCCGTGACATCGGCACGATGCTGGCCAGCGAGAAGGTCAACGTCAGCGCCATGAACGCCCGCCATGCCGACAGCTCGGACCATGTCGAGATCGAGTTGACGGTGCAGGTCGAGGATTTCGATCAGCTCGCCACCCTGCTGTCACGGCTGCAGGGGATTCCCAACGTGACCAGCGCGCGTCGGTTAAGGTAGCCCATGGCCGAAACCGCACCCCGCGTCAGCGTGATCATTCCCAACTGGAATGGTGCCGAGCACCTTCCCGAGTGCCTGGACTCGCTGGAACAGCAGTCCTTTCGGGACTTCGAGGTGGTGCTGGTCGACAACGGTTCCAGTGACCGCTCACTTTCCCTGGTCGAGCGGGATTATCGCTGGGTCCGTATCATCCGCAATGGCGCAAACCTTGGGTTCTCGGCGGCGGTCAACGCCGGCATTCGGGCCACGGTGGCCGAGTACGTGGTTCTGCTCAACAACGACACCCGCGCCGATACCGCGTGGCTTGAGAACCTGGTCAGGGCCATGGATGCCACTGGAGAGGCCAGTTTTGCCGCCTGCAGGATGCTGCGCTACGATCCTCCGCACCGCATCGACTCGGCCGGTGACCGGTTCTCATTGCTGCGCGGCGGCGGTGTCAATATCGGCGCCGGTGAGCCGGCGGAAGACCATCAGCAACCGTCCTGGGTGTTTGGCGCCTGCGCCGGGGCCGCGCTCTATCGACGATCCCTGTTCGATGACATCGGTCTGTTCGACGAGGATTTCTTCCTGGTATTCGAGGATGTCGATCTGTCACTGCGCGCGCGAGTGGCCGGTCATAGTTGCCTGTATGTGCCCGATGCCATCGTGTATCACAAGCGCGGCGCCTCGACCGACGTGCAGTCGGTCACCGTGGCCAGTCGTTCCTTTCGCAACTTTGTGTGGGTTGCGGGAAAGAACCTGCCCCTGCCGTTGCTGATGCTGTGGGGGTTGGGTTTGATCTTGCGTGCCGTGATCGAGCTGCTGGGCACGATTTTCGCGCCCTTGCGGCGCCTGTTGCCGGCGGGGCGCGACGGTACCAGCGATGCCAGTCGGGCACCGGAACCGCCGCGCTGGCCGCGGCGACTTTCGCCACTGCTCAGTGCGCTGGGCGAGGCATTGCGAACACTGCCGGCCAAGCGCCGTGAAGTCGCTGCACTGCGACGCGTCGGGAGCCTCGCGCTGCTGCCGTGGCTGTTGCGTCCGGCAAGAGCGCTTAAGGATCAGGACTCGAGCTGAAAAGCCTCGATCAGTGCCTGGCGGGCCGCTTCCATGGAGAAGTGTCGCTGCACGTTATCGAGTGCGCCGTCGGAAAGCTGCTGCCATAGCGACTCATCGCTGTAGGCGCGCACGATACACTCGGCGAACGTCTCGGCGTCATCGGCGATCAGTACATCGCGACCGTCCTCCAGGAACATGCCCTCGGCGGCGCAGGTGGTGGCCACCACCGGCAGGCCGTGGCTCATGGCCTGGTTGACCTTGCCCTTGACGCCGGCGCCGTAACGCAACGGCGCCAGCGACAGCCTGCACTCTTCGAGATAAGGTTCCAGTTCCGGTACGAAACCGTGCACACGCACGCCGGGCGAGTCGATGGACAGGATTTCGGCCGGCATGCGCGAGCCGATCAGGTGCAGGCGGACCCCGGGAATGCGCCGGCGCACCCTTGGAAAGATGTCCTCGACCAGCCACTTCGCCGCGTCAATGTTCGGTACGTGCTGGAAGCCGCCGACGAACATCAGGTCCTTGCGCTCGGCGAATGCCTTGTTGCGACCGTGCACCCGGTGAATGTTGGAAACGATGCGCACGTCGGCATCGGGCAGCAGTTCCTTGAGCAGTTCCTGCTCCACCGCACTGACGACCAGGGTGGTGTCGGATTTCTCGATCAGTGCCAGCTCGCGTCGCCGGGTATCGGCGGCGCGCGCGGCGATTTCCTCCGAGCCGGTGACCTCGGCCTCGCGCTCTTCGCGCAGGAAATGCAGATCCACGGTGTCGAAAACCAGCCGGGCATTGCGGCAGAGTCTGCGCAGTGTGGCCAGTAACGGGGCCAGCACGTAGTGGCGACTGACGATGACCAGGTCCAGGTCCTGTCCGTGTTCTTCCAGCCAGGCTTCCAGGGAAGGCACGCGCGGCGCGTGCAGCACCTCGATGCCGGCTTGTTGCAGTGCTTGGGAATAGCGCTCCACCCAGGCCATGTTCTCGGGCATAAAGCTGACCTGGAATCCCAGGTCGCGAAGCAGCGTCATCATCGCCATGACGCGCACCGAGCCCGAGTCATGGTCGGGCTGGGGCGTGACGGCATCGACCAGCAGCACGCGCTTCGGCTGGCGTCGAAAACGCAGGTGCCGGACCGGATCGTTACGCTCGTGGTCGGGTTCGGGAGATGGGTGATCGATCAGTACCTCGGCCCACTTGTCGCGGAACTTGTCGCGGTTGACGGCCTGGTAACGCTTGGTGCCGCTGGTCTCCTCGGTGCCCGAGCTGATGCCCTCGTGGTGGATGATGGTGGCGGCCGGCTGGTAGATCACCCGCTTGCCCAGCGCGCGCACCTGGAAGCACAGGTCGGTGTCCTCGTAGTAAGCCGGCACGAAGCGGGTATCGAAGCCACCCATCCGTTCGAAATCGTTCTTGCGGACGGCCAGGCAGGCGCCGGAGACGTAATCGGCCTCACTGACGAAGTTGTACTGCGGCAGGGCGGCATCGTCGCCGCGACCGTAGTTCCAGCCCGAGGCATCGTTGAAGATGATACCGCCGGCTTCCTGCAGATGACCGTCGGGGTAGACCAGGCGTCCGCCGACGATACCGGCGTCTTCGATCTGCTCGAAGGTGCCGATCAGTGCCTCGAGCCAGTGGGGGGTGACGGTGGTGTCGTTGTTGAGGAAGACCAGGTACTCGCCGCGGGCGGCCTCGGCGCCGGCATTGCAGCTTCGGATGAAGCCGGAATTTTCCAGGTTGCGGATCACGCGAATGCCGCGGCAGGTCGACAGGTAATCTGGCGTGTCGTCGCTCGAGCAGTCGTCGACGACGATGACCTCCCAGTCGCCGGCCGGCGTGTGTTCGGCAATCGAGTGCAGGCAGGCGGCCGTGTACTCGTACTTGTTGTAGACGGGAATGATGATGCTGGTTGTCGGGCGTGCCGCACTCGGCAGAGTCACCGGATCGGGATCAGCCGGCGGCTCTGTGAACGCGGTGGTCGCCACTGGGGCAGCGAGGGCATCCACGGGCCCGGGCGTGTCGACATGCTGCATGCGGTCGAGAGCGCCACGCAGGCCGCCGACGCGAAGGTTGTGGTGGAACTGCCCGATCAGCCGCGGCCACCGCAACGGGTTCCAGGCACGTTGTGCTCGTGCATTGGTGGCGACGCGTATGAGGAAGCGGAGGGGACGCGTCAATCGCCAGGATGTGCTGGCATGCACGGCTTCGACGTAACCCTGCAGGTAGTCGGCACGTGCCCGTTCCTGTTGCAGCGCTTCGTCCAGCGACAGTGCCCAGCGAGTGCGCTCCTCGAGTTCCTCGGCCTGCTGCCTGGCCTGTTCCATCACCGTGCGCAGATCCCGGGTGCGTTCACGGTTCAGGCGTTCCTGCTTCTGTGCCCAGTCGGTCCGCTTGATCAGGTCGGCGTAAAGCGCGTCTTTCTGCTCTTCGAGTTGGCGGGTGGCTTCACGGCTATCGGCCAGGGCCGACTCGAGGGCGGCGGTCTGCACCCGGTCAGCGCCGGCTCGGGAGGGTCTCGGGAGACAACAGTCCAGGGCATCAACGTGCCGACTCCACTGCTCGATGGATTCGCCGATCGCCGTCTCGGCGGGCAGGCGGGTTGCCATTCGTTCCAGGGACGCCGGATCGGCGTGCAGCTTGCCCAGGCATTGCACCAGTGCATCGGCCGAGGGGTCGAACAACAGGCCGTCGTGCCCGTCGTCGATGCGTTCGATGAAGCTGCCGGTGCGCGCGGCGATCGGCACCAGGCCCAGTGAACGCGTCTCGCTGAGCACGTAGTTCCAGGTCTCGGCCACGGTGGACAGGAACAATGCGGCCTGCGGACGCAGGGTGGCGAGTAGGCCGGGCAGTTGTTCGCGCTGGAAATCCAGCAGGATGTCGACCCCGGCCTGTCCGAACAGTCGCATGCCGTGATGGCCGCAGCCGACCAGGGTGATATGGGCGACCTTTCGCAACTCCGGCAGAGCCTTTTCCAGCAGCCCCAGACCCTTGCCCGGCGACAGTCGCCCGACCACCACCAGGTTGAGGCGACCGTCGGTACGGGCTGCGGGCTGGATGCGCGGGGCATCGGGCCAGCCCTCGAAGCCGTGCGGGACGATGTCAATGCGTTCGAGATCGTCGCCCATCAGCCGGCACCAGCGCTGGCGCACCTGCTTGGTGGGCGCGATGAGGTGAACCTGGTATTCGGCCGTCAATTGCTGCCATTGCCGGCCCAGCGCCTGCCAGTAAGTGCTGTCGGTGCAATCGAACAACAGCTTGTCGCCGCTGGCGGTCAGGGCGTCGGCCAGGTCGATGTCGTCGCCGGTGTCGAAATCGAGCGGATCGTGATCGAGTACCGGCCAGGCCGGGTAGTAGTCGTGCAAGACCTGCAGAGTGGGCAGCCCGGTACGCAGGGCGTCGAGGCTGTGTCCGATCAGGGACGAGATGATGACGCGACCGATGCCGTGGCGTTCGATGATCTGTCGCAGGATCTCGCGATAGTGCTCGTGGGCGGTTGCCGTGGCGGCGATAGCGGGGCTGAGCAGCCACTCGCCGATCAGTCCGCGGGTTGCGCCGGCGGCATACAGGCACAGGCGCTGGCCGTGCACCTTGCCGTCGGTGTGGCCGCGCGCGGCCAGTACCAGGTGGTGACCGTTCTCGTCGCCGGCAACGACATCATCGATCCAGCGGGCCACGCCACCGCCCCAATGGTGCGCGATGTGCAGGGTGACCGATTTGCCGTCGCGACCGATGGCCGGAAGGGCCAGCCTGGTTTCAGTACGTTCGGCCAATCGTGTGTACGCCAGTCTGAGCGGTCCCAGTGCCGCGGCCAGTGCCGGATGTCGCCCGTGTCCCGAAGCCAGGTCGCGCCGCGGGTCGTGAATGAAGAGGCTGTCGTAGATCCAGCCCTGTCCCCGTTCGGCCAGTTCAGCGACATCTGCCGGCGGGGCGGAGGGAACAAAGCCCATGCGCGAGCAATGGTGGTCTACCGCCACCCATTGGCGGCGACCGGCCAGATGCGCCAGGTCGTCGCACCAGTCGGCCGCCAGTTCGATCGACAGGCCGTGAAACGGATTGGCGGACACGTCGTGGTTGCCGGCGAACAGCGTCAGCGGCGGGCATTCCGGTGAGTGCGCCAGTGTAGCCAGCCGTTGTGAAAAATCGCCAGGCAGTACCAGTCCGCTTTCGATGATCAGGGCACCGTCCGCGGCGTCCATGGCGGCTGTCGCCGCGACCACTTCGGGCCATCGTCGTGGCTCGCCCTGCAGGCATTCCAGTCCGCTATCCGGGGAAGGGAAGGCGGTTACGTAGCGGCCCGGCACTGCGGATTTCATCTGCGCCAGCCAGCCGGAATCGATGACGCCGTCAGCGTCGGGAAGCACCACGACCAGTGGCACGAATTCGCCGCCGGCCACATGTTCCGGGCCGTTGTTCGCGTGCCGCAGGGAGGCCGGCTTGTCCTGATCGTCCGCTGTCACGATGAGTTCGGTCGGGTCGGGTTTTCCAGTAGAATCGGTGCGGTGAGACCGGCGCATTCGGCGCCCGGTGTTTCCCGTCAGATCGCCATCGATTCGCAAACGGGCAATTATCCTTCAAACCCGCCGTACATGTCACCTTCCAGGCCGGAATGACCCGCAAGAAACGACCAGCACGCAAGGGCAAGCGCAGTCGCGCGCCCCGGGACTCTTCAATGCGGCGCGTCGGGGTCGGCCTGCTGCTGTTCGTGCTCGGTCTGGGCGCGGGGCTGCTGGGGCCATGGGTATGGTGGCTGGATCGCGAGGCTGGTCTGCGCTTTGCCGATCGCCAGCTCAGCCAGTCCAGCCGCGTCTACGCGCGGCCGCTGGAGTTGCACGACGGGCTCGGGCTGGCTTCAAGCGATCTGGTTGTCGAGCTCGAAGCGGCCGGCCTGCGGCGCGGCGATGCCCGGCGGGTCGGTCACTATTCACGCGACGGCAACCGCTTTGACATTCACCTGCCCGGATTTCGCTTTGCCGACGGTGACCAGCCGCCCGAGCGGGTGCAACTGGATCTGTCCGGGGATCGGGTTCGACTGACACGCTCCAATGGCAGTGCGCTGGTGCGCGTGCCACCGGCCGAGATCGGCAGCCTGATGCCGCTCGACGACCGCGACCGGACCGTGGTGGCGCTGGCCGACTTTCCGCCGTTGCTGGTCACCGGCGTGCAGGCGGTGGAGGATCGGCAGTTTCGACATCATCACGGTCTCGACCCGCGTGGCATGTTGCGCGCGGCCTGGATCAACCTGCGCCACGGGCGGGTCTCCCAGGGTGGCAGCACCATTACCCAACAACTGGTCAAGAACCTTTTCCTGACCCCGGACCGCAGCTTCGTGCGCAAATTCAACGAGGCGGTGATGGCACTGAGCCTGGAGCGCCGGTTCAGCAAGGGGGAAATCCTCGAGGCCTACCTCAACGAGGTCTACCTGGGCCAGGACGGCGCTCACGCCATCCACGGGTTCGGTCGGGCCAGCGAGTTCTACTTCGGCGTTCCGGTGCAGTCGCTGGATGCCGCCCAGATCGCCCTGCTCGTCGGTATGGCCCGGGGTGCCTCGTGGTATCACCCGGTCCGTAATCCAGAGCGCGCCAAGGCCCGGCGGAACCAGGTGTTGGGCATGTTTCTCGAAACCGGCCTGATCGACCAGGTCGTACATGACCGGTCGGTGGCCACCGGGCTGGGCGTCAGTGCCGCGTCGGTGCGTCGCTCCAGCCGGCATGCAGCATTCATCGACCTTGTTCGGCGCCAGCTGCGTGCCGACTACCGCGATCGCGACCTTCGTGGCACCGGCCTGCGTATCTTCACCACGCTGTCGCCTTCGGCCCAGCAGCAGGCCGAACGTGCGTTGCGGGTCGGGCTGGGCAGGGTCGAGCGGGAGGCCGGCGAGCTCCAGGGCGCGATCGTCCTGGCCGAGCCGGCCACCGGCGAGTTGCGTGCACTGGTTGGCGACCGACACAGCGGGCGCGCCGGCTTCAATCGAGCACTCGATGCGCGTCGCTCGGTCGGTTCGGTCATCAAGCCTTTTCTTTATCTGCTCGCATTGGCCGATCCGCAGCGCTTCACCCTGGTCACGCCACTCGAGGACGAGCCGTTGTCGGTGCCGATCCCGGGACATGAGCCATGGCAGCCGCGCAACCATGATGGCACCAGCCAGGGCACCGTACCGCTGATGGAGGCGCTGGCCATGTCCTACAACCAGGCCACCGTCAGGCTGGGCCTGGAGATTGGCGTCGCGCCGTTGCTGCGGTTGATGGAGCAACTGGGCGTGGTGCCGGGTACCGACCCCCATCCATCGGTGTTTCTCGGCGCGGTCAGTCTCACACCGATGCAGGTGACCCAGCTCTATCAACCGCTGGCCGCGGAGGGCTACAGCACGACCCTGAAGGCGATCGGCGAGGTGGTCGATGCCAATGGTCGATCCATCGGCCGCTATCCCATGCGCCTTCGTCCCATTCGGGATCGGGAGGCGCTGTCATTGCTTGACTTCGGCCTGCGCCATGCCATCACGGATGGAACCGGTCGAAGCCTCTCGGGCATGATTGCCAATGACCCGGGTATACGCGGCAAGACCGGGACGACCAACGACCGTCGGGATGCCTGGTTCGTGGGCTATACTCGCGACTGGCTGGGCGTGGTATGGGTCGGTCGTGACGATCATGCACCGGCCGGTATCGGTGGGGCCAGTAGTGCCCTGCCGGTCTGGGCCGAGTTGTTTGCTGCGCTGCCGATGCGGGATTACAGTCCCGGTTGGCCCGAAGGCGTCGAGTGGTACTGGATCGACTGGCCGGCGCCCCTGTTGGCGCGCGAGTCCTGCGCTGGCGCGGTTGCGATTCCCTTCGTTGCGGGCAGCCAGCCGACCGAGCTGTCGCCATGCATGGACGAAGGCTCGCGCCGGCGACCATTCTGGCGGCGATGAACCAGCGCTCTGATCCGTCATCTGGCGCGCGGCGGCCCACTTGCCCCGCCACCCCGAACGCTGCACACTGAACGAACGACAGGCAATGGACAAAAGACCCCGGGAAGGCATGAGCAGATACTGGCAAACCGTTTCCGTCCTGGCACTGGGTGCCTTGTTGGCCGCTTGCGCCGCCCAGCCGCCGGCACCGGTCGAGGATCGCAGCGTGGCCGAGGAAGTCCGCGCGCCGGCGGCCGAGCAGGCGAGCGGCCTGCAGGTGTACCCGCTGAGAAATCCGGCCGTGACCGAATTGGCCGATGCGGCCGGCGCTGCCGAGAATGCGGGAGACCTGGATCGCGCCACCATCCTGCTGGAGCGCGCCCTGAGAATCGAGCCGCGTGATCCCGAACTCCTGCAGTACATGGCCGAGGTCCAGCTCGAGAAGGGGGTGTGGGATCAGGCCGAGAATTATGCATCGCGCTCGTTCGATGTCGGCCCGCGGGTGGGTGAGCTGTGTCAGCGCAACTGGCGCACGATCGCCCTGGCGCGTGAACGTCAGGGTCGGGATGATGCCGCGCGTCGGGCCCGCGAACGTCTGGCGCAATGCCAGGTCGAGGCACCGGAACGCTTCTAGATGAGCGGGGTGGCGGAGTCTTCGGGGGCAATGCTCGTTGACGTCTTTGCCGAGGATGGCCCGCTGGCCGCCGCACTGCCAGCCTATATTCCGCGCGACGGGCAGCTCGAGCTGGCCACTGCCATCGATGACTGCCTGGCGTCGGGGACCGATCTGGTCGCGGAGGCAGCCACGGGCACCGGCAAGACCCTGGCTTATCTGGTGCCGGTGCTGATGCGCGGCGAGCGCGCCATCATTTCCACCGGCACGCTCAACCTTCAGGACCAGCTGTTTTCCCGTGATCTGCCCATGACCCTGCGTGCGCTCGGGCTGGAGCGGAAGGTCGCGCTGCTCAAGGGGCGGGCAAACTACCTGTGCCACCACCGGCTGGACAAACACCTGGCTGACCCGGAACTGGCCGACGGTGCCGTCGGCGACGAGTTGCGCATGGTCAAACGCTGGGCGCGTCACACGGTGTCGGGCGAGATCTCGGAGCTTGATGACATCGCGACCCGTTCGGCCGTCTGGCCGCTGGTGACCTCCACCCAGGACAACTGTTTGGGCAGCGAATGCGAGCACCTGGCCGACTGCCACCTGGTGAGGGCCAGGCGCCAGGCACAGGAAGCCGATATCGTGGTGGTCAACCATCACTTGCTGTTTGCCGACATGGCGCTCAAGCAGACCGGCTTCGGCGAGGTGCTGCCGGGGGCCGGGGCCGTGGTACTGGACGAGGCGCACCAGGTGCCCGATACGGCAATGCGGTTCTTCTCGCGCGGCATCAGTGCCTGGCAGGTTCGGGAACTGGTCAACGACACGCTGCGGGCCGCCGGTCAGGCCAGTGGGGCGCTGAAGTTGGTGATGGAACCGGCACAGAATCTGCGCAACGCGCTTGACCAGTCCGTCAGCCGATGTGTCGAACTGCCGGCCCGCGGCGAGTTCGGTGCCTTGTCGAATTGCCTTTCCGAGTTTGCCGCACTGCGGCGGGCGCTGGAAAGGCTGGCCGGCACACTGGACCCGCTGGCCGAACAGACACGGGACCTCGCCAATGCCTGCCAGCGTGCCGAGGTGCTGGCCGAGGGCCTGGGCGATTTCCTGGAAGGCAGGGACGGGTACGTGCGCTGGTTCGTCAACCGGCGCGGCCGCTTCGGCCTGAACCTCACTCCGCTGGACGTGGCCGGACCGCTCAGGGAGTTGCGTGATCGCGTGCCCGCCACCTGGATCATGACATCGGCCACGCTCGCGGTGGGTGGCCGATTCGATCATTTCACCCGCAGGCTGGGGCTGGAAAGGATGCGAGAGCTGGTCGTGGAGAGTCCCTTTGACTATCCTGCACAGACCCGGTTGTGGTTGCCCGAGAGCCTGCCCGAACCGTCGAGTCACAATCACACCGAGGCCCTGCTTGAACAGGTGCTTCCGGTGTTGCGCGCCGCCGGCGGCCGTTCGTTCCTGCTGTTCACCTCGCATCGTGCCCTGCGGCGAGCGGCCGAGTGGTTGCGGGCGAACAGCGATTTCAACCTGCTGGTGCAGGAAGACGCACCGCGACCTGTTCTGCTCCGGCGTTTCCGGGAGACCCCGGGCAGCCTGTTGCTGGGAGCGGCCAGCTTCTGGGAGGGCGTGGACGTGCCCGGGCGCGAACTGAGCGTGGTGGTCATCGACAAGCTGCCCTTCGCCGCACCTGACGACCCCGTGCTCGAAGCCACGCTCAAGGCGGTGCGCGAGGCCGGTGAGAATCCTTTCACCACCGTGCAGTTGCCGCATGCCGTGCTGGCGCTCAAGCAGGGGGCGGGGCGGCTGATTCGCCAGGCCGATGACTTCGGCGTGCTGGTGCTGGGCGATCCGCGCCTGGCCAGCCGTCCTTACGGCCGATTGTTTCTCAAGAGCCTGCCGCCGATGACGCCCGTTCGCGGCGCGGCCGAAGCGGCGAGTTTTCTCAAGGACAGACTGCAACCATGAACCGACTGGCTGTCGAAACCGCGACCGATTTCTGCTCCGTGGCACTCGAGGTGAATGGTGAGGTGCATGTTCGTGAAGAGCACGCCCCCCGTCGCCATGCCGAACTGCTGGTGCCGTGGATGCGTGAGTTGCTTGCCGACGGAGGTATCGGCTTTCCCGATCTGGATGGCGTCGCCGTGTCCCGCGGTCCCGGCGGATTTACCAGTCTGCGCATCGGCCTCGGCGTGGTCCAGGGGGTGGCGCTGGCCCATGAACTGCCGGTGTACCCCGTTTCCACGCTCGCAACACTGGCCCGGTCCGCCGATCCCGAGGGTCGTGCCAGGCACGTCCTGGCGATACTCGACGCCCGCATGAGCGAGGTGTACTCCGCATGGTTTCAGGCTGCAGCAGGGGGGCATGAGTTGATCGGAGAAGAGCAGGTTGGCTCGCCGTCGGCGCTGGTCGCGCCCCATCCCGGGCCATGGCTCGCTGCCGGGTCCGGAATGGCCGTCTACGGCGAGCGGATCGAGCAGGCGTTGGGTGCCGCGCTGTCGCACCGGCGCCCCGATGCCTGGCCGGATGCCCGCTCACTGCTGGCACTGGCCGACGGGGTCGAGCCGGTCGCTGCCTGGCAGCTCGAGCCGACCTACGTGCGCGATCGGGTGACGGACCAGTAGTCTGCGCGCTTACCGGTCCTCGGTCAGCGCGGCGAGCAGCTCTGAGCCGTTGGGCGCTCCGTTGCCTGCACGGTAGGATTCCACCAGTTCGCGGCAACGTCGGCTGCTGCACTCGATCAGGCTTTTCTTGACCGCACCGATCTGCGCCGGTGGCAGGCTGAAATGACTGACGCCCAGGCCGATCAGCATGCGCACGGCTGCCGGGTCGCCGGCCAGCTCACCGCAGATCGTGACTTCACGATCATGCCGGCGTCCGGACTCGACGATTCGTGCGATCAACTCCAGGATGCCGCGGTGGGTCGGATCGTAAATATGGCTGACCAGCTCGTCCTGGCGGTCGACGGCCAGGACGTACTGGATCAGGTCGTTGGTGCCGATTGCGAGAAAATCCAGTTCCGGCGCCATGCGCTCGATGTCCAGTGCGGCGGCCGGTGTCTCGATCATGCCCCCGACCGGCAGGGCGGGGTCGATCTGGAAACCTTCCTTTCGCAGTTGTTCACGGCACTCGGCGATCAGTTGGCGAGCCTGGAGTATTTCGGCCACGCTGGTGAGCATGGGCAGCAGGATTCGCACCGGACCGAGCGTCGAGGCTCGCAGGATGGCTCGAAGCTGGTTGCGAAAGGCATCGGCGATCGAGAGCGAAAGGCGAAGTCCGCGCAATCCCAGTGCCGGATTCGGGCCGCGGGTCAGCTCGAGTGCGGCCGGCAGCTTGTCGCCGCCGGCATCCAGCGTACGAATGGTGACTGTGCGCCCGTTCATGGTGCGAACAGCGGCGCTGTAAGCCAGGTACTGAGTTTGCTCGTCGGGTAGATGCGCCTCGAGGAACATGTACTCGGTGCGCATCAGGCCGATGCCATCGACTTTGGCGGCGAGGCAACGCTCGAACTCCGGCGGCAGTTCGGCATTGCCGTACAGGCAGAAGGGCTGACGGTCGGTCGTGAATGACGGACGTCCGAGGTAGCGCTTGAGGTCGTTTCGATGCCTGAGCGTGGCATCAAGCTTTTCCGCGTAGTGGCGACGCAGGCTGTCATCGACATCTGTCAGCACCGATCCGTAGTGACCGTCGATGATGATCTCCTCGTCTTCCCGAAGGAGTTCGAGGGCATGATGAACGCCGACGACCATCGGGATTTCCAGGCTGCGCGCGAGAATGGCGGAGTGCGAGTATGGTGCGCCGTGCTCGGTAACCAGGCCGGCCACCCGACGCTGGCTGAGTACGGTCAGTTCGGCCGGCCCCAATTCGCTTGCGATCAGGATGGTCTGGTCGAGATGGTGCGGGATGCGGGCATCGAGCGCCGTGGTCGGCTGCTCGGCCAGTTCACGCTGGATCAGTCCCACTGCCTGCTCGAGATCCTCGCGTCGGAGCGCCAGGTACTCGTCATCCAGGCGCCGGAACTCTTCCTGCAACTGTTCGCTTTGCTGGGCCAGCGCCCATTCGGCGTTGATCCGCTGCTCGTTGATGCGCTCGCAGGTGGCCTCGATCAGCATCGGGTCGCGCAGCATCAGGCGGTGTGCTTCGAGCAGGTCGCGTGCCGTTTCGCTGCCGCGTCCGCTGACCCGTGTCATCATATTCCCGAGGAAGTGCTCGCTGCGCTGCGCGGCCTGGCGGATGCGGGTAATCTCGGTGGTCACGGCGCCGGCCTCGAGGTGATACTCGGGCAGTGCCAGCTCACCGGGAGTGAGCCGGTGCACACGGCCCATCGCGATACCGCTGGTGACACCGATGCCGGTCAGCGCCAGGCTCACTGGTCTTCTCCGAAACGGTTTTCGACGAGCTCGGTAATGGCGTCGGCAGCTTCTTCATGCTGCTCGCCGGAGGTCTCAAGCATCAGTTCGCTACCGCAGGGAGCGGCCAGAAGCAGGACACCCATGATCGAGCGAGCGTTGACGCGTCGCCCCTTGTGCTCCAGCCAGGCCTCGCAGTCGAATGCCGATGCGGTCTGCACCAGCTTGCTGGCCGCGCGGGCATGCAGTCCGAGCCGGTTGGTCAGTTGCAGCGTCCTGCGTGTCATTTGCGAACGACGCCCTGTTGACCCCCTTCGCATGCGCGCCCGGCCAACTCATCGGCCGGTTCATCGACATGATTGATGACTTTCAGCAGCATCGGCAGATTGAGGCCGGACACCACCGGGACGCCGTTCTCGACGGCTGCGCGGGAGGCAAGGTTGTGCGGGGTGGCACCGGGCAGGTCGGTGAGAACCAGCGTGCCCCCGGCATCGGCACTGGCTGCCATGGCGGTACGAAGTTCGCTGAGGCTGGCCTCCGGATCGGCACGGTAGCTGACCGCCACGGTAGTGAGATTGACCGTGCGGCCCAGGATATGCTCGGCCTCATGACGAATGACTTCTCCCAGGCCGTTGTGGGTGACCAGCACGATTCCGGTCATTGCTCGAGCTCCCGGTGACTGACCAGCACTCTCAGGCCTTGAGCACGCAATGCCTGCCCGATGCGGTCGATGACGTAAACCGAGCGGTGCTGGCCGCCGGTGCAACCGACCGCGATCGTCACCAGGCTGCGCTGGTCCTCGGCCAGCGCCGGTAGCCAGCGCCTGACGAAAGCGAGCACGTCACCACAGAACTCGTCGACGATGTCGTGGCGCTCCAGGTACTTCTGAACCGACACCTCCAGGCCGGTATGAGCGCGCAAACCGGGTTGCCAGTGCGGGTTGGGCAGGCAGCGCGCATCGAACACCATGTCGACGTCACGCGGCACGCCGCGCTTGAAGGCGAATGATTCCAGTACCACCGACTGCACGCTTTCGTTCTCGGTAATGCCGATGGTACGCCAGACCTGGCGTCGCAACTGGTGCAGGTTGCTTTCGGAAGTATCGATGATCCAGTCGGCCTTGTTGCGGATCGGGGCCAGCAGCTCGCGCTCGGCCTCGATGGCAGTCTCCAGCCCTCCCAGATCGCTCAGGGGGTGGCGTCGGCGCGTCTCGCTGAAGCGGCGGATCAGCACTCGTTCGTCGGTGTCGAGAAACAGCAGCCGGAATCCGGGATCCCCGGGAAGCGACTCAAGCAATGTCGGCAGCCGGCCCAGGCCTTCCGGTCCGCTGCGCGCGTCGATACCGATGGCCACGCGCGGATAGCGCTCGGGCTGGCTGCGTACCTCGTTGGCCAGTTCCGGCAGCAGGTTTCCCGGCAGGTTGTCGACGCAGTAGTAGCCCAGGTCCTCGAGGGCGTGCAGGGCCACGGTCTTGCCGCTCCCCGACAGGCCGCTGATGATGATCAGGGACAGCGAATCACTCATTTCTGGTCTGACAGCAACCGGCCGTGACGTTCGACAAATTCCGCGGCGGCATCGAATCCCTTCATGCGCAACATGAAATCGCGCACGGCGGCTTCGGCGATCACCGCCATGTTGCGGCCGGCCACGACGGGGAGATTGATCTGGGGAATCTTCAGGTCAAGCACGTCACGCATGCTGTCGTCGCCGTGCAGCCGATCGCTCTCCTCGTCGCCGGAATCGGGCATGTGCAGGTGAATGATCAGGCGCAGGTATTTCTTGGCCTTGATTGCGGCGTCACCGAACATGCGCCGGATGTTGAGAATCCCAAGGCCGCGTACCTCAAGGCATTCGCGCAGCACCGGCGGGCACGAGCCCTCGACGATGTCGGGCGTAAGCTGGGTGAACTCGGGGGCATCGTCGGCAATCAGACGGTGGCCCCGGGATATCAACTCAAGCGCCAGCTCGCTCTTGCCGGTGCCGGCCTCGCCGGTGATCAGCACGCCGATGGTGAAAATCTCCATGAATACGCCGTGCAGCGTGGTCCGCGAAGCGAGCCGTCGTGCAATCTGGTACTCGAGGAACTCGACCAGTTCCCAATCGCGTTGTGTCGAGGTCAGTAGCGGGGTGCTGCTCTCACGCGCCAGTTGCTCGAGGTCGTCGGCGACCTCGAGACCGTTGGCGACGATGATGGCGGCCGGCCGTGCATCCATGATGCGCGCCAGCGACTCCCAGCGCACGCGCGAGTCCAGTCCTTCCAGCCAGGCGAACTCCTCGCGCCCGATAACCTGGATGCGTGTGGAGTGAATGAGATTGAGAAAGCCGACCAGCGAGGGACGGGTATGAAAACCGGTCGGTTCGATCTCGCGCAACCGGCCTTCTCGCTTGCCGCAGACCCAGGCCAGCCCGAGGCGTTCGGCGAACTGATCATGGAGTTCGGCCGGGGTGACGCGCGTGGTCGTCATTGCCGTGATGTGTCGGCCGGGTCCGCCGACAGCAGCCTGAGCAGTTGGTCGGGATCTGTCGCCTGCCGGATGGCTTGTCGTTGTTGCTCCCGACCCAGCCGCTCGGCGATGTCGGCGAGCAGTCGCAGGTGCACATCGGTGCACTTGTCGGGCACCGCCAGGGCGAAAAACAGGTCCACCGGGTCGGAGTCCGGAGCGTCGAAATCAATGGCTTTCTGCAATCGGATGACCGCGGCGGCCACCGTCTGCTGGCCGGCCACTCGTCCGTGCGGAATGGCGACGCCATGGCCCAGCCCGGTCGAACCCAGCCGCTCGCGCTGGCAAAGGCTTTCGAAAATGTCGCGCGAGTCCGCGCTGTCGGGGGTCACCGCCAGCAAAGTGGCGGCCTTCTCCAGCAAGGATTTCTTGCTGGAGACGGTGATGTCGACCGCGATCCGGTCAACGTCGAGGACATCCGTGAGGTGCATGGCTGCCTGCCGGGGGTTGCGTCGTGGTTCGCTCAGTCGGCCTCGTTGGGGCGTGTGGCGCGGTGATCCGTGACCTTGTCCTTGTGTCGGCGGACCTGCCGGTCGAGCTTGTCGATCAGCGCGTCGATGGCCGCGTACATGTCCTCGGCCACGGCGTCGGCATGAATGGGGTTGGTCCGGCCGCCAACGCCAATGGTGGCTTCCGCCGTGTGTTCGAGCTTCTCGAGCCGCAGAACGAAATGGGCCGAGATCAGGTTGTCGAAATGGCGTTCGAGACGCTCGGTCTTTTCCGCGACGTAGGCGCGCAGTGCCTGGGTCACTTCGATGTTCTGACCGGAAACTTCAAGTTGCATGGATAGACTCCTTGGCGTTGATGAGGCAATGTTATACCAGTGGCGACCGGGCCGTCAGGCCGTTTGCAGACGGGCTGCCCGTCGGCGCTGGGCGGAACCGGGAATCCCCAGTTGCTCGCGGTATTTGGCCACGGTCCGGCGTGCCAGCAGGATGCCTTGTTCGGCCAGCCGGTCGGCCAGCGCCTGGTCGGACAGGGGCTTGCCGGCCGGTTCCTCGCCGATCAGGCGCCGCAGTCGGGCCTTGACGGCGGTAGCCGCCACCTGGTGGCCGTCGCGGGTGTCGATTCCGACCGAGAAGAAATGCTTGAGTTCGAACGTTCCCCTGGGGGTATGGGCATACTTCTGCGTGGTGGCGCGCGAAACGGTCGATTCGTGCACGCCGATTTGCTCGGCCACTTCACGCTGGAGCAGGGGCCGCATGCCGGCCTCTCCCTCGCCGAAGAAAGGGTGCTGGCGCTCGACGATGGCGCGGGTGACCGCCAGCAGGGTCTGGTTGCGCATTTCCAGGCCGCTGATCAGCCAGCGCGCCTCCTGCAGCCGGTCGTTGAGGTATTTGCGGTCTTCGCCGCGGCTCTGGCGAGCCAGGTTCACGTACATGTCATTGAGCCGGAGGCCCGGATCATTGTCGGGGTTGAGCGTCACGCGCCAGCCGTCCTCGGCCGGATGAATATAGACATCGGGAACGATGTAGTTTTCGTTGTCGCTGGAAAAGCGCGAGCACGGGTGCGGATTGGTGCGCCGGATGACCTCGATGGCGGCACGAATCTCGTCGGTGCTCACGCCGGTCTGCCGGCACAGGGTGTCGATGTCCTGTCTACCGAGTGCCGTGAAGTGATGCTCGACGATATGACAGGCCAGCCCCAGCGATGGGGTAGCGGCAGGCATGGCCTTGAGCTGGACCAGCAGGCATTCGTTGATGGAGCGACTGGCCACCCCGACGGGTTCGAGGTGCTGGACACGCTCGAGCACGGCCAGGATCTCGTCTTCACCGACCAGGTATTCGGGTGCAAGCGAGCCACGCAGCGTGGCGATGTCGTCGCCCAGGTAGCCGTCTTCGTCGAGCGCGTAGATGATGGCGCGGGCAATGGCCTCATCGGTTTCGTTGAAACCCGACAGGTTGACCTGCCAGAGCAGGTGCTGTTGCAGTGATTCGTCGGCGCGGTCGCTGATGAATTCGTCGTAGTTGGGGGCGTCGCGCGCGACCGAAAAGCCTTCGGGCAGGTCATCGAATCCGTAATCGTCTTCGTGATCGAGATCGACGTCGCCCTCGCCCTCGCTGGCGGAATCTTCACCGTCGGCAGCCGGCTCGTCGGCGCGTTCGAGCAGCGGATTGGTATCGAGCGCCTCGCGAATGCGCTGGCGCAGTTCGATCCGGTTAAGCTGCAGCAGCGCGATGGCCTGGCGCAACTGCGGTGCCAGCTTGAGTTTCTGGCCGAGCTTGAGTTGGAGGCGCGTACCCTGTTTCATGGGTCCGATTCTATGTCAGTTGCAAGATTCGGGCCAGTGGGGGGGAGGTGAAAGGAAAAAGGTGAAAGGTGAAAGATGAAAGGTGAAAGGTGAAAGGTGAAAGGTGAAAGGTGAAAGGTGAAAGGTGAAAGGTGAAAGGTGAAAGGTGAAAGGTGAAAGGTGAAAGGTGAAAGGTGAAAGGTGAAAGGTGAAAGGTG
>SKSJ01000167.1 GCA_007123055.1 Wenzhouxiangella sp. | reverse complement strand
TTTGAGGAGTCAACATGGCGCAGACTGTCGCCGCCTTCAAGGTGGACTATTTCCAGTTCCTGAAGCCAGACGGCAAGCTCGTGGAAGACCAGCAGGTGCCGGCTCTGGCCCGGGACTACGATCGGCTGGTCGAGCTCTACAAGCTCATGGTACTGACCCGAACCTTCGACAAGAAGGCGGTTGCCCTGCAACGTACCGGCAAACTGGGCACCTATGCTTCATGCCTGGGACACGAAGCCGCTCACATCTCGATCGGCGCGTCCATGCGCGAGGAGGACTGCTTTGCCCCGATGTACCGCGAATACGGCGCGCAGTTCTATCGTGGCGTGAAAATGTCCGAAGTGCTGATGTACTGGGGCGGCGATGAACGCGGCAGCGACTTTTCCGGGCCGAAGCACGATTTCGCCTGGTGCGTGCCGATTGCCACGCAGTGCCTGCACGCGGCAGGTGCCGCGCTGGCCTACAAGCTGCGCGGCGAGGAGCGTGTCGCGGTGTCGGTCGTCGGCGACGGCGGCTCGTCGAAGGGCGATTTTCTGGAAGCCATCAATGCCGGCAGTGCATGGAAACTGCCGCTGGTGCTGGTCATCGTCAACAACCAGTGGGCGATTTCCGTGCCGCGCCAGAAGCAGAACACGGCCGCGACCCTGGCACAGAAAGGGATCGCCGGTGGCCTGCCCAGCATCCAGGTCGACGGTAACGACCTGATCGCCTGCCTCTGGGCCATGGACAAGGCGGTCAACGCGGCCCGTGCCGGCAAGGGTGCCTTCGTCATCGAAATGATGACCTATCGCCTGAGCGATCACACCACTGCCGACGACGCCCGCCGCTACCGCCCCAACGAGGAAGTCGAGGAGGCCTGGGAAAAGGAGCCGGTCAAGCGGCTCAAGGCCTATCTGATCGACCAGGGCGCCTGGAACGAGGAGCGCGAGGCCGAACTCCTCGAAGAATGCAGCCAGTGGGTTCAGCAGGCCGCCGACGAGTACGTCGACCAGGTCGACAACAACCCGCAGGGCGTGACCGCAATGTTCGACTACATGTATGCCGAACTGCCCCACGACCTTGCAGAACAGCGTGCCTACGCCGAGCAATTCCCGGAAGACGGAGGACATCACTGATGGCAGAGATCACTCTCATTGATGGCGTGACGATGGCCCTGGCCCGCGCCATGGAAGAAGACCCCTCCGTCGTCGTGCTGGGCGAGGATGTGGGCGTCAACGGCGGCGTATTCCGCGCCACCGCCGGCCTGCACAAGCGTTTTGGAGACGACCGGGTCATCGACACGCCGCTGGCCGAGGTCATGATCGCCGGAATGACTGTCGGCATGGGTACGCAAGGCATGAAGCCTGTGGCCGAGGCCCAGTTCTGCGGCTTCACCATGCCCATGATCGACCACATCATGTGTCACGCCGGTCGCATGCGTAACCGCACGCGTGGACGACTGTCCTGCCCCATGGTGCTTCGCTTCCCGTCCGGTGGCGGCATTCACGCACCCGAGCATCACTCCGAAAGCCCCGAGGCGCTGTTTGCTCACATGCCGGGTGTCAGGGTCGTGATTCCTTCGTCGCCCTCGCGCGCCTACGGCCTGATGCTGGCCGCCATCCGCGATCCGGATCCGGTCATCTTCATGGAGCCCAAGCGGATCTACCGCTGGCAGAAGGAAGAGGTCGTCGACGACGGCGAGGAACTGCCGCTTGATGTCTGCTACACCCTGCGCGACGGCAACGACATCACCCTGGTGACCTGGGGGTCGATGGTCAAGGAAACCATGCAGGCTGCCGACCAGCTCGAGTCACAGGGCGTCAGCGTGGAAGTCATCGATGTAGCCACGATCAGTCCACTCGACATGGAGACCATCATCGAGTCGGTCGAACGCACAGGCCGTTGCGTGATCATCCAGGAAGCGCCAAGGCATTGCGGCGTAGCCAGCGAGATTGCCGCCGGCCTGGCCGATGCGGGCATCTGGCACCTGCACGCGCCGGTCAAGAGGGTATGCGGCTATGATGTGATCATGCCGCTGTATCGCAACGAAATGAAGTACATGCCGAGCGCCAAGCGCATCGTGCATGCCGCTCAACAGGTTCTGGAGGTGTCATGAAGGTTTTCAATCTGCCCGATCTCGGCGAAGGTTTGCCGGATGCCGAAATCGTCGAATGGCTGGTCAACGAAGGTGACGAGGTCAAGGTTGACCAGCCGCTGGTTTCGATGGAAACGGCCAAGGCCGTCGTCGAGGTCCCCAGCCCGTTCACCGGCAAGGTGGTCAAGTTCCACGGCGGTCCCGGTGACGTGATCAAGACGGGCGCACCCCTGGCCGAGTTCCAGGTCGAGGGTGAAGCCGGCGCCGAGGAAACCTCGCAAAGTGAACCGCCGGCCACCGAGGCGCGCTCCACGGAAGAAGAGACGGACGCCGGCGACAGTGCCGAGAGCAAACCAGCGGAGCCGGAAGAGCGCGAAGATTCCGGAACCGTGGTGGGCAAGATGCAGGCCGGGGGCGAAGTGCTGCGCGAGCAGACCTCTACCGTCGGCGGTGTGAAGGTGACGCCGGCCGTGCGCGCTCTGGCGCGCAAGCTCAAGGTCGACCTCTCCGCGGTGCAGGCCAGCGGTGCCGACGGTGTCGTCACGGCAGCGGACGTGCGCAAGGCCGCCGAGGAGGGTACCGCGTCGGCGAAACCGCGTACAAGCGAGCCATCGCCTCAGCCTTCGGCTCGCCCGGAACCGGAAGTCCGCCAGGAGCCCGCACCGGAACCATCCCGGCAGCAGCCGGCCGCGCAGCCGCCGAGCGGGGACTGGGAACCGGTGCGCGGTACCCGCCGCACGATGGCCCGAGTGATGAGCGAATCGCACAAGTCCGTGGTTCCGACCACGCTCATGGACGATGCCGACATTCATGCCTGGCGCCCCGGGGAAGACATCACGGTGCGACTGTTGCGTGCGCTGTGGGCCGGCGCACAGGCCGAACCGGGTCTCAACGGCTGGTTCGATGGTGAACAGGAAATGCGCATGGTGCACAAGAACATGCACGTGGGCATGGCAGTCGATACTCCCGACGGCCTGTTCGTGGCCGCCCTGCGTGACGTCAACAAGGCCGACAAAGCCGGACTTCGCAATGAAATCAACCGGTTGCGCGATAACGTTCAGAATCGTTCGATTCCACCGGAAGACCTCAAGGATTACACCATCATCCTGTCGAACTTCGGCAAGTTCGCCGGTCGCTACGCGACCCCGGTCATCACCCCGCCGTGCGTCGCCATCGTCGCCGCCGGTGCCCTGCGCAATGAAGTCGTCCCGGTACTCGGTGGCGTGGAAGTGCACCGGATGATCCCGCTGTCGTTGACCTTCGATCATCGCGCGTGTACCGGCGGTGAAGCCGCTCGCTTCCTGAAGGCCATGCTCGACGACCTGGCGAAGGCCGAGTAGGACAGCCCGGCACCTGAAACTGCCCAGGCAGTGACGCCAGCACGCAGGGCCCGCGGAGTTTGCGATATTCTTTATCCACTCTGCGGGCCCTGCAGCTCCGAGAGCCCGTGTGAGACCAACCATACTTTCAATGGCAGGCGGCCGATGAACAAGCACATTGCTCCCAACATGATCATCGGCGCCTGCGAGTGGGTCGCGCTCCCCGAACTGGGAATCCAGAAGCTGCGTGCGCGAGTCGATACCGGGGCCAAGTCCTGCGCCCTGCACGCCAGCGACATCCAGCCGATCGAGATCGACGGGCAACGGCGCGTCATTTTTCATGTCCACATGGGGCATCCCGAGCCGGATCGCTGGCAACGCTGCGAAGCGGACCTCCTGGTGCATCGACGCGTACGCAACACCTCCGGCAAGTTCGAGGAACGTTGCACCATCCGCACACCACTGGTCATCGGACACTCGCGCTGGGAAGTCGACATTACCCTCACCAACCGCGAGAAAATGCGCTACCGTATGCTGCTGGGACGCACCGCGATGGAGAACCACGCCCTGGTTTATCCGGCGCGAACGTTCCTGCAGGGCAAACCTCGTCTCGATTGATCACGGCCGGAGTCCGACGACCATGCGTATCGCCATTCTTTCGCGCAGCCGCAGAATCTACTCCACCCGCCGCCTGATGGAGGCGGCCCGCGAGCGGGGTCACGAGGTCGAGGTCGTCGACACCCTGCGCTGCTACATGAACATCGCTTCGCATCGCCCGACCATCCACTACCGCAGTCACCAGCTCGAGCCGTTCGACGCGGTGATTCCGCGAATCGGTGCCTCGATCACTTTCTACGGCACGGCCGTGCTACGCCAGTTCGAGATGATGGGCACGTTCCCGCTCAATGAGTCCGTGGCGGTGACCCGCTCCCGGGACAAGCTGCGATCGCTGCAATTGCTTTCCCGCAAGGGTATCGGTATGCCGGTCACCGGGTTTTGCCGGGCGGCTGCCGATATCGGCGATGTCATCGAAATGGTCGGCGGCGCGCCGCTGGTGGTCAAGCTGCTGGAAGGGACGCAGGGCATCGGCGTGGTGCTATGCGAAACGCGCAAGGCGGCCGAAAGCGTGCTGGAAGCTTTCATGGGTCTGAACGTCTCCATCATGGTGCAGGAATACATCAAGGAAGCCGGCGGCGCCGACATCCGCTGCTTCGTGGTCGGCGAGAAGGTCGTCGCCGCCATCAAGCGCCAGGCCAAACCGGGTGAATTCCGCTCCAACCTGCATCGCGGCGGCACCGCTTCCCTGATCAAGATCACTCCGGAGGAACGCTCCACCGCAGTCCGAGCCGCCAAGGTCATGGGGCTGAATGTCGCCGGCGTCGACCTGCTGCGCTCCAATCACGGCCCGCTGGTCATGGAAGTCAATTCCTCGCCTGGCCTGGAGGGAATCGAGACGGCAACCAGCAAGGATGTTGCGGGCATGATCGTCTCATTCATGGAAAAGAACGCAAAAAAGAACAAGACCCGCACCCGCGGAAAGGGTTGATCAGGTTCGGAGGTCGAGGCGATCGAACTCCTGGATATTGATCAGCATCTCGTGCACGCTGGCCTCGATGCCGGTTCGATCCCGGGCTGTCGCCAGGCGGTGGATACTGTCGACGATGGCGATCCACCAGTTCATGTGCGTGGCGGATAACTGCGCTGCCACCCCCACCAGGCTGCGGGTCAGAGGCAACGACTCCTGCCCTTCCATTTTCAGCGCCACAAGACTGTCCAGATCCGGGTGTTTTCGTTCCAGCTCATATAGCAGGTCACCGATCACCCGGGGATCGGCTTCCAGCTCGCGAGAAGATGTCGGTTCGGCATTGGGCTCCAGAAACGCGATGTCCATCAGCGACAGCAGGTCGCGAAAGGACCCGCGCAGGCTGAGCCACATCTGGCGTCGACGACGATTCTCGAGGTAACGCTGGATCAGACCGAGCAGGCCGACCAGGATAAAAGCCTCGATACAGAACACGACCAGTTCCGGTACCAGCTCCTCGCGAAACGGTCCCTCGGTCGTGCCCAGAATGAAAAACAGCCACAACCCGACTCCGCACAATGCGAAGATCACCATCAGCGTGATGATGAACAGGCGACTCATGCACCGTGCTCCGTACCGTCACCTTCATCACCGTTGACGGCGAAGGCCCGAACCACACGGGCAATCTTGTCAGCCTCCGCCGGACTGAGATCCAGCGGCAGGTTGGCCAGATATACCGAGACCTCCGGCCGCAGGGCGATGGGAATGATGTTGGAGGGGTTATCGGTTGCCTCGAGTGTGATGCGTTCGGCAACTTCCTGCTCTCGCGTCAGTGACCCGCGAGTGACCGCACGTTTTCTTTCTCCACCGACGCTGACGAAACCAGACGGATTGTCGAGCCAGGCCAGGTAGTCGGTCAGCGCCATCCGGAATCGCTCGGTGTAGAGCTCAAGCGCCTCCATGCGAATACTGGAGCCTTCCAGCTTGTGAAATCGAGACGCCAGATCGTCGACATCGATACGCGCCACGTCGCCGGACTCCTCCGGCGTCAGCTCCCCGGACAACTGG
>SKSJ01000127.1 GCA_007123055.1 Wenzhouxiangella sp. | reverse complement strand
CCGGCAGGCGGGTTTTCCCAGAAAAACCAGACGACATTGTCATTGAGCGAGAATTTTCGATGGTCGCCACAACTCGGCTCGTCTTCCGGAGCGCAGGTCGAGTGTTCATCGACCCAAAGTTCCAGGTCCCACAGCCGGGCGCTGCTGGCCCCGGCGCTGGCCGCCGGTTCATCCCAGGTCATGACGATGGCCAAGCGTTCCGTGCCGGGCTGAACCGTAATCTCTCGTTCACCGTAGTTGCTGTCATTGACAAAACGGGAACTCGTCCAATAGGTCCAGCCGTCCGGGTTGTTTCTCGACCAGTGCGTCATGTAGGAGGAGACGCGGCCGAAGCCGTAGGTGTTGCGTTCTGACAGGTTGGTGTCGTCGTCGTGCAGCAGTCCGGCCGCCATCAATCGCGCCCGCGTTGCCCAGGGCCGTTCACGGTAGAAACTCCGGTGGTGCATCAGTGTGGCGGCAAGCCCGGTGACATGCGGTGCCGCCATGCTCGTACCAGTTTTTGAACTATAACCATCAGTCGTGCCTGCAGCTACCGAGTTGATGCTGCGCCCCGGGGCTACGACGTTCGGCTTCAGTCGGCTATCGGCCGTCGGACCGCGGCTGCTGCTCGGCCAGATTTCACCAATCAACTCGAAGCCCCGGGGGCGAACGTTGCCCACGGCCAGCACTGTCTTGGCGCTGCCCGGTTCACCAACTGTTTCCTCGTCGACATTGCCGTCATCATCGAGCCCCGAGTTCCCAGCCGAGGCGATATAGAGCTGACGGTGATCCCAGGTAATCGAATCGGCCGTGCGCGCAACGATATTGGTGCCGGCCGATCCTGAGTAGCGGCCACCGCTGACATTGACCACCAGCGGTCTGACGCCGATGGAGTCACAGGCCTCTTCCTGCCCCATCCACTCGAAGCCCTGGACGTACCAGTCGTCGGTGCCGGTGCCGGTCGAGTCCCAGATCTTGGCCGCGCGGATTCGAGTAGACCCGGGACTGCCAACGCCAGGTGCCATTCCCTGGTAGCGGATATCGCTCGTGCCCGTACCAACGATCGTGCCCAGCACATGAGTGCCGTGAGTGCGCTCGTCCTCCCACACTCCCGCGTCATCATCGGTGAAATTGAACCCGCAGGCATTCTTGTCAAGATCGACATGACCGGTGAGGTCAAACCCCGTGTCCATGATGCCGACGGTCGTTTCCGATCCATCAAATCGCGTGCCGACGCCATCGGGCCGGATACGATCGCCCCCGAGCAATGGCACGCTGGCGTCATGATGAACGGCGGTTTTGCGAATGGGCTCGACAAAAAGCACAAAGTCATTGTCAGCCAGTTGGTCCAGTTCCGAGCCCTTGACGATGGCTGTATAGGCACGCACGAAGTCATAATACCGGCCGATCGTGGCGCCCTGTTCTTCCAGGTGCCGAGCAAAGTATCCGTCCGGATCGTCGTCAAACAGATTCACGAAGATTGGGATGTCCTTGTCATCCCAGGCCTTCCCCTCGGCACGCGCCTGATCGCGCAGGGCATGCAGATCCGGACAGATGCGCTGCTCCAGTCGACTGGCACCGACCCATTCGACGAAGTTCAGGTCTGCCAGGGTATCGAGCTGGCCGATGGGGATGGCTGCCTTGAAATGGTTGGCATGGCGTCCGAGCAGTTTCACATCGAGCGCTTCGATACGGGCTCTCCGGTCCGCATTCATGCGCCCATCCAAAAGCACGAAACCATGCACGATACCTTCGTGCGCATGTCGGCCTGCCATGACTAGATCGTGCAGCGCCGGATCGACCCCGTAGCCTGGGACGTGGCTGGAATGCAGGAATTCCAGCGCGCGCCGATCGTCGATGTCCCGTTCCAGTGACTCGACCGGATAGCCGTCAACGTGGACGTTCACATCGTCCATTCCTTCCATCCGATGGCCCAGGAGTGACCGTGTAGCAGACGGGTCGAAGGCAACGGTTCCTTCGCTTTCATCCGAAAAGTAATCACCATCTTCGGATTGAGGAATGTCAGACGTAGCCTGCTCTTGCATGGATGGCCTGCCCGGCTGTGTGGCGTCGATCGCAACAGGTCCTTCGACTCGTCGGGTCTGCAATAGCTGGTCCCGGGTGATTTCGGCTAGTTCCACCTCGCGTTCCTGTGAAAGCGCGGGTGAGGCCCAAAATGCCACGGCCAGAAATGATGTCGTCAGGATGCTGGTCGTGCAGCGGTGGAATGGTTTCCAACTCATCATGTCTCCTACCGGCTATTTTTTAGGTTCCATTCGACAATATGTTGCTGATCTGGCTTGAATAGCGTTCACCGGGACCTAACGAGAACGGTGACCGGAATGCGACATCCGACACTTGGTCGCGGCACTTAGAGTGAACCAGGATATCTGCAATTCTGTCTGTGGAATCGGCACCAGCGTTGGACCCGACCATGACCCACACGATGCGTTTGGATATGAAGAATGGCACCATCAGCCCACTGATCTCTCAGCTAAGAGGTGATGCTGATTCAAGCCTGGATGCATCCTTCCCTGATCTGGCGGGTACGGAGTACCCGTTCGGCCATGCCATGGGCATTGTCAGACGGTGCCAATCAGTCGCCGATTGTCGGTCTTCCCGCGGGGGGTGTGTTTGCCAATTTCCTTAACCCATCCATGCCCAGTTCTCGCAGCTTTCTGACGTTGCGCTCGAAGATCGAGTCCGGGTCGGGGGTGTTGGCGATCGCCGCTTCGATGCTGGCTTCGCGCAGCAGATGCAGCATGGGATAGGGGGATCGGTTGGTGCAGTTGGCCGGGTCGTCCGGCTGGCTGTCGGCAAACTGGTAATCGGGATGAAAACTGGCGATCTGTATGGTGCCGACCAGTGCCATGTCTTCGAGCAACTGGTCCGCGATTCCGAGAAAATCGTTGTAGTCGAGAAAGTCCCCCAGCACCTGCGCGTGTATCAACAGCGTGGTTTCGCATTCGGCCGGATCGGCACGTTCAAGCGCCAGCAGTTCATCGGCCAGATCCTCTGCCAGCTGCCGTGGGTGGGTGGCGTTGCTGACCCTGAAGCGGATCCGGCCCTGGCGCCACGGCAAACCGGCGAACGGGCACAGGTTCAGTCCGATGACGACCTTCTCCAGCCATTGCCGGGTGGCTTCCATGACCTGTTGGTGTTCAGACGACTCCGGCATGACGGCATTCTACGCTGACTCATCGTCTTGCGACGGCCGAACTTTCCGCGCCAGCAGGGCGCTGGCGGCGGCCTGTAAAAGCCGGCCGCTGTTGCCCAGTTGCTGCCAGAGCAGTTGCCAGTTTTCTTCGCTGCGGCGGGCTTTCAGGCAGCGCATCAGCAGCACGCGCCCCGCCGCATCCTGGTTCATGACCATGGCGGCCGCCAGCGTGTCATCTACATTGTAGACGCGACCTTCCTTCAGGCAGGCCGGCACGATGTTTTCAGGACGCATGGCCAGGTCCGACCCCATGGCCTGCATGGCGGCGACGATGGATTCGGCCTTTGGACCCTCGGGCGGTTCGAGACGATAGGGCGGTGACCATTCGCGCACCGGTCGCAAGCGGTCGATATGGCTCATGACCGGCACGATCGGTGGTGCCCGGCGGTTTGGGTCGGCGAGGATCTCGCGCAGGGTATCGAGCAGTTCGCGTTCATCGGCCCGATCGGGTCGGTTGGCGGCGCTGACCCACAGGATCAGGTCGGCCGTGCGCGCCGTGCGGACAAAGTCGCGGTGCCGGAACAGGGAGCCGTCGAAGCCGGGGGTATCGAAGACCAGGGCATTGGCCAGACCGGCTTCGGGCCGGTCGCCGTCGGCCAGATGGTAGGCCGTGATCGCGGCAGTGGTATCGGGCAGGACATCGGAAGCGGCCGTTACCTGGCCGAACAATGCATTGATCAGACTGGACTTGCCGGCATTGGTTCGTCCCAGTACCAGTATGCGCAGCGGTTCGTTCTTCGTCGTTTCCGCGCCACCGGTGGCGCGGCGATCCGCATGATTTGGCCGAATGGCGGCTTCCAGCGGCGTTTCGTCGTCCAGCCGTGCGTAACCGCCATACAGTTCGATGGCGTGAAAACCGAGCTTGCGGATGAATTCCTGCAGGATCCACAGCCGGATGCGCTCCGAGCCCTGCTGCATGGCCTGGTTGCCCACCGCGCGGCGTAGCTCGGCAACGATGGCCGATTGCGGGTTCATTACCGCTCGTCCGGCGCGGAACCAGCGCTCATGGCGCTTGTACCAGGCCTGCCAGCTACGGGCCCGAACCAGGTTGCTCAAGGTCAGCTGGTGGCTGAAGGGGACCTGACTGACGATGTCTCGGCGCAACTCACCGGCGGCGCGTTCTATGATCGCCAGCGTATGCGGAATCGTCATCTCCAGCAACGGTTGCTCGGAGCGGGGATGGAAGTGGCCGGCGGTGAGGGTCAGAATGCGTCGGGTCAACTCGAGCAAGCGATCGCCGTCGTTGAGCGGCCATTGCTCGACGGTCGCATCATTGGCCATGGCTTCGATCCGTTCGAAACAGCGCTCGGCTTCGACCGACCAGTGCGCACCTGCCGGGGTTGTATGTGCCGGCAGGGCATGCTGTTCCCGCCATACGGCCAGCCGATTGAGTCCCAGTCCGATCAGGCTGGCCACGACCAGTGCCAGCAGCCACCACCACAGCCACCCGGAGTGCCACAGCCACAGGGTCCCCAGTATCGCCAGCATCAGCAGGGGCAGGGCGGTCAGGACCAGGGCGGCCAGTCGCATCCAGCCGAAGTGTCTGATCAACTCCTTCATGCGTTCGAATCCTCGGGAGAGGATCTGATCAGCGAGCGTCCGCGTTCGAGGGCCCGGGCGTGAACCTGGCGCAGGACGCGGGCTTCGACCGGATGCCCCGTCCGGCTTCGGTACAGATAGAAACAGGCGGCCTTCCCCAGCGCGTAGGTGAGTGCGCCGCTGCTGGTCGCGCCCCAGGCGGCGCCCAGCGTCTGTCCCCAACCGGGGATCAGCTTCACCAGGCTGCGTCCGGCCAGGCGTAGGCCGTACGCGCTGGCGATGCCGCTGCCGAGCAGGCCGAGAAATTCCGCGCTGCGGCGGCGGTCCCAGGGCCGTTGATACAGACTTCCCAGGCTGTAAAGCATTCTGGCCTGAACGCCCGGTACCAGGGCCAGATCGACCACCGGCAGGGCGCCGACCGTGGCGGCGGCCAGGCTGTAGCCGACGATCTGTGGGTGGGCCGCCCGGGCGTAGACGTCATTGACCGCGGGATCGGCCCTCAGGCGAGCTTCCAGTCCCATCGCGCTGGCTTTCTCTATGGCCGACCACAGCGCCTTGATCCCATAGTCTTGCGGCTCGAAGCCGTCGTCGGGCCGGGTGAAATCGATGGGGACCCATATGATCGGAGCGTCGCCCGGCAAAGAGCGGCCCAGGTAATCGCGCTGGGTGAGGACCAGGCGACGCAGTTCATCCGGGACGGATTCTTCCCAGTTGTCGTCATCGAAGGGGTAGGGCCGGACGTGGTCCATGTCATCGGGATACACATCGTGCAGGGTCGTCTGCGCGATGACCAGCGGCCAGTCCGGGTGGCGCCGGCGAATGTCGGTCAATACCTGGCGCAGTGCCCGCGGCCTGGCGTCACTGACCCGGGCCACGGCCATGACCAGGTGTGAGCGGTCCTCGCACTGGGCGAGGTCATCACCGGGGTCGTAGTCCACCTCGCCGAGGCCGCGGGTGTCGAGGAAGCGCACTACCGGGGCCTCGGCCGGAAAATCATACAGACGTGCCGTTTGCGTGCACGGCTGGAAGCCGTTGCCGGTGTCGGCGTCCGGGCTGCCGGTGAGCGCGCGCACGATCGAGGTCTTTCCGGACTGTGCCGTGCCGAGCAGCCACAACACCGGCACGGCCTGACTGCTGGCGGCGGATTTCAGCGCCCGGTCCAACTCCCGGGAATCCACATCCGCCCCCGCCATGGCGCGGCGCAGGCGGCGCCAGGACCCTGCCCAGCGGGCTGGATACGCCTTCAAGTTCGGTT
>SKSJ01000013.1 GCA_007123055.1 Wenzhouxiangella sp. | reverse complement strand
GTCCGACTGCATCGTTTCATGCGCGACGAAGTCGAGCCTGTCGAGCCGGACTATCACCGCCAACTGGCCGAGCTGGACGACCCGTGGCAGGTGCTGCCGGTCATCGAGGGATTGAAGGCAAAGGCTCGCGAGCAGGGCTTGTGGAACCTGTTTCTGCCCGACGATGAACTGGGGCAGGGGCTTTCCAACCTGGACTACGCACCGTTGGCCGAGCGCATGGGCCGATCGCTGATCGCACCCGAGATCTTCAACTGCAACGCGCCGGATACCGGCAACATGGAAGTGCTGTATCACTACGGCAGCGAAGAACAGAAGGCGCGGTGGCTCAATCCGCTGCTGGCCGGCGAGATCCGCTCGGCGTTCTGCATGACCGAGCCCGGCGTGGCGTCCTCGGATGCCACCAACATGCAAGCCACCGCCGTCGTGGAGGGTGATGAGGTGGTGCTCAACGGGCGCAAGTGGTGGTCCACGGGCATCGGCCATCCCAACTGCAAGGTGGTGATCTTCATGGGGCTGACGGACCCGGAGGCTGATCGTCATTACCGCCATTCCATGGTGCTGGTGCCGCTGGATGCGCCCGGTGTGAAGGTCGAGCGCATGCTCAACGCCATGGGCTACCACGATGCACCGCTGGGGCATGGCGAGGTCAGTTTCAACGATGTCCGGCTGCCGGTCTCGGCCATTATTTCGGGGCCCGGCAAGGGATTCGAGATCGCGCAGGGACGCCTGGGGCCGGGGCGGATTCACCATTGCATGCGCCTGATCGGCCTGGCTGAAATGGCACTGGAGAGGGCGTGTCGCAGGGCGCTGGAGCGCGAAGCCTTCGGCCGGCCGCTGGCCAAGCTTGGCGGCAATGCCGAGCGCATCGCCCAGGCACGGATCGCAATTGAACAGGCCCGGTTACTGGTGCTGCAAGCCGCCTGGTCGCTGGATCATCGTGGCATCACCCGCTCGATGAGCGAGGTCTCACAGATCAAGGCAGCGGTGCCGACCATGGCCCAGGACGTGATCGATCTGGCCATGCAGCTTCACGGCGGTGGCGGATTGTCCGACGATTATCCCCTGGCCGCGGCCTGGACGTCGGCGCGCGCCCTCCGGTTGGCCGACGGGCCGGACGAGGTGCACCGCGCGCTGGTGGCCCGTTTCGAACTGGCGAAGTATCGCTGATGGCTTTCCTGCCGCCGCCGGTGGATTTTCGGCCACGCATGGAGTGCCCATCGTGCGGTTTGCTGACGTTGAAGAAGAGGGAGCGTTGCGTTCACTGCGGCTACCGCTTCCCGGAAGAGTGGCGCCAGCGCCAGAAAGCAAAGGGACGTGAGCACAGGCGCCGCGCCACGTGGGCGGCCGTCATCCTCCTGCCTGCGTTGTTGCTGCTCCTGACCCTGTTGTTCCAGCGCGCTGGTGCCTGAATCACGCCGGCGCCAATGCGGCCACAAAAAACCCGGCATCTCGTCGATACCGGGCGATAGTCGGGAGGTCGATTCGGCCGTGTAGCGTCAGGAGTTGGCTTTCAGCTCCACGCTGTTCTCGTTCGTGCTGGCCTCGAAGCGATCCTGGAACAGGAAATCGGCCAGTTCTTCCAGAGAGAAACCCCAGAAGCCGCCAGTCAGGCGCCATTGGCCGCCCGAGAGCGCACGGGCTTCGGTCGCTTCCCACTGACCGATGGTGCCGGCGAGTTGCCAGTCACCGCCGCTGGCTTCCAGGGTACCGCCGCCGGCAATGGTCCAGTGAGTGATGCTGTAATCGTTGCCGGCTGCAGCCGGCGCGGCAACCAGCAGCACAGCCGCAAACATCGCCAGGATTGCGGCAACAAAGTTTTTTGGGTTCTTCATGATTGGACTCCGCAAACATTTAACTCCTCAATCCTTGATTACGTAATTTGTGCGCTTATCGCGTCAATAAAAGAATCCCATTTTCCATTCAGTGTAGGGAAAGGCACGTTGAATATCGCCGTCGGGCTACACTGTGACAAATAGCGTTATTCGGAATAAGCATGCCTGAAAACAGTCAGATGATCGACCAGCCCAGGGCGCTGCGAGAAGAGGACCGCTTTGATATCGATGCGGTCGACGCCTGGTTGAAAGCGCATGTTGCGGGATTGGAGGGCCGGCCGGGAGTCGAGCAATTCTCACGCGGCGCGTCCAACCTGACCTACCGGTTGCGCTACGCCAATCGCGACCTGATTCTGCGCCGGCCGCCGCCGGGGACCAAGGCGAAATCGGCCCACAACATGGTGCGCGAGCACGATATCCAGAAGGCACTGGCGCCGGTCTATCCGTATGTACCCGAGATGCTGGCGCTGTGCACGGACGAGTCGGTCATTGGTTGCGACTTCTATGTCATGGAGCGTATCGAGGGAATTATCCTGCGCAAGAACCTGCCGCCGGGGCTGAGCCTGGATCGCGACCAGGCCGCGACCTTGTGCCGCAATGCCATCGACCGCCTGATCGAACTGCACTCGGTGGATATCGAAGCCGCCGGGCTCGACCGGCTCGCCAAGGGCGCCGGCTACAACCGCCGACAGATCGAGGGCTGGTCGGAGCGCTACCGCCGCGCAAAGACCTGGAATGTCCTGCCGGGACGCTACGTGATGGACTGGCTGGCCGATCACATTCCCGACGAGGTGACCATTCGTGTCATCCACGGCGATTTTCGCTTCGACAACCTGGTGCTTGATATCGACGACCCGATGAAGATTGTCGGTGTGCTGGACTGGGAACTGGCCACGCTGGGCGATCCCCTGATGGATCTGGGTAATTCGCTCGCCTACTGGGTGCAGGCCGATGACGATCGCTATTTCAGGGGGTTCCGACGTCAGCCCACGCATATACCCGGCATGATGAAACGCGCCGAAGTGGTTGAATACTATTGCGATCGAATGGGGCTGAAACCCGACAACTGGGCCTTCTACGAGGTCTACGGGCTGTTTCGGCTGGCCGTGATCGCCCAGCAGATCTACTATCGATATCACCATCGGCAGACGCGCAATCCACAGTTCCGTCATTTCTGGGTCGCGGTCAACTACCTGTTGTGGCGGTGTCGCGGGATCATCCGTTCGGCGTGACCTTTGTCACTGCCACAGCAATCGCCAGGCCGACTATCATCGACAGCTTTTCGCACACATGGGAACGCCCTGATAGATGACTGACTCAGCAGCCAGCTTCAGCAATCGGCCGGTAGACACCGGAGAACTGCCGGATTTCCAGCGTGTCGAGCTTCATCGAGTCGCCCCCGCCTTCGTCCCGTATGCCGTCATCTCGCAGATCCTGTTCTGGGCGATCATGGTGCTGATTGCGGTCGCATTGCGTGTCGTGCCGTTCAGTCCTTTCGCTCCCGCCTGGTGGATGGTGGGACTGGCCGGCCTGGCAGCGACCTGGTCCGGCATCCTGGCCTGGCTGGATGCACGCCGGCGCGGATGGGCACTGCGGGAGCACGATCTGATCTACCGCCAGGGCATCATCTGGCGGCGCACCGTGATCGTGCCGTTTGCCCGGATTCAGCACGTGGAGAGCAGCAGTGGTCCGCTTGAGCGTGTTTTCGGCCTGATGCGGGTCAAGTGTTTCACCGCCGGTGGCGCCATGTCGGATCTCTCGGTGGTCGGCCTTGACGGTGAGAGTGCACGAAAGGTGCGCCAGCACCTGCTTGAGCAGATTCGAGATACGGGCGATACGGATGCCGACAGGGGAGGGGTGGGTGACGTCGACGAGTCTTGAGGGCTGGCAGCGTCTGGCCCCGCTGGCGCTCGTTTTCCTGTTTTTCAGAAGCCTGCAGAAATTCATCCGCGAGAACCTGTTCGTATTTGTCGGCGCCGGCGCCGGCTTTGCCTTTCTTGACTGGCTGGGGCCACGCGAGCTGGTGCTGGCCGGAGTGGGGGTGTTGCTGGTGCTCGTCGGCGGCAGCGTGATCTACTTTCGCCGCTTTCGCTTTCGAATCGAGGACGATGCGGTGCGCTTGCGCCGCGGCGTGTTCGAGAAGAAGGAACTGCGGGTCCGTTTCGCGCGGATCCAGAACATCCAGATCGGGCAGCCGTTTTACTTTCGACCCTTCGGCCTGGTTCGTTTCAGCCTTGAAACCCCGGGTGCGAGCGAAAAGGAGGTCGAGCTGCCGGGGATCCGCCGTGAACTGGCCGAGTGGATGCGTGATCGCATCGCCGAACGGCAACGGACCGTTGCAGGGGACATCCCGGCCGATGCGGCCACAGGTGATGGCAACGCTGCCGAGGTCTACCACGCGGCGACCGGGCGACTGCTGCTGCACGGCGTGGCGTCGAACCAGGTCTGGGTACTGGCCGGCGTGGTCGCCTACCTGGCCAGCCAGCTCATGAACCGTTTCAGCGAGCGTCTCGACGAGGCCGAGGTGCTGGTAGCGACCCTGGAGCGCTTCGACAACGGCTGGCTCGTGGTGGTTCTGGCCCTGGTCGCCGTGCTGGCAATACTGATCATTCTTTCGGCCGTCATCGCGGTGTTGCGATATCACGGCTTCAGGCTTGAAGAGGCCGGTGATCGGCTGGTGGCTCGGCATGGGCTGCTCGATGAGCGGGAACAGACGGTGCGGCGCGAGAAGGTCACCGGCCTGATGTTCAGGCAATCGGCTGTCGGGCGGCTTGTGGATTGCTGGTCGCTGGCGGTGCGGCAAACGCGCAGCAGTGATGCCCAGGAGCAGGCCGAGCGCGGAGGGTTCCTGGTGCCCGGAATGGCCCATCGTGACATGGACATCGCCAGCCGCCTGCTGGAAGGAGCGAGGGCGCCCGGTGCAATCCAGCCGATCAGTAACCGGTTCCGTCGGGTTTACTGGCAGCGCTGGTTCGTGTTGCTGCTTGCGGTGCTGGGTGTGTTTTCATTCGCCTGGTACTGGGGACACTGGACGAGTCTCCTGGCGGCAGGCATGATGCCCCTGGTTCTGCTGATACTGCATTTGCGCTTTCGGCAATGGGGCTGGTGTCGCGACGGCGAGATGCTTTGGGTGCGTCAGGGATGGCTTGGGCAGCGCATCGACGGCTTTCGCCTCGACCGGGTGCAGCAGGTTCGCATCGTTCAGTCCATCTATCAGCGGCGTCATGGCCTGGCCAACCTTCAGCTTGTCCTGCCGCAGGGCAGTGTCACCATTCCGTTTCTGCCGCTGGCGGCTGCGGCCGACCTCGCCAACGAGGCTGCGTACATCGCCGAAACGGCTCTCGATCACCGCGTCTAGCCTGGGGCCGGAAGAGTGGCCCGTGGTAGAATGAGCGGCTGTTTTCAACTCGCGGGGATCCGATTCATGAGCAAGCATTCGCCGGGTGCGCGCTTCCGCCAGCTGGTGGCCGAACAGGCTCCGTTGCAGGTGGTCGGCACCATCAATGCCTACAGCGCGCTGCTGGCCGAGCGTGCCGGTCACCAGGCCATCTACCTGTCCGGAGCCGGCGTGGCCAACGCTTCCTACGGGCTGCCTGACCTGGGCATTACCCAGTTGTCCGACGTGGTCGAAGACGCCGCACGAATCACGTCGGTCAGCGACCTGCCGTTGCTTGTGGACGTCGATACCGGCTGGGGTAGTGCTTTCAATATTGCGCGCACCGTGCGCGAGATGGAACGCGCCGGTGTTGCTGCCGTTCACCTGGAAGACCAGGTGGCGGCCAAGCGCTGCGGACATCGGCCCAACAAGGCGCTGGTGAGCCCCGAGGAAATGGCTGACCGTGTGCGCGCAGCCGTCGATGCGCGCCATGACGAGAGCTTTGTGTTCATGGCACGCACCGATGCGCATGCCTCCGAGGGCATGGAGGCCGCCGTGGCTCGCGCCAATCTTTATGTCGAGTGTGGTGCCGACATGATTTTCGCCGAAGCACTGCACACGCTCGAAGAGTTCACCGAATTCACCCGCCAGGTGCCGGTACCGGTGCTGGCCAACATTACCGAATTCGGTCGCACCCCGTTGCTCAGTGTCGAGGAGCTGGGTTCGGCCGGCGTCAAGCTGGTGCTGTATCCGCTGTCGGCCTTCCGGGCCATGAGCAAGGCGGC
>SKSJ01000137.1 GCA_007123055.1 Wenzhouxiangella sp. | reverse complement strand
GGCAGGGCATGTTCGTGGATCGTCCGCCAGGCCGATTGCGCCAACTCGGCAACGCGCGGCTCGCCGATAAAGATGTCGCGATCGATGACGGATTGCCACAACACCAGCGCCTGCGGCGAGCCGATGGGTACACCGGCATCGTCACCGTCGAGAAACCACTCATCACGCAGTCGCGTCATCCAGGCTGAAAACGACAGCACAGTCGGCGTCTGCCAACTGGACAGGCCCTGCTCGATCCGTTCGGCGGCCAGCCGCCTGAGCACGGAGCGTGCCAGGCGCGCGGTGGGCGTCAGAATCAGGGGAAGTTGATTGCTCATGCTCCCATTATGCCGAAGTGAATTCTCAAAACCTGAGAGAAGGACTGCCGGCTGAATGGCCGGAGAGCGGCGTCGATGTGAGCCGGTTCACGGTTTGCAGGTCCACTTCTGTACTCGCGGCTTGAATGCGGATCAAATTCCGGTTTGGTGGTACTGGGAAGCGTCGAAATCGTTTATGCTTTTGGCTGTAACCACCGAATCCGACTTCAAAAGTATGGCGGGTCGGTGGCCGTTTATCGGCGACATGAGCAATGGCACCCAGTACAAAATAAGAAGACATGTACCGACTTTTTTGCGCCCTTTCCGCTGTCGTTGTTTTTCTGCTGGCCGGCTGTGCAGGCACCGGTCTGCAGACCATGGATTCTTCCAGCGATTCTTCTTCGCCGATCGATGTGAAGGCCCGTACCGAACTGTCGCTGGTCGATGCGATGCAGCCGGCCGATAGCGACAACCTGGTCGAGACCGATGTCCGTGCGGGTATCGGCGATGACCTGGTCGAGTTTCGCACCCGCTACTCCGTGACGAGCGGCGAGCTGGTGCGCAATGTCGGCAAGCGCTATCAGCAGGGGCAGTCGATTCCGACTCAGCTGGCACGGCAGTCGGTCGAGCATGCAGTCCGTCTTTCGACGCCGGGCCACCTGGGTGCCCCTGTCAAGGTCGGTTTCGATCAGACCGAAGCGTCGGTGTTGACGCTCAATGGTCAGCAGCGCCAGGAATCCACGCGGGCGCACCTTGTGTGGGAGCCTGACCCGGTTCAATTGCAGGTGGAGTGGACGCCGCCGCGGCGCGTCGTCTCTGCCGGCAATCCGCTCGACTGCACGCTGGAGGGTCGGGTGCGCATGCCCACCGAGAGATTGTCGGCCGGGTACGAGTCGGCCCTGGATGTATCGCAAAGCGAATGCATGGTGCGGGCGCCCAACCGCGGCGTGGATCAGCTGCCGATGCAGGCGCGCGGTCTGGCCTGGAACTGGGGTGAGAGCCTGAACAGTACTCTTCACATGAGCCGCGTCGAGTTACGGGCGCCCGTTTATGGCGTTCCCGAGTTGCAGTCCGGTTACGAGATGGGCCTGCGCCAGCAACATTCCCTTTTCGGCTGGCAGATGGAAGCCGATGTCGCCTTGCGCCAGGCCGAAGGCTCTGGTTATCAAAACGAAGTCATGGACGACGATTCGCGCTGGTCGGTTGATTTGCAGTTGAGTCGGCAGTTGCACACGTTTGCGTTGACCGCCCGCTGGATGCAGGCGAAGGATCCCCTCTGGTTTATCCCCGAGGCCAGTCCTGTCGGTCGGCAAAGCGTTTCCCTGTTGCTCGACTTCAGTTCCTGGTTGACCGGCCTGATGCCGGGCATGGAGGCTGGTATGCAAGCGTCCTGGCGGCACAGCGAGGATGCCGACGGGCGCGATGACAACCACTTCCGCTGGGATTTCTCCCTGTCCTGGTAGGCCATGAAATATCCGGGGCGAATACTGGCTGCATTACTGATACTGGCCGCCGGAGTGGTATCGGGCGAACAGGCCCATCTTCAATTGATCCCGCATGACCTGGACGCCGAGTTCGCCCGTATTCTGGATGAAGCCGGTGTGCCAGGCGGTGCTTTCGTGGTCGTTCATGGCAATCGCATCGTTCACGCCTCCAGTCACGGAGTTCGCGCCAGCGGTAATCCGGACCCGGTGACCGTCGACACGGTATTTCGTCTCGCCTCGGTTTCCAAGACTTTCGCAGCCCAGTTGACCGCACTGCTGGTCGACGACGGCTTGTTGTCCTGGGACGAGGCGGTGATCGACCATGTTCCCGAACTTCGTTTTGCGACACCGGAGCATGCTCGCCAGTTGCGGATCCGGCACCTTCTGGGCCAGTCCACGGGCATTGTGCCCAATGCCTACGACAACCTGCTCAACGCCAGCCAGGGGCTGGATCAGATTCTTCCCCGCTTCGCCGAGGTCGAACCGATGTGCGCCCCGGGCAGCTGCTATACCTACCAGAACGTGCTGTTTGCCCTGGTCGAGCCGGCAATCGAGCGGTCAACCGGCTTTTCCTACGACGAGTTGCTGGTCGAGCGCGTCATGAAGCCGCTGGACATGCGCAATGCGTCGGTCGGCATCGCCGGCTACCGTTCGGCTGCTGATCGGGCTTTACCCCATGCCCGGCGCTTCCGCGGCGGACCCTGGCAGCCCACCGAAGTCAACGAGAACTATTACCGGGTCGCACCGGCAGCCGGTGTGAATGCCAGTGCGCTGGATCTGGGGCAGTGGTTGATTGCGCAACTGGGGCACCGGCCGGAGGTGATTACCCCGGCCCTGACCGAAGGGTTGACGACGCGGCAGGTGCGCACGGCGCGGGATCTCAGGCGTCGTGGTTGGCGGGACCTGTTGACCGATGCTCATTACGGCCTGGGCTGGCGAATTTATTCCGTGGGCGAGGAAGAGATCTACCTGCATAGCGGCTGGGTTCGCGGGTTCGTTGCCGAGGTGGCTTACTCGCGGGATCGTGAGATCGGACTGGGTGTCTTGCTCAATGCCGAAAGTTCGGCAATGAATGAATTCACTACCGGATTCTGGCGCCAGGTGCTGGCCTCCGGTTCACCGAAACAACTGGTCGAGCAGTCACCGGACCTGAATGCAGCGGGGCGGGGGAGTGCCAGCGGGACGGTTGGCTCCAGTGTGCCGAATTAAGCGGCGTTGACGCACTTTCCGGCTGAACAGGGTGGGTTCAGGGGGTGCGCTTGGTGGTCCCTTCCGAATCTGCTTCCACGGCCGCACTGTCATCCTTGCGGCATTCGCCGGACTTGCCGCACAAACCACACGCACCGGAAGCGCCCAGGCCGCCGCATGAGCCCTTGACCGGCTTGTTGGCGAAAATCACGCCGATGGCCATGCCGGCAAACAGCAGGCTGAAGAAAACAATGGCGAGAACGGTCGTCATCATGGTTCAGTGCTCCGGTTGCAGGTGGATGGCGAACTCGTCGGTCATTCGCTCGACCACCGTATCATTGTCCAGGATCAGCAGCAGGGCCGCGATGCCGTGCTCGCGTGCAAATTCATAGCCGGCCTCTGCGCCCAGGGCGGTAATGGCGGTGGCCAGTCCGTCGGCCATCATGCTAGTGTCATTGACCACCGTTACCGACACCAGTTCCTGCGGAATAGGGCGGCCCGTGTGGGGATCGATGGTGTGAGAAAACTGCAGTTCGCCGTATTCGAAGAAATTGCGATAGCTGCCTGAGGTGACGATCGCCCTGTCGCCGATTTCAACGATGCTGAAGATGTCGCGAGCGGAAGGATCGGGCCGTTCGATGGCGATGCGCCACGGGTCGCCATCCGGTCGCCGGCCGCGCACGACCATGTCGCCGCCGATATCGACGATGAAATCGTTCAGGCCGCGCGCTGTCAATTGTTCTCCTACCAGGTCGGCGGCGTAGCCCTTGGCGATCGCCGAAAAGTCCAGGTAGACGTTGCCGGGCTGGGTCAGTTCCCGGGTGACCGGGTCGTAATCCAGTCGATACCAGCCCACCCGTGCCATCGTTGCCTCGATCTCCTCGTCCGAAGGCGGTTCGTGGCGCCGACCGTCCGGCCCGAAACCCCACAGGTTGACGATGGGGCCGATCGTGGGATCGAAATGACCGTCGCTGAGCTCAGCGAGCTCGAGGGATGCTTCCAGCACTTCAGCGAACTCCGCCGGAAGCGTCATGGACTCACCGGCTTCGAGATTGTTGTAGCGGGTCAGGTCGGAGTCATCGCGCCAGGTGCTCATCTGGCGGTCAACCAGGTCGAGGCTTGCTTCGATATCGGTTCTGAGTCCCTGGAGTTGAACCCGGTCATCGGGCATCACAAGCCGCACACTCCAGTAGGTTCCCATGGTCTGGCCGGTGAGTGTCTCGGCTTCCGGCGCCTGGCTGCAGCCGGTCAACGTTGACAGAAACGCGGCCAGTAGCAGGGCTGCTGGCCACATCGATACACTCAAACGGGGCAAGGTCAGCCTCCGAAGTCGTCAAGCAGGATGTTTTCCGGCTCCACGCCGAGGTCGGTCAGCATCTTGATGGCCGAGGAGTTCATCATCGGTGGGCCGCACAGGTAGTACTCGCAGTCTTCCGGCGCCGGATGATCCTTGAGGTAGTTGTCGTAAAGCACCTGGTGAATGAAGCCGGTCAGGCCTTCCCATTCGTCTTCCGGTTGTGGATCGGACAGGGCCAAATGCCAGGTGAAGTTCTCGTTCTCCTCGGCCAGCTTGTCGAACTCCTCGACGTAGAAAGCTTCGCGATAGGAGCGCGCCCCGTACCAGAAGGTGATCTTACGATCGGTGCTGATGCGCAGCAGCTGGTCGAAAATGTGCGAGCGCATCGGTGCCATGCCGGCGCCGCCGCCGATGAATACCATCTCGTTGTCGGTGTCCTTGGCGAAGAACTCGCCGAACGGACCGAACACGGTCAGCTTGTCACCGGGTTTGAGGTTGAAGACGTAGGATGACATCAGTCCAGGGGGTACGTCCTTCTTGTCAGGCGGTGGCGTGGCGATCCGGATATTGAACTTGAGGATGCCCTTTTCTTCCGGATAGTTGGCCATGGAGTAGGCACGTACGACTTCTTCCTTGTTGACCGTCTCCAGGTCAAACAGGCCAAAGTGGTCCCAGTCACCGCGGTACTCGTCGGGGATGTCGAAATCCTTGAACTTGACGTGGAAGGGCGGGGCTTCCATCTGCACGAAACCGCCGGCACGGAAATCCACTTCCTCGCCCTCGGGCAGCTTGAGTACCAGCTCCTTGATGAAGGTTGCGACGTTGTCGTTGGAAATGACTTCGCATTCCCACTTCTTGACCTCGAAGAACTCCGGCGGCACTTCGATCTTCATGTCGCGCTTGACCGACACCTGGCAGGCCAGGCGGAAGTTCTCTCGCACCTCACCGCGGGTGAAGTGATCGACTTCGGTCGGGAGGATGTCACCGCCGCCCTCGTGGACCTGCACGCGACACTGGCCGCAGGTACCGCCGCCGCCGCAGGCCGAGGACAGGAAGACGCCTTTGGACGACAGGGTGCCAAGCAGCTTGTCGCCGGCACTGGCCACCAGGGTTTTTTCGGGGTCATTGTTGACCTCGATGTTGACGTCGCCGCTGACAACCAGTTTGGAGCGGGCGAAAAGAATGACCATCACCAGCAGAAGGACCACGGCGGTGAAGGTGGTGACGCCGAAAATGATTTCCAGAATCATGCTAACTCCTGAATCCTGTCTGCAACGGTTACAGCTGTACGCCGGCGAAGGACATGAAGCCCAGTGACATCAGGCCGACCACGATGAAGGTAATGCCCAGGCCCTTGAGGCCGTCGGGAACGTCGCTGTACTTGAGCTTCTCCCGAATGGCGGCGAGCAGCACGATGGCCAGTGCCCAGCCGATACCGGCGCCGAAGCCGAAAACCACGCTTTCGCCGAACTCGTAATGACGTTCCACCATGAACAGGCTGGCACCGAGAATGGCGCAGTTGACCGTGATCAGCGGCAGGAAAATGCCCAGGGCGTTATAGAGCTTGGGCACGTACTTGTCCAGGGTCATCTCGAGAATCTGCACCAGGGCGGCGATCACGCCGATGTAGCACATCAGGCCGAGGAAGCGCAGGTCGATCGACTGCAAGGCCTCGATACCGGTCCAGGCCAGCGCACCCTCGTCGAGTACGTAATGCAGCATGATGTTGT
>SKSJ01000209.1 GCA_007123055.1 Wenzhouxiangella sp. | reverse complement strand
TTCGTTTCTTCGTTGGTTCGTTTCTTCGTTGGTTCGTTTTTTCGTTGATTTGTTACGCGCTTGTACTGACCCTCAATGGCTGACCAGCGGCCATGATGGCTGCAGGCCAACGACGAAACTCCACTAACGAACAAACGAATGAACGAAAGAACGAAAGAACGAAAGAACGAAAAACACCTAAAACCCCATGCGATCGAAGAAGCTCTTGACCTTGTCGGTCCAGCCGGTTGACTGCGGATTCTGATCGGATTCGTGCCCCATGGTTTCCTGCAACTGCTCGAGCAGTTCCTTCTGCTCGCGGGTCAGGTTGACCGGGGTTTCCACCGCAACCCGGCACAGCAAATCGCCGGAAGTCCGGCTGCGCACGGACTTCACGCCCTTGCCGCGCAGTCGGAACAGTTTGCCCGACTGGGTTTCGGCCGGAATCTTGAGCATCACCGAACCGTCCAGTGTCGGCACCTTGAGCTGACCACCCAGCGCCGCAGTGGTAATCGTGATCGGCACCTCACAGTACAGGTCGTCACCGTCGCGCTGGAACAGGGGATGCGGGCGCACCTGGACGTCCACGTAGAGGTCGCCGGCCAGACCACCCTGGGCGCCGGCGGCTCCTTCCCCACTCAGGCGAATGCGGTCGCCGGTATCGACGCCGGCAGGGATCTTGACCTGCAAGGTACGCGTCTCGCGCACCTGCCCGCTGCCGTTGCAGTCATCGCAGGGGTCCTGGATCGAACGCCCGGAACCGTGGCAGGCCGGACAGGTCTGCTGGACGGAGAAAAATCCCTGCTGCATGCGAACCTGTCCCTGCCCGCCACAGGTCGAGCAGACGGACAGCTTGCCGCTTTTCGAGCCGCTGCCGTCGCAGGTCTGGCACTCGCCCAGCGTCGGCATGCGGATCTCCTTTTCCACGCCGGCCACTGCCTCTTCCAGATCGAGATCGAGCGTGTAGCGGATGTCCTGCCCGCGACGCGAACGCTGCTGGCGACGGCGTCCGCCGCCACCAAAGATGTCACCGAAAATGTCACCGAAAATATCGTTGATGTCGCCAAACCCGGCATGGCCGGCGCCGCCCCCGGCGCCACCACCCATGCCGTTGACACCCGCATGACCGAAGCGGTCGTAGGCCGCACGCTTCTGCTCATCCTTGAGCACGTCGTGCGCTTCGCGCACTTCCTTGAACCTGTCCTCGGCGCTGGGATCATCGGGGTTGCGATCCGGATGATACTTGCGCGCCAGGCGACGATAGGCCTTGCGGATTTCGTCCTTGCTGGCGTCACGGGAGACGCCAAGGGTTTCGTAGTAGTCTGCCGGCATTCCGATACTGGTTAGCTTGTTGACTGGTTTGCTGGTTGACTGGTCAATCACCAGCCGTCTTGAAAATGTCTTCCCGGAAACTGCACATCGGTTAGCCGGGATCTTTCACTGTCCGGATCGGCGCTGCGCGCCGCCCCTTCGATCGAACTCCTCTCGGGCCGATGGAGATCCCGGATCGGCGCTGCGCGCCGTCCGGGATGACCTGCGCGATTTGATTCCAAATCGCGCAGGTCACTTCTTGTCTTCGTCGTCCACTTCGGTGAACTCGGCGTCGACGACTTCCTCGTCGCTCGAGCCTTCCGCCGAAGCATCGGCCTGTTCGCCACCGCCCTCTTCGGCCTGGGCCTTCTCGGCCGCGGCCTTGTAGAGCTCGGCGCCGGCCTGCTGAAGTTCGTTGACGGCGCTGTCGATGGCTTCCTTGTCGTCGCCCTTCATGGCCTCTTCGACCTTGTCCAACGCGTCCTCGATCTGCTTCTTGACCGTATCATCGAGCTGCTCGCCATGCTCGCTGAGACTGGTGCGAGTGGCATGGGCGATGCTGTCGGCGTTGTTGCGGGCCGAGACCAGCTCCTGGAACTTCTTGTCTTCCTCGCGGTGAGCCTCGGCGTCCTGCACCATCTGCTCGATCTCCTCCTCTGACAGACCGGAACCGGCCTTGACCTCGACACGCTGTTCGCGTCCGGTGGCCTTGTCCTTGGCCGAGACATGGAGAATGCCGTTGGCATCGATGTCGAACGTCACTTCGATCTGCGGCACGCCGCGTGGTGCGGCCGGGATGCCGGTCAGGTCGAACCGGGCCAGCGACTTGTTGGCCGCCGCCTGTTCACGCTCACCCTGCAGCACGTGCACGGTCACCGCACTCTGGTTGTCGTCGGCGGTGGAGAAGACCTGCGATGCACGCGTCGGAATGGTCGTGTTCTTCTCGATCAGCTTGGTGAACACTCCGCCAAGCGTCTCGATGCCCAGAGAAAGCGGGGTCACGTCGAGCAGCAGCACGTCCTTGACATCGCCCGACAGCACACCGCCCTGAATGGCGGCACCGACTGCCACGGCCTCGTCGGGGTTGACGTCCTTGCGCGGATCCTTGGCAAAGAACTCGGCGACAGCCTTCTGCACCGCCGGCATGCGCGTCTGGCCACCCACCAGAATGACCTCGTCGACCTCGTCGACCTTGAGCCCGGCATCCTTGAGTGCCGTGCGGCACGGCTCGATGGAGCGCGTGATCAAATCCTCGACCAGCGATTCGAGCTTGGAGCGCGTCACCTTGATGTTCAGGTGCTTCGGACCGGACTGGTCGGCCGTGATGTAAGGCAGGTTCACCTCGGTCTGCTGGGCCGAAGACAGTTCGATCTTGGCGCGCTCGGCAGCCTCGCGCAGTCGCTGCAGCGCCAGCGGATCGTTGTGCAGGTCCACGCCCTGCTCCTTCTTGAACTCGGCAGCCAGATAGTCGATCAGCCTGAGGTCGAAGTCCTCGCCGCCGAGGAAAGTATCGCCGTTGGTGGCCAGCACTTCGAATTGCTTCTCGCCGTCAACGTCGGCAATTTCGATAATGGAGATATCGAAAGTACCGCCGCCCAGGTCGTAAACGGCCACCTTGCGGTCGGCGCCTTCCTTGTCCAGACCGTAGGCCAGCGAAGCGGCCGTGGGCTCGTTGATGATGCGTTTGACGTTCAGCCCGGCAATCTTGCCCGCGTCCTTGGTGGCCTGGCGCTGGGAATCGTTGAAATAGGCCGGCACGGTGATCACTGCCTCGGTGACTTCCTCGCCGAGGTAGTCTTCCGCGGTCTTTTTCATCTTCATCAGCGTACGGGCCGAGATTTCCGGCGGCGCCATCTTCTTGTCGCCGACCTGCACCCAGGCGTCACCGTTGTCAGCCTCGATGATCTTGTAGGGTACGAGCTTCTTGTCCTTCTGGACCACCTTCTCGGAAAACTTGCGGCCGATGAGGCGCTTGACTGCATACAGGGTGCGATCCGGGTTGGTGACCGCCTGACGCTTGGCCGGCTGGCCGGTCAACACTTCGTCGTCCTTGGTGAAGGCCACGACTGACGGCGTGGTGCGATCGCCCTCGGCGTTCTCGATCACGCGCGCCTTGCCACCTTCCATGATGGCGACACAGGAGTTGGTCGTTCCCAGGTCAATGCCGATAATCTTGCTCATGGTCTTGAAATCCTGATTCCGTTTTGAAGTTGGAAAACTTGAAAATTGCTCTAGCCGTTTAGTGGGGCCCCGCCGCAGGCATTTCAATCACCGCCCGCAAAGCATCCCCATCGATTCATGGCGCTTTGGCCACGATGACGCGAGCGGCACGCAGCAGGCGATCATGCAGGCGGTAGCCTCTTTGCAGTACAGTCAGCACGGTATCGGGCTCAGCCTCCTCGCTGGGCTGCATGCTCATCGCTTCGTGCCAACGGGGATCGAACGGTTCACCTTCAGGATCGAGAATTTCCAGGCCGTGCTGCTCCAGCGCCTTGAGCAGGAGCCTGCGCGTCAACACGAGCCCCTCGTGTGCCGATTCGCTGTCGTCGGCACCATCAAGGCCCTGGTCGAGCGCATCGATGACCGGCAGCAGTTCGCGCATCAGTCCCTCGAGCTGGAACTTGCGGGCCTTGTCGAGCTCGCGCCGGCTGCGCTTTTCCATGTTGTCCATTTCCGCGCGCGTTCTCAGCAGGGCATCGCGCAGACGCGCCACTTCTTCACCCGAACCGCTGCTCTCTGCGGAGGAATCGACATCCTGCCCGGACGGCTGCTCCTCCTCGCGGCGTTCTTCCTCGTGCGCTTCGTTTTCACTCATTTGTGGCTGTTCCTGGTCACCCATTGCTGTTGTCTATCCGCGTAATTGTTCCTGCCGGCAACAATGGGGCTTGGCTGGCGCGAAAACAACCGGCGTTGCCGTTTGCATGTCTTGATGCTAGTTTGATGGCCCCTCAACGCCTCCGACAGTGACACGACCCTGCATGCTGCGCGCGCTGGCCATACGCAACTTCGCCATCATCAGCGAGCTCGATCTCAAGCTCGAACCCGGTTTCACCGCCATCACCGGCGAGACGGGAGCCGGCAAGTCCATACTGGTCGACGCGCTCGGCCTGCTGCTGGGCGATCGTGCCGAAAGCTCGCTGGTCGCGCCCGGCTGCAAACAGGCCGAACTGGCGGCCACCTTTACCCTGGAAGGCGTCCCGCATGCTCGCGAGTGGCTGGAGGAACAGGCCATGGAGGAGGACGACGAACTGCTGCTGCGCCGGGTCATCTCGGCCGACGGACGCTCGCGGGCCTGGATCAACGGACGCAGCGCCACGATCGGCCAGCTTGGCGAACTCGGCGCACTGCTGGTCGAGATCCACGGCCAGCACGAACACCAGCAACTGGAAAAACCCGATACCCAGCGCCGCTTGCTCGACGGCGAAATCCCACCCGACCTGGTGACGGCAGTCGCCGAATCCTTCGGCGACTGGCGGTCGGCTCAACAGGAACTCGAACGCTTCGAACAGGAGGCCGGCGACCCCGATCAGCTCGAACTGCTGCGCTTCCAGTGCCGGGAACTCGATGAACTCAATCTGCTGGACGGAGAGTTCGACGAATTGGAGAAAGAGCAGGAACGCCTGTCACGCAGCGACGACATCCGCCTGGCGGCGGGCCGGGCCACTGCCGCTCTCGACCAGGACGAGGCGCCGAGCGTGCGCGGCCTGCTGCACGAAGCCCTGCAGGAACTCGGCCGAGTCGGCGAATTCGAACCCCGCCTGGCCGAGGCGGCCGACATGCTGGAAGAAGCGCGAATCAACGTCGATGAGGCCTTTGCCATGGTCGAACGAGTGGGCGAAGAGGAAGCGGGTGATCCCGAGCGCCTGGCCGAGGTGAACCGGCGTCTGCAAAAAAGCCTGGATCTGGCGCGAAAACACCGAATCGAGCCCGGAGAGCTACCTGCGCTGGCAGTGTCTCTCGGTGAACGACTCGACCGCCTCGAACACCAGGGCGAGCGCCGGGGCGAACTGGAACGGGCGGTGGAGGCGGCCGATCGGACCTGGCGCCAACATGCCGAGGCATTGAGCAAGGCCCGGGCAGAAGCGTCACGGTCACTGTCGGCCAGGGTGTGCGAATGCCTGTCGGAACTGGGCATGGACCAGGCCAGCCTGGCGTTCCAGGTGACTCCCGATGCCGACAGCACACCGACAGTGCACGGCCGCGACCGGGTAGCCATCGAATTCAGCGCAAACGCCGGCCAGCCGCCGCGCCCGCTGGCCAGAGTCGCTTCCGGCGGCGAGCTGTCACGCGTGGCATTGGCACTGATGATCGCCAGCGGGCATCGCCAGGGGCCTCACACACGGATATTCGACGAGGTCGATGCGGGCGTCGGTGGCGAGACCGCCCATGCCGTCGGCCGTTTCCTGCGCCAGGCTGCCGGCGACGGACAGGCCCTGTGCGTTACTCACCTGGCCCAGGTCGCCGCCTGCGCCGATCACCAGCTGCGTGTGATCAAGTACAGCGAAAAAGGTGCCACCACCACCCGAATCGAACAGCTCGGCGCCAAAGCCCGAAAAACGGAAATCGCGCGCATGCTGGGCAGCGCAGAATCCAGCACCAGCCTGGCCCACGCCGAAGAGATGCTGGGGAAAGGGGGGATTTAGTGTGAAGTGTGAAGTGTGAAGTGTTAGGGATCAGGGGGTTGCGGCTTGGCTTGCCGGTAGCCTCTCGAATCCGGGCTTCGATTAACCAAGAACC
>SKSJ01000214.1 GCA_007123055.1 Wenzhouxiangella sp. | reverse complement strand
GGTGCTGGATCGTTAGTTCGTTGGTTCGTTATTTCGTTATTTCGTTATTTCGTTATTTCGTTATTTCGTTATTTCGTTTTTTGTCGGCGTTTCCTTGCCCGGTTCCCTCCGTCTGAAACAAACTTGCCGAATCAACGAAACCCGCTCCATCCACCCAATCAACTCGTCCACCGTCTCGTCAGGCTGCTTCATCCACGCATAGTGATCGGACGGAAAATGTTCGCCAGCTTCGACAGTGCGGTGCTCGACACGGCAACGGGCGAGCTTGCTGGTCAGCCAGTGCAGCGATTCATCGGGCACGAACCAGTCCTCGGCCATGTTGATGCCGATGGCAGGGACCGCCAGTTTGCGCATGGCGGCTTCCAGGTCGGTGTCGACTCCAACGGGGCGGTAATCACCGGTGCGGGCCGATCGGGTCCAGTCCGCGATGACGCCACGTGCCTCGCGCCCGGCAAAGCCCAGCGACTTGCCGGGGTAATGGCCGCGAATGCCTGCGATGAGCGGGAAGCCTGCCATCACCGCGATCATGACCAGCTTCATTTTCCAGTCGAAAAGGCGCCAGTAAGGCGAGCCGCCGGCGATCAGGGTTAGTGCGTCGCAACGTTCCGGCTTCATCGCCGCGAGCATGCAGGCGAACTGCGAGCCCAGGCTGTGACCGGCGATGATCACCCGCTCCCGGTCCGACTGTTCACAGACGGTTTCAAGCGCGGTGGCCAGGTCGAGCTCCAGTAGCTCACGGTAGCCCCAGTCACAGACACGTGCTGCCCGCACGTTCGACGAGCCGATGCCGCGCCACTCGTGGATGAAGACCTCGATGCCGTGCTCGGCCAGCGCCCGACCGAAATCGATGTACTGGCGCGCACTCAGCCCCATGCCGGCCAGCATGAAGACTGTCTGCCGGGGCTGCTCGGCCGGGACGTGAATCAACTCGAAGCGATGACCATCTTCGGTCTCGATGGCGATCACGGGTTGGTCGTGGGGCATGGGGTACGAGTTTGGATAGCCAGCGCGGGATTATTGCATTGTTGGGGGGCGGAAGACGGAGGACGGAGGACGGAAGACCTTGCGTCGGTACGTCTGTACTTCGGTACGTCGGTGGGCCGGTCCGTCTGTGCGTCAGTGTGGTCTCGGGATACCTCGGCGCTGTCGTCCCGGCCGTAGCGAAGCGGAGAGCCGGGACCCCGCACGCTCGGGATTTGCACGGCCGCCGTGCTGGGCACCAGCGTGCGAGATCCCGGATATCGGCTGTCGCCGATTCCGGGATGACATTGGTGTTGGGGAAAAGGCACATTGATGCGTAGGTACGTCCGTGGGCGATCTGCACGGCCTACTGACGCACGGACGCACGGACCCACAGGCCTCAGCATGTGGCATCCTGTAATTCATCCCGAATGCCCGACACACAAGGAGCCCCCAATGGCCCATCTCGATCCCCTTCCGCCGGAGAGTACGCCTGAACTGGCCGAGACATTCCGGCAATTCGAGGAGATTCTCGGCTTCGTGCCCAACAGCCTTTTGACCATGCAGCGCCGACCGGCCATCGTACAGGCCTTCGGTGCCCTGACCGAAGCGGTGATGGATCCGCGGGGCAGTGTCGATCCGGCCTTCAAGCGCCTGCTGGCCCATTTCGCCAGCCGCGCGGCCGGCTGCCAGTACTGCGAGGCGCATTCCCTGGTTGCGGCCGGCATCAGCGGGTTGTCGCAGGAAAAGCTCGATGCATTGTGGGAATACCAGAGCAGCGAGCATTATTCCGAGGCCGAGCGCGCCGCACTGGATTTCGCGCTGGCTGCCGGCAGCGTGCCCAATGGCGTTGATGAAGAAGTCATGAAGCCGCTCAAGGCACACTGGAGCGAGGAACAGATCGTGGAGATCCTGGCGGCGGTTTGTCTTTACGGCTTTCTCAATCGCTGGAATGATTCCATGGCCACCGATCTGGAAGATGTGCCACGCGAACTGGGCGAGACGCGGTTGAGCGAGGGCGGATGGACCGGCGGCAAGCATGTCGGCGGAAAATGATGTCGGGCACCGGGGAACCCTTGGAGGCAGCGTCGGTCGAGAGGCTTGAAGCTGACGCGAAATGCAAGCCCATGAACAAATTTACTGTCACCATCCTGGCCTTCAGCCTGACGATCTGCTCGGCGGCATGGTCGTCGACTGGAGAAGTGGTGGACGTGCGGGTCGTCAGCGCCGCGACCGATCAGGTATACGTGGAATCTCCCGTGGCTACCGGTGATCGGCTGGAAGTCGAAGTCGGCCCGGACAGAACGCGCTTTCTTGGGCTTGAGCGAAACCACTTTCAGGAGCAGCAGGTCATCAAGGTCTCGGTTGCCGATGGCCCCGGCATTTGGGTGCGATCGGGATATGGCTCATGGGATGAACCCGGCGAGGTCGTTACCGGCGATCTGCGTATCCAATTGGTCCCGCCGGGCTGGGCCGACCGCTATTGCCGGGCGGTTGGCGGTGTCACCACGCCGGGACGACCCGAGACCCGCGTCAGCGTCTATGCCGGGGGCACAAGATTCCGAAGTGACCCGGAATGGCGGGGGAGCGGCGTTGTGGACCTGACGGCGGTCGCGCAGCCCGACGCCGAACCCTGGCAGGCCCGGCTTGACGGCGGTGGCCGGCTACAGATCCGCCGGCGTCCGCTGGAATCCTGGCACACGGTTGACTTGCCGCGCGATGACTTTCGCATGATTCGCTACACGACCCACGCGACCGGGCGGCTGAAGGTGGTCTACGAGCCGCCGGCCTATGCACGACGCTTCTGCGAGCGCTTGTCGGAGCGTGGCATGGACTACGCCGAAGAGATTGTCGACCACCTGTTCGGCCGCGACTGATCCGCCGCCGACCAATCAGGTAGCGCTCAGCCGGGCGATCAATTGATCGACCTCGGTCTCGAAGGTCGCGAATGAACACACCAGCCTGGCCAGGTCGTCATGGCCGGGCCAGATATGGAATTCGAAACCCTGGTCCTTGAGTGATTGCAGTCGTTCGGGTTCGGCGCGCATGAACACCTCGTTGGCCTCGACCGGCCATTCCAGTGCGGCGTTGGGGCTCTGGGTAATGCCCTGGGCCAGTTGCCGGGCACGGGCATTGGCGTCGGCAGCCAGTTGCAGCCAAAGGTCGTCTTCGAGCATGGCCAGTAACTGGGCGGAGACATAGCGCATCTTCGACAGCAGGTGGCCGCCGCGCTTGCGTCGCCTTTCCATGCCTTCCAGCCACTCGGGATGGCCGAATACGACGATGGCCTCGGCGGCCATCGCACCGTTTTTCGTGACACCGAAGGAGAGCACGTCCACGCCGGCCTTCCAGGTGATCTCGGCCGGATGGCAGTCCAGCCAGGCCACGGCATTGGCGAAGCGCGCGCCGTCCATGTGCAATGACAGGCCGCGCTCGTGCGTGATCTCGGCGATGCCCCGGATTTCGGCGGGCCGGTAGACGGTGCCGCACTCGGTGGCCTGGGTGATGGATACCAGGCTGGGCTTGACGTTGTGCACGCCGTGGCGACCCGCCGAGTCGATGGCTTCGGCCAGTGCCTGGGCCTCGAGTCGGCCATGATGGCCATTGAGCGGCACAAGTTTGACGCCGCTGGAGTAGAACTCCGGGGCGCCGCCTTCGTCGTTGTGGATGTGGGCGAGCTGGTGGCACATCACCGCGCCCCACGGCGGGCTGATTTCGGCAATCGCGATGGAATTGGCTGCCGTGCCGGTGGCAATCGGCAGCACGCGGCACTCCTTGTCGAACACCTCGGAGAAGCGGTCATCGAGCGCCCGGCTGTAGCGGTCCTCGGAATAGGCCGTGGCATATCCCTTGTTGGCCTTGACGAGGGCCTCCATGATCGCCGGATGGACCGGTGCTTCGTTGTCGCTCTTGAAATTCATGGGTTGGTGCCGTCGGGGAACTCAGCGCCATAGCCTAGCACCGAGAGGGGAGAGGGGGTGGCGGGTGCGGTGCCTGTCGAGGAATGCGGGGCGGACGCGCCTGGGGGTTGTTTTCGCTTGGGGGGGCTTTTTGGTGCCGTTCGAAAGACCTTGGTGGCTGATCTGGCTGATCGTCGTACCAGGCGTTGTGCTCGCTTCATAGTGCGGCCAGGCATGTAATCCCGTCCGCGCCCCACATTCCTCGATAGGCACCGCACCCGCCAAGTGGCATGGGAGAAGGAAAAAACCTACCCACCTTTCAGAACGGGTGGTGTCGGGAGAATCCGGGCTTGAAGCGGTGCGGAAAATGCCACCAAGTCCATCCGCACTTTCAGTATTTTCCTTGGTTCGGTGATAGACGAATGGCGCCGAGCGGCAACGACTCGATTGTGTCGGCACCAGAAAGCCCCCATTGCATGAACCAATCGCAGGAGGCGTACACCGCGTAGAGCCCGGATTTTCCGACACCACCCGTTCCACCGCCACACCCCAAGAGGCGACAATACGCCCCCATGAGCAAGCTTCCGACCTTCGACCCGACTGAGGTGATGCAGCGCGATATCGCCTGGCTCAAGCGCCGGCACAACCAGCTGGCGCGTTTTCGTGGGCCGGACGACAAGCGCGAAAAGCTGCTGGCCGGCTACGAGCAGCGGCTGGCCCGGTCGCAGGCGCAACATCAGGCGCGCCGGGATAACCGGCCCGATACCGGCGAGCCGCCGGACCTGCCGATCTCGGCACATGCCGAGACCATCGTCGATGCGATCCGCGATCACCAGGTGGTGATCGTGGCCGGCGAGACCGGGTCGGGCAAGTCCACCCAGCTGCCGAAACTGTGCCTGCAGGCGGGGCGCGGCGCACGCGGGCTGATCGGCTGTACCCAGCCGCGGCGCATCGCCGCGCGCTCGGTGGCCCGGCGCGTGGCCGAGGAGCTGGGCAGCGAACTCGGGCAGACGGTGGGCTTCCAGGTCCGCTTTACCGACCGGGTCTCGGCCGACAGCTACATCAAGTTCATGACCGACGGCATCCTGCTGGCCGAGGTGCACCGCGACCGGCTGCTCGATGGCTACGACACACTGATCATCGACGAGGCGCACGAACGCAGCCTCAATATCGACTTCCTGCTCGGCTACCTCAAGCGGCTGACCAGGCGCCGTCCGGATCTGAAGATCATCATCACCTCGGCCACCATCGACACCGCGCGTTTCGCCGAACATTTCGACGATGCGCCGGTGATCACGGTGGAAGGGCGTGGCTATCCGGTCGAGGTGCGCTACCAGGAGCCGGTGGAGGGTGAGGATCTGCCGCGACAGGTGCGGCGCGCGGTCGATAGCGTCAGCCGCATCGATTCGCGCGGCGACATCCTGGTCTTCCTGCCCGGGGAGCGCGAGATCTTTCAGGTCTCGCGCGCCTTGAAACGCGCAAACCTGTCGCATACCGAGGTGTTGCCGCTCTATGCCCGGCTGCCGGCCGGGCAGCAGGATCGGATCTTCAAGACCGGAACAGGGCGGCGCATCGTGCTGGCGACCAATGTCGCCGAAACCTCGCTGACCGTGCCGGGCATTCGCTTCGTGATCGATTCCGGCCTGGCACGTATCTCGCGCTACGCCGCGCATTCGCGCGTGCTGCGCCTGCCGGTCGAGCCGGTCTCGCAGGCTTCCTGCAACCAGCGTGCCGGGCGCTGCGGTCGTGTCGGTCCCGGCACCTGTATCCGCCTGTTCGATGAGGCTGATTTCGACGCACGACCGGAGTTCACCGAGCCGGAGATCCAGCGCGCCGGGCTGGTTGGTGTGCTGCTGGAAATGCTGGCGCTCGGGCTGGGTGACCCGGAGGATTTTCCGTTTGTCGACGCGCCACCCAGGCGCCTGATCGGCGAGGCCTGGCAAAGCCTGGTCGAGTTGCAGGCCGTCGACGAGGACCGCCGCATCACGAAGCTCGGCCGCCAGCTGGCCCGCCTGCCGGTCGACGCCCGCCATGGTCGCATGCTCATCGAGGCGGCCGAGCGCGGTGCACTGGCCGAGGCGCTGGTGCTGATCGCCGGGTTGTCGATTGCCGATGTGCGCGACCGCCCGCTCGATCAGCAACAGGCCGCCGACCAGGCGCATGCGCAGTTCGTGGTGCCCGG
>SKSJ01000153.1 GCA_007123055.1 Wenzhouxiangella sp. | reverse complement strand
GTCGAAGACCAGCAGTGTTGAGGCTGGCAGGGCGGTCGGGAGGAGCAGTATGCTGGCCAGCATCAGTGCCATGCGCAGGGACGAGTGCATGAAGGGTGTCGAAAAGAGAGTGGCCACGTTGTCCCCTTGATTAACGGGCTGGAGGGAATGTGGGAGTTTAGCAGGGGATGGCGGAGAGGGAGGGATTGCTGCGCCCGCTAAAGCGGGCTTGCCCTTCGGGCTGTCGCTGCGCTCCAGCGAGCTCACCGCGCTACGCGCGGTTCGGTTCGAACCGGGGTTCTCATCCGTGGTTCCCCTCACCACGATCATTAAAAAACCCGCCACGAGGGCGGGTTCTTTGATGATGGCGGAGAGGGAGGGATTCGAACCCTCGAAGGGCGCTAGCCCTTGCCGGTTTTCAAGACCGGTGCATTCAACCGCTCTGCCACCTCTCCGTATTCTGATTGTTGCCTCCAATTATCGGAGGTTGTTCGGGTCTTGTCGATCGGGCGGTCCTGCGGATCCGGAATGTTCAAGTCGTCCCGGAAACGTCGAAGGCGTTATCCGGGACCTCGCACCGGGAAGCATGCCGTAGCGTCAGGGAGGTCCCGGGTCGTCAGCTTCGCTGATTCATAAAAGCCCGCCACAAGGGCGGGCTTTTTGCTTGATGGCGGAGAGGGAGGGATTCGAACCCTCGGTACGGGGTTACCGTACACTCACTTTCCAGGCGAGCCCGTTCGACCGCTCCGGCACCTCTCCATAAACCTGGCTACATATTGTCTATCGGCTTCAGCCCATCAGTCTACTCGAGGGCGAGCCTGCCCCAATCATGAGATCGGAGCGGTTTTCTGACCGCTTGCGGTCAGAAAGAAGTGCCGGTCGCATTCTTCAGCCGAGCCCGTTCGACCGCTCCGGCACCTCTCCATAAACCTGGCTACATATTGTCTATCGGCTCCAGCCCATCAGCCTACTCAAGGGCGAGCCTGCGCGGCTGCATGGTGACAGCCGAATCTTGCAAGCCGACTATTGTAACGTGACTTCAAGAATTGTTGCACCCCGAAGTTGGTGGTGGGGCCGAACCATTCGGTTGTGCCCGGCGGTCTTTCGTCCTGTGGCCGGCGGTGCGCTGATGGACGGGCGGTATCGTGTAAACTCGGACGGTGCCGACTGCGGGATGCCCCGGAGTCGGTTTGTAACATTTCTGGCCCACCTCGCAAGCAGGTTTTTTTAGTGAGTTATCAGGTTCTTGCAAGAAAGTGGCGGCCGCGGAATTTCTCCGAACTGGTCGGGCAGTCGCACGTGGTCAAGGTGCTGGGCAACGGCCTGGCCGAAGGACGCGTACACCACGCGTTTCTGTTTACCGGTACCCGCGGGGTGGGCAAGACGACCATCGCGCGAATCCTGGCCAAGTCGCTCAACTGTGCCGAGGGGGTGACGGCCCAGCCGTGCGGCGTGTGCGAGAACTGCGTGGCCATCGACGAAGGGCGGTTTGTCGACCTGCTCGAGATCGACGCGGCTTCACGAACCAAGGTCGACGATACCCGGGAGATTCTCGACAACGTCCAGTACGCGCCGACGCGCGGACGTTACAAGGTGTACCTGATCGACGAGGTGCACATGCTCTCGCGCCACAGCTTCAATGCCTTGCTGAAGACCCTCGAGGAGCCCCCCGAGCACGTCAAGTTCGTGCTCGCGACCACCGATCCGCAGCAGATTCCGGTCACCATTCTCTCGCGGTGCCTGCAGTTCAACCTCAGGCGGCTGTCGACCGAGGAAATCGGTGGCCAGATGCACAAGATCCTGAGCGACGAGAATATCGAAGCCGAGGAGGGTGCCCTGGAATTACTGGCCCGGGCTGCCGACGGCAGTATGCGTGATGGGCTGAGCCTGCTCGACCAGGCGCTGGCCGGTGGCCAGCGGCTCGCGGAGGCCGAGGTGCGTGAAATGCTCGGCAGCGTCGAGCAGCGGCACGTGCACGCCATCATTCAGGCGCTGCTCGATGATGATGCGGGGGCGGCCATCGCGGCGGTCGGTGAGGTGTTTGCCCAGGCCCGCGACCTCGGCCAGCTGCTGTCCGACCTGGCCGAGACCCTGCACCGTATCGCACTGATCCAGCAGTTGCGTGATTATCGTGATGACAGCCGGGCCGACTGGGAAGAGCTGATCGAGCTGGCCGGCAAGCTCGATCCCGAGGACATCCAGCTTTACTACCAGATTGCCGTGACCGGCCGTCGCGACCTGGCGCTTGCGCCGAGTGATCGCAGCGGCTGCGAGATGACGGTGCTGCGCATGTTCGCGTTTCGTCCGGTAGAAAGTGAGGAAATGCAACCGACATCCGGCGCCCAGGGTGGGGCCCGCCCGGCTTCACCGGCCAGCGCGGGTGCTTCCGCAGTGAATTCCCCGGGGTCGGCCTCGGTCGAGCCGTCATCACGGCCGGGTCATGAGCGTGAACTGACGGCGGAGAATTGGCCACGGGTTCTGAAAAAGCTGCCCCTGAGTGATTCCTTCCGTACCGTAGCCGGTCTGATGGTTGTCCGGAATATCGATGGCCCCCAGATCATATTTACGGCGGCGCCGGATGACCTGATCATGATGTCCGAGCGATTTCGCGGTGCGCTGGAAAAGGCGCTGGGTGAGTGGCTGGGCAAGGCAGTGCGTGTTGTCATTCAACCGGCAGAGAGCGAGGAACTGGCCACTCCGGCAGAACTCGAACGTAGTGCGGTCGAGCGTAGCCGTGCCGAGGCCGAGTCGGCCATCGAGAATGATCCGGTCGTGCGGCGACTGGTCGAGCGATTCGATGCCGAGATCGTGCGCGAGTCGATTCGTCCCCTGAATACACGGAGTCATTGACGAGATGAAAGGCAATATCGGGCAGCTGATGCAGCAGGCCCAGAAAATGCAGGAGAACCTGAAAAAGGCCCAGGAAGAGATGGCCGGCCAGGAAGTGACCGGAGAGGCCGGCGGCGGGCTGGTCAAGGTCGTGATGAACGGGCGCCACGAAGTGCGCCGGGTAGTCATCGATCCGGACGTGGGCGATGATCGTGAAATGATCGAGGACTTGGTGGCTGCAGCCGTCAACGACGCGGTCAACCGAGTCCAGGAAATGATGCAGGAGAAGATGAGCGGCCTGACCGGCGGCATGCCCATGCCTCCCGGTTTCACGCTGCCCTGACGCGGCTTCCTTCCTGTTCCTTACCGGCGGTGAGCCACGACCCCTTCGACCAGTTGCTCGATGCCCTGCGTTGCCTGCCGGGCGTCGGTGCACGCTCGGCCCAGCGCATGGCGCTGCATTTGCTCGAGCGCGATCGCGAGGGTGGCCGTCGATTGGCCGAGACCCTGGCCACTGCCATGCGTGATATCCGCCGTTGCAGCCGCTGCCGCAATTTCACCGCCGACGAAACCTGCCGTATCTGCACCAGCGACAAGCGCTCCAGCGAGGTATTGTGTGTGGTGGAAAGTCCGGCCGATGTGCTGGCGATCGAGGCGGCAACGGGATTCGACGGGCGCTATTTCGTGCTGCTGGGGCGTCTGTCGCCGCTTGACGGCATCGGTCCGCAGGATCTCGGCCTGGATTTGCTTGCACACCGGCTCGACGAGGAGGGGGTAACCGAGATCATCATTGCCACCAACACCACGGTGGAAGGCGAGGCCACCGCCCACTACCTGCGCGAAATGGCCGAGCACCGCGGCATCCGAACCTCACGCCTGGCCCAGGGCGTGCCGCTGGGCGGCGAACTCGAACATACCGATCGCTCCACCCTGGCCCATGCCTTCAGTTCACGGTTGCCAATGCGGTAACCAGAAACCTCCCCGCCCGAATCCGGGCGGGGAGGTTCGATCGCGGCGCAACGCTACTTACTGTCCCGCCGGCGTTTCGGGCAGTTCGATGCGATCACGATTGCGGTCGACGGTGCGCAGGCCGATGCCGCGGACGTTGACCAGCTCGTCAATGTGCTCGAAAGCACCGTTTTCATCACGGTACTCGACGATGGCGCGGGCCTTTGCCATGCCCACGCCGTGCAGTGCTTCGGCCAACTCTTCGACGCTGGCGGTATTGACGTCGACCGACAGGTCTTCGGCCAGGCCGGTCTGGACAACGGCCAGCGACAGGAACAGGGCGGCGATGATGGACTGAAACATTTTCATGATGAGTCTCCTTCTTGTTGCATTGCTGAAATGTTTGTCGATGATCCGCCGGGCCGATCGCCCGACGTTGGCAACAGTTTAGAAATCAGCCGGTTCCGGCGAATCGGCAAACCCTCCCCGCAACCGGTAATCAATCCACCCGGTGAAGTTTGAGAAATTTCTTCTCAGGTTTTGAGAAAATGCCGTGCTGGAATGGCACCGTACCGAACAGAACCCGAGGAGGAACGGAGCATGAGCACTTCCACGAAAACGCACAGGAACAGCCGCCAGTTCAGGCAGGAGATCGTTGGCAAGCGGATCAGCGGCGTGATTGCCCGCCCGGGTCGGAACGGTGAACCGCCGGTGGTGATGATGCTTCATTTCGAGGACGGCAGCGTGGTGGAATTCGTTTCCCCGCGCAGCGATCGTCTGCTCAGGCGGGCACTGGCCGAGTCGCGGGATGACGGTCCCGACGGCGGGAGGGTGTCAAGTCCGGAAGAGTCGATGCAGTTGACGCTCAGCGGGCTGGCGGCTTGAGACCCGGGTCACGTTATCGCCCGGTTTTCGGGGGCTTGCGGTGTTTATCCACACAAGCTGTGGATAAGTTTGTGGGCAAACATTGTCACCGAACCGTCACAGCAACGATCGAGCAGATTGTATAGATTTTGGCCAGTTATAAAAGACGTTATATATCAGTGGCTTGTGAGTGACTTGACGCATTTTTCGGCTCGCGCCGGCGTGAATTTTCTGTCAAGGCGCGAATCAAGCGTTTGTGCATAACATTCGAAGATAGTGCTTCATGAATGTGCTCCAAGTGACTGATTTATGGTTTCAGCCAATTGTTGCAGGCCAATCCGCTCCGGCCACGCGGCCAGATCGGCCAGCAGTTCCGCATGATGCGGGAATTCGGCGCCCATTTTCTCGAGCAGTTCCCGGTACTCGGCCCACCGGATGCTGCCCAGTTCCGGGTCATCAATCAGTCGACGGCGTCGGTAGTCCGCCCACCGCGCTTGCTCGTCGGCATCCAGTGAGTCCGGCCAGAGCCGGGCTCGGTAGCGAAACAGCAACTCGTTGAGCCGCTCATCGGTGAACGGTGTGTCCAGGTCAGCGAGCTCCTCGGCCGACATGTTGCGGATTCGAGGAAACATGCGTTGATCGCCGGGCGGTGGGAACCCGCCGTACAGGTCGAGCTCCGGGTCGTTGTCGGGAAACTCGCGCGGTGAAGCGAATATTGCAGCCAGGCGAGCGACGAAGTCCGGTTGTCGTTCGATCAGGCGTGTGTGGGCCTTGAGGCGGGCGTGATCGATCTCGAGCCGTTGCGAGGACTCGGTGTCGAGAACGCCCAGTGGTGAGATCATCGGACATCGATTGGTACGCACCAGCTTGACCGGGACACGCTCCAGGTCCTCCGGGAGGTCGGCGCTTGGTGTCCAGTAGAGGTCTGCGAGCATTTCTTCGTCGAAGTCGAGGAATGGCGTCGGATCCACGTCCAGGTTCCACACCAGCCACTGGCTGCCTATCTGTGGATGGGGACACAGCGGAAGGACGGCGGCCGTGTTGCAGCCGGGTTGCGCCGGGTATCGCGACGAGGTGTGCACCAGGGGCCGCCCCTTGTGAAGGAGTTCGGCCACGACATGTTTCCGGCGCAGTCCCAGCGCCCATTGCCACAGCTTCGGGTTGTGGCTGCGCACCAGCCCGGCGACGGCAATGGTGGCCTCGACATCGGCGAGTGCATCATGGGCATTGGTCGTGTCCATGCCGTTGGCCGCGGCGATGTCCTCGAGCCGGAAGCTGGGTCGGCCGTCGTCATAGTCGGGCCACTCGATGCCCTTCGGCCTCAGTGCGCGCGTCATGCGCAGCAAATCGATGAGGTCGAAGCGGCTGTTGCCGTTGGCGTACTCGCGGGAGTAAGGGTCGAAGAAATTGCGCCAGAGCAGGTG
>SKSJ01000163.1 GCA_007123055.1 Wenzhouxiangella sp. | reverse complement strand
TGCCAACGGCCTTCCCGGTGGTTTCCCGAAGCTTTCCGGCGAGTTCCTTCGAACTACCCTTGATCTGGTTCTTGTTCATGACTGATTCTCCAAATGATTCCAACTCAGCGCAGCCGCATATCGTTCTTTACCGACTGCACTCCAGCGATGGTCCGGGTCAGATCAACCGCGGCATCAATCTCGGCCTGAGAACTGACAAAGCCGCTCAACTGGACGACATTCCTGTACGTTTCGACGTTGATCTCGGATGAGCGCAGATCGGGATGGTTGAAAATGGCCGCCTTGACCCGGGCAGTGATGGCTGTATCGTCAAGGTACTCGCCGGTTGATGAACGGGTATCTGTTCCGGCGCAGCCGGCAAGAACAGCCAGCATCAGGGCCACGGCAAATAATGCAAAAATCCTTGTGAAAACTTTCATGATCGTATATCCACAGTGATGACGGAAATGGCAGGCATGTCAAGGCCGGCGCCGGGTTTGATCTCGCCACGAAGGTAGTCGAGGAAAGAGAGCATTGGATGGAATCTTCACCCGGATCATCCAAGGCGGTCTGTGCGCTTGGACACATTGGCTACTTTGTCAAAGCGAGACCCAGCCATGGGTCGTTGCATGCCGGCCTCATAGAAGCAGTATCGCCTTCCACCACCGAGCTTGGCGTTATACATCGCGACGTCCGCCCGGTGCACCAGTAACTTCATACTGGCGCCATCTTTGGGATAGAGACTGATTCCAACACTCAACTCCAGGCTTACCGGATGGCGATGAACATGGAAAAGCCTGGCTGCGGCCATCTGCATCTTCGTGGCAATTCTGCCTGCATCTTCGGGGTGCCTGATTTCAGTGAGCAGCACAACGAACTCGTCGCCACCATAGCGGCAGACAAGGTCGGTGCTGCGCACGCAGGAGGTCAGTCTCCGGGACAGATCTTTCAAAAGCCGGTCGCCCACCTTGTGCCCCAGGTTATCGTTTACCTGCTTGAAATTATCGAGGTCGATGAACAGCACTCCCACTTGATTCTGATGCCGCCTGGCCAGATGGACGGCCTGATCGAACCGTTCGGAAAACACCGCCCGATTGGGCATGCCAGTCAGGGCATCGTGGCGGGCCAGGTAAGTCATCTTCGCCACGCTCTGCCTGGACATCTTGCGGTCACGAAACACCACGACCGCGCCGGCAAGCCGACCGTCTGCGTCGATGATGGGTGCGGCGGAATCCTCGATAAGCAGCTTGCTGCCGTCCCGCCTCAGCAGCTGGCAGTTTGGCGGCATCTGCACGATTTCCAGCCTCTTCATGGCCCGATCAGCCAGATTGTGCACGGGTAGACCGCTATCCGCATAGACCACCCTGAACACCGCGCTGAACGGCTGACCGCAAGCAGCTTCGCGGGGCCAGCCGGTAAGCTCTTCGGCCACGGCATTCAGGTAGGTCACCTGGCCTGTGGCATCGGTACTGACGACCGCATCGCCGATACATTCCAGCGTAACCCGGGCGCGTTCCCGTTCTCTAGACAGTGCTTCCGTGGCAGTCTCCACCGCCTGCTCCGAGGACTTGATCGCGGTGATGTCTTCGATGGTGTGGATACGCATGTCGACCGCCGGCGCAAGACGGGCAATACTGTGTCGTGTCCAGATTCGCTTTCCCGAGGGGGTCACCATCTGCAACTCGAAAGTCAAGGGATCTCGGCCGTTGCCGGCTTCCTGCCAACGGGCAGGAATGGTCACCCGATCCCGCGCATCGATGGCCTGGCACCAGTGGGTGCCAAGCAGTTCCGACGCCGAAGCGGCATACAACTTCTGGCAGGCTGGATTGCTATAGACGATGTTGCCGTCGAGATCGGTGATCAGAATAGCTGTGGGCAACGAATCGAGCAGCACGGAACCGGATTCGGAACAAACCCTGCTCTGGTGATTATTGGAGTACTCTGCCGTAATCAACTCAAATACGCTGCCGCCTTCGTTCTCCCACTCATCCAGATCTTGGGAATGCCACCGAGGGCCGTGAACGTACGCTTGACGATCGGACATTTGATCAGACATGCACTTTTTCCTGGCATATTCAGCCTGGCAGATCGATCAGCCTAGCAAGCAATGGAAACTTTCGTCTGTGCGCTAACGCACACTTGCTCGATTGGTCTGCAATCGGACAGTGTTCGTTAGGGAACCGCTGAATAGCTCTGCGCGGGCGCGACAGGGCTTTGCGGGATGACCCCGTGTGACTTCGGCGAGCCGCGCAAAAGAACATGGGCGCATCAGCGTCCATGTCCTTTTCCAACTTGCCAGTCAGTGGCAGAACTGATTATCGACCATTCCTGCCGGTTAAGCACCGACGCATGGTCAGACTGATTCCACCCAACAGCGACAACAGTCCGCCCAAAACCATGATCGGTAGTAGACCTGCGGTCGCCGGCAGGGTGGCAGGTCGAGTCGTCGTTGTCGGTTCCGCTTGGGCCAGTTGTCGTGGCGGTTGTGAAACCGGTGCCGGCTCTACAATCTGGACTACTTCGGTAGCCGGAACGCCGGGTGCAGTGGTAAAAGCGTACATGCCTTCCGGTGCGTAGAAGTTCAGCACCTGGCCGCGTTGCAGATTCGAGAATCGCGTGGGGCGACCGTCCAGCAATACGCGCTGATCCGGACCCGGCTTCAGGGTAACGTTGCCCAGTGAGCGGCCAAGATCATTCCTGAAAGTCGAGGTAATCGATCCATCTCGATTCAGTGTCTGGAAAACCGCCTCGAAGCGGGCCCACTTCTGCCCATCGACGACGATGGCTTCATGGCAGGCGTTGGCAACCCAGGGATAGTCACGCTTCATATCCTGATGCCAATCAACTTCCGTACAACTGACCCGATCCAGTTTCGGGGCCGGCATCGTAGGTGCATCCTGCTGGGCCATTGAGTTGCCAGTCCACGCCAGAGCCAGCAGCAAGGCTGCCGATGTCATGGCCAGTACATTCAAACGGGTATTCATGGTGTTTCTCCTGATGGTAGAGCGGTGAGGATGGCGTCCGAAGAGGACACCTCCCCGGATTGATCAACGGCAATGGCCTGCACGATGTAGCGACGCGGCGCATTGCCGATGAAATAAAAGGGGTAGCAGGTGACCAGAGTGACAGTGGGCACCGTGGTGTCATCGAGTACCGAGACTTCGGCCGGGTCGACAATGACAATTCTGGACACGCGAAACTCACCGCGACCGGAAAGACTCTCCAGCTCGAGGATATCACCGACCTTGACGTCCTTCAGCGGTCGAAAGTAGCGATCACGATGGGCCGCAACCGCCACGTTGCCGCCCGTGTTGGGCGCGGCAGTTCCGCCGATCCAGCCAGCACCACGGCTCAGGTTCAGTTCGCTGATGTCCGGGTAAATCGGCACCTCCAATCCGACTCGATCCATGCGCAACACCGCAATCGGCAGGGGCGGCGTTTCGATAGCGCCTGCGCCTATGGGTGTGGGTACACCGGCTTGCCTGTCCTGAAGCCGCGCAGACGCATTGGTGGCGGGGCGGTTGGCCACCGGGCCAGCGAGCATGGCCGTTGCCCGCGCCTCGGCAAACAGCTCGATGCCCTGAGTGCGTTGATTCTCCAGCGCGGCGGTTGCTGCAAGGTAAGTGGTGATCAACGCGATGCCCAGAATCCAGAAAGCCAGTTCCAGGCGCATCCATCCCGCGCCACTGCCATGCTGAAGTCTGGTGACTCCGGAGAGGATCAAGCCGGATCGGTACATTACGGGACATTCCTTTGCAAGCTGCAACAGGCGCCCATCTTGTGGCTTGGCTCAGTGGCTGTCTGTACGCAAGCACACGCAACGACGATGCGGCGTCAACTTCGGCGGGTTATCGGGACAGCGGTGCGAACCCAACGAGGCTGAGCAAGTCTTGTGAACAAATCAACCTGTCGTCAACGGGATCATCCTGGCACCCTTGAGGTAGCCGGCGAAATGCACGCTCAGTCGAACAGTCGGCCTGTCTCTTGTTTGCGCCGCTCGTACTGCTGGGCCTCGACCACGGCGATGGCGGTCATGTTGACCACTCGGCGAACCGTGGCCGACGGAGTGAGAACGTGAGCCGGTCGGCCGATGCCCAGGGTATAGTGTTGATTTGCACTTAAAACTGACCCGGGATTTGCATCTAAAATTGCCCCGCCCGTTGTTGCCAGATCATGGCCCAGATTTCGGTTTCTTGCGTGCCTCGCTTCCCTCCTGATTCGTTGTTGAGTGTTTCAGCCGGTAACTCTCGTTGCCGGTCTCCAGAATGTGGCAGTGATGGGTCAGCCGGTCCAACAGGGCCGTGGCCATCTTCTCATCGCCAAATACGCTCGACCATTCGCTGAAGCGCAGATTGGTCGTGATCATGATGCTGGTGCGCTCGTAAAGCTTGCTGATCAGGTGGAAAAGCAAGGCGCCGCCGGCCTGACTGAAAGGCAGGTAGCCCAGTTCATCGAGCATGACCAGATCGGTATGGATCAGTCGGTTGGCCAGCCGCCCTGTTGCCCGGCTTGCTTCTCCTGTTCCAGCGCGTTGACCGGCTCGACCGTGGACAGGAAGCGTACCCGCAACCGGTGATGCTGGATGGCCTGGATGCCGATTGCTGTGGCCAGGTGCGTTTTGCCGGTCCCCGGCTCGCCGATGAGCACGATGTTGTGGGCATCCTCAAGGAACTCGCAACGATGCAGGGCGCGCGCCAGGGTTTCGTCGACCGCGCTCTGGTTGAAGTCGAAGCCGGCCAGATCCCGGTAGGCCGGGAACTTGGCAGCCTTCATCTGGTAGTTCATCGAGCGCACGTCGCGCTCCGAGGCTTCTGCCTTGAGCAGTATCTCCAGTATCGGGAGCGCCTGCTGGCAGGGGGGGTGAGGATTGGCCTGCCAGGGTAGTTACGGCATCGGCCATCCCGTGCAGCTTCAGGGTTTTCAAGGTGGTGATCATGGCGTCAGCCTTCATGATGGGCGCTCCTCAGTATGTCGTAGCGGGCCGTATTGGCCTGCGGCTCGTTGATCAGCTTCAGCGCCGGCGGGGTGTGCAGGGGTTGCGGCCGCCGCGGTTGCTCCAGGCGACTGAGGCAGTTCAGGACGTGGTCCTTGGAGGCTTCACCGATTTCCAGCGCCTGGACGATGGCCTGTTCCACGAGCTGCTCATCGTGCAACAGCACAAGCGCCAGGATACCGACCATCTCGCGGTCGCCACCGGGGCGCTTGAGCAACCGGCTTTGCAGGCGCCGAAAGCTCTCCGGCAGTTGTGTAAACGGCGCGCCGTTGCGCAGGGCGCCGGCTCAAACAGGTAATGCCCGACCATGGCGTAGAAGCGCTTGTTCACCTGGTGCTGCTTGCCCCGGCCGATCTTGTCCACCGCCGTCTTCATGTTGTCGTAAATGCCGCGCTCGGGGACACCACCGAAGGCACTGAAGGCGTGGTGGTGGGCGTCAAAGAGCATCTCGTGGGACTGCGTCAGATAGGCGCGCATGAAAAAAGCGCGACTGAAGCTCAGCTTGAAATGGGCAATCTGGAGCTTGGTGCTGACACCGTTGATTCTGACCCAGTCCTCGCTCCAGTCGAACTGGAAAGCCTCGCCGGGGGCAAATTGCAGCGGCACGTAGGCCTGTTTGCCGGCAAGATGCCTGGCTTCCTGCTGCCCCTGGCGCCATTGGCGGGCAAAGGCCGCAACCCGGTCATAGGAGCCGGTATAACCCAGTTCGACCAGATCCCGATACAACCGCTTGACCGTTCGGCGCTGCTTGCGGTGCCGCCGGGACTCGCGGAACGGCCAACTGGTCAGGGTCTTGCCGTAATCATCGAGCTTGCTGGGGCTCCTACGAGCCGGATAGCTCGGCTCCAACTCTTCATTGGACAGGTATTTGCGAACTGTATTTCTCGATAGGCCGGTTCGCCTGGCGATCTAGCGGATGGACGTGCCATCGCGAAGATGCCAACGCCGGATTACGCTGACTAATGCCACGTTTATCACTCCTCGATACCCCTGCAAAATTCGTTGGCAGGGAAGGGTTGTACGTGGGTTAAAATTCGATGCAAATCCGGGGGGCTAGTGGGTCAATTTTGGGTG
>SKSJ01000185.1 GCA_007123055.1 Wenzhouxiangella sp. | reverse complement strand
TTCAATCCGGCGCCCCGATAGCCTTGACCGCCTGATCGATGGCGACCAGGGTCTCGAGCAGCGCTTCCATCTCCGACAGGCGCATGGAGTTGGGGCCGTCGCACAGGGCTTTTTCCGGTTCCGGGTGGGTTTCGCAGAAGATGCCGGCCACGCCGACGCCGGCGGCGGCGCGGGCCAGCACGGGAATGAATTCACGGGCACCCCCGGAGGATTCGCCCTGCCCGCCCGGCAACTGCACCGAGTGAGTGGCGTCGAATACGACCGGGCAGCCGGTCTCGCGCATGATGGCCAGCGACCGCATGTCGGCAACCAGGTTGTTGTAGCCGAACATGTAGCCACGCTCACACACCATGAGCTGGTCGTTACCCACCTCGCGCGCCTTCTCCACCACCTTTGCCATTTCCCACGGCGACAGGAACTGGCCCTTCTTGAGGTTGACGGGCTTGCCGCAGCGGGCCACGTTCTGGATGAAATTGGTCTGACGGCACAGAAAGGCCGGCGTCTGGATCACATCGACGACAGCGGCCACCTCATCGAGGGGGGTGTCTTCATGCACGTCGGTGAGCACCGGGACGCCAACCTGTTCGCGCACGGCCTGCAGGATGGCCAACCCGCCTTCCAGGCCCGGACCGCGGTAGCTTTTGACCGAAGTGCGATTGGCCTTGTCGAACGAACCCTTGAAGATATAGGGAATGCCGAGCCGAGCGGTGACCTCCTTGAGGTGACCGGCGACTTCCAGGCACATCTGCTCCGATTCCAGGGTATCGGGTCCGGCGATCAGAAACAGTGGACGGTCCAGCCCGACCTCGAAATCGCAAAGCCTCATTGCCCCACCGCCCGGGCACTGGACTTGCCCTCTTCATGGTGAGCCAGCGCGGCACGAATGAAACCGGTGAACAAGGGATGGCCCTCACGCGGCGTCGAGGTGAACTCGGGATGGAACTGGCAGGCCAGGAACCACGGGTGGTCTGGCAGTTCGACCATCTCGACCAGCATGCCGTCGACCGAGAAACCCGACAGCACCATGCCGTTGTCGGTCACGGCCTCGCGGTAGGCGTTGTTGAACTCGTAGCGGTGACGATGACGCTCGAAGATCTCATCCTTGCCGTAGAGCTTGCGTGCCCGCGTATTGGGCTCGAGCCGGCAACGCTGGGCACCCAGGCGCATGGTGCCGCCCAGGTTGGCATTCTCGTCCCTGAGTTCGCGCTGACCCTTCTCGTCCAGCCATTCGGTGATCAGGCCGATGATCGGGTGCGGGGAATCAGGATCGATCTCGGTGGAGCTGGCCTTTTCCAGCCCACACACGTTACGGGCAAACTCGACCACGGCGGCCTGGAGGCCCAGGCAGATACCCAGGTAGGGAATGCGGTGCTCTCTCGCGAAGCGGATGGCCTCGATCTTGCCTTCGAAGCCGCGCTCGCCGAAACCTCCCGGCACCAGAATGGCATCGACCCCTTCGAGGATGCGGGTCCCGCTGCTCTCGATCTCTTCGGACTCGACCGGCTTGATGCGCACCTTGACGCGATCGGCCAGGCCGCCGGAAATCAATGCCTCGTTGAGCGACTTGTAGGCATCGGCATGTTCGACGTACTTGCCGACCATCGCCACGGTGACCTCGTGCTCGGGCCGCGACAGCGACTCGACCACGCGCTCCCAGTCGGCGAGGTCGGGCGCGGAAGTCTTCAGCCCCAGCCGATCGAGCACGATGCGATCCAGACCCTGGCGGTGATAGAACAGCGGGATCTTATAGATCGAGTCGACGTCGACGGCAGAAATGACCGCTTCCGGCGCCACGTTGGTAAACAGCGCGATCTTCTTGCGCTCCTCGTCCGACAACATGCGCTCGCAGCGGCATAGCAGAACGTCTGGCTGGATGCCGATGGACCGGAGCTCCTTGACCGAGTGCTGGGTCGGCTTGGTCTTGATCTCGTTGGCCGCGCGCAGGAAGGGCACCAGCGTCAGATGCATGTAGAGTGCCTGGTCGCCGTACTCGAAACCGAGCTGGCGAATGGCTTCCAGGAACGGCAGCGACTCGATATCGCCGACCGTGCCGCCGATCTCGATCAGGGCCACGTCGTATCCCTCGACGGCCTGGTTGACCGAATCCTTGATCTCGTCGGTGATGTGCGGAATGACCTGCACGGTCGAGCCGAGGTAATCGCCGCGGCGTTCCTTGGCGATGACGTTGGCGTAGATGCGCCCGGTGGTGAAGTTGTTGCGCTGGGTCATGCGGGTGCGCACGTAGCGCTCGTAATGGCCCAGGTCGAGGTCGGTTTCGGCACCGTCCTCGGTGACGAACACCTCGCCGTGCTGGAACGGGCTCATGGTGCCCGGATCAACGTTGATGTAGGGATCGAGCTTGAGCAACGTGACTCTCAAGCCCCGGGCTTCGAGTATGGAGCCCAGCGATGCAGCCGCAATCCCCTTGCCCAGGGACGACACCACGCCGCCGGTAACGAAAATAAGAGAGGTCATGCCCGGATGTCCAAGTTCAATTAATCCGGGAGAATATTCTACCCTACTCCAGCCAGATCACACTGGCCATTCTGCCGGTCGTCGCGTCGCGGCGGTGGGAGTAGAAGGTGTCGGGCTCGCAGCAAGTACAGCGCCCGGCATCGTGCACGCGCACGCCCTTGCGCGCCATTCGCGCGGCGGCGATGGACTTGAGGTCGGCGCGCCAGCGAGATGCATCGGGACGAAAGGCCCCGGCCGCGGCCGGGTCATCGGCCAGGAAAGCATCGCGCACATCCGCACCGACCTGGTAACAGGCACCGCAAATGGCCGGACCGATCCATGCATGCAGCGCGTCGCCGGGCACGGGCAGGGTCGACACGGCACGTTCCAGAATGCCGGCCGCCAGGCCGCGCCAGCCAGCGTGCACGGCCGCCGCCACGCTGCCGGCCTCGTCGGCCAGCAGCACCGGCAGGCAGTCGGCGGTCAGGACCACGGCCACCTGACCGGGCCGATCGGTCCACGCGCCGTCGGCGGCGATACCAGCATGCCAGTCATCGAGATGAACGATTTCGCTGCCGTGCACCTGTTCGAGCCAGGCCGGCTCGGCCGCTATCCGGGCGTGCAGGAGGTGCCGGTTGCGCTGCACGTTCGCCGGCTCGTCACCGCTGTTGAACCCCAGGTTGAGCGTCGCCCAGGCGCCGTCGCTGACACCACCATGGCGGGTCGTGGAGAAGGCTGCGACACGCTCCGCGACAGGCCAGTCAGGACGCAGCAGTCTCATCCGTTTCCAGCAGGTCGATGAGGGTCTGCATGTCGGTCGGCAACGGGGCGCTGGCATGCACCATTTCCCCACTGACCGGGTGCTCAAAGGTCATGGCGCAGGCGTGCAGGGCCTGGCGACGAAACGCCTGCCAGGCCTGTCGCTGCGCTTCGTCGAGACCAGCCGGCGCACCGCGACGTCCGTAGACCGGATCCCCGACGATGGGATGCTGGATATGTGCCATGTGCACACGAATCTGGTGAGTGCGACCCGTCTCGAGCTCGACATCGAGCAGGGTGCCGCCGGCCAGGCGCCGGGCGACGCGGTAATGCGTGACCGCCCGCCGGCCATCCTGACGCACCACCTGGCGGCGTCGATCCACCGGGTGGCGACCCAGCGGCTGATCGACCGCCCCGCCGGCGACCATGTGCCCCCAGACCAGCGCCTGGTAGCGCCGCTTGATGGTGCGCTTTTTAAGCGCCGCGACCAGGTACTTGTGGGCACCGGTGGTCCGGGCGACGACCAGGCAGCCGCTGGTGTCCTTGTCGAGCCGGTGCACCAGCCCGGCGCGAGGCAACGGGGCCAGACCCGGATCGTGATGCAGCAGGGCGTTGACCAGCGTGCCGTCGGCATTCCCGGAGCCGGGGTGAACGACCAGCCCGGCCGGCTTGTTGACGACAAGGAATTCCGGATCCTCGATGAGGATATCCAGCTCGGTCTCCTGGGCGACGAGTTCGGCATGCGGCAGCATTTCGGCCGACAGCGTCACGACCTCGTTGCCGATCAGGGCGTGGCGCGGCTTGACCTGCCGTCCGTCGACGCGAATCTCGCCCGACTTGATCCAGCCGGCCAGGCGACTGCGCGAGAAGTCGCCCCACACTCCGGCCAGCACCTGATCCAGGCGCCGCCCGGCTGAATCCGGTTCAATCCGGATCTCGCGCTCGATTCGTTCGCTCATGTGTTTCACTGGTCGTCGCAAGGGCGCCTTAACGTCCGCTTATCGGTCTGATTGGCACGATTGGAGCCCACTCCGGCCCCGGTTCCCGTATCATTCGCCCTATTATGCCGAATCAACTCACCAACAACGTTTTCATCCGCCTCTCCGTCCTCCTGCTGATGGTCGCGATGCTGGCCGTTTCCGGTTGTAGCCGCGACAAGCGTGACGACGACCGTGGACCCGAAGTGCTCTACGAGGAAGCCCAGCGCTCCTTGCAGAACCGCAATTACGGCCGGGCCATCGAGCAATACCGACGGCTGACCACACTCTACCCGTTCGGCCGTCACGCCGAGCAGTCCCAGCTCGACATGGCCTATGCCTATTACCAGGCCAACCAGCCGGAACGGGCCATCACCACGCTCGACCGCTTCATCCGCACCTACCCCACGCATCCCAACGTCGACTACGCCTGGTATCTGAAGGGACTGGTGCACTACGAAGAAACCATGGGCTTTCTGCGGCGGATGTTCCCCGGACAGGTCGTCGACCGCGACCAGACCAGCGCCCGCCAGGCGTTCATGGATTTCCAGGAACTGATTCGCCGTCACCCGCAGAGCCGTTACGTCGCCGATGCTCGCCAGCGCATGGTATTTCTGAGAAACGTGCTGGCCGAACACGAGATCGTGGTCGGTGAGTATTACTTCCGGCGCGGGGCCTATATCGCGGCAATCAACCGTGCACAGTACGTGATCGAGACCTACCCACAGTCACCGGCCAACATCAACGCGCTGGACCTGATGGCCCGTGCCTACACCCGGCTCGACCTGCCTGAACTGGCGGCCGACACGCGCGAGGTACTCCGTCACAATTACGGCGACGTCGATATCGAGGAGGAACACGAAAGCCTCTGGCGCCGACTCTGGCCCTTCGACTGACCTTTTCATCGCGGGCAGGGGCGCAGTGGCGGACAAGCCGACTTCCTTCAGCGGCCGGGCAGACCATCTGGTCACCCGCGTCGAGCAGGCGCTGGGGCGGCACCTGGGCGAGCCCGGGCATCATCCCACCCGACTGCACCAGGCGCTGCACTACGCCGTATTCAACGGCGGCAAGCGCTTGCGTCCGTTGCTGGTCTACGCCACAGGTGAGGTGCTGGGCATCGCGCCCGACCGGCTCGATGCACCGGCCTGCGCGGTCGAACTCATCCACTGCTACTCGCTGGTCCATGACGACCTCCCGGCGATGGATGATGACGATCTCAGGCGTGGTCGACCGACTCTTCACCTGGCCTACGACGAAGCGCTGGCCATACTCGCCGGGGATGCCCTTCAGGCCCTTGCCTTCGAGATACTCGGCACCAGCCCGATGCTCACCCAGCCCCCTGCGGCGCGCGGCGAAATCATCGCCGAACTGGCCAACGCCTGCGGCGTCGATGGCATGGCTGGCGGCCAGGCACTGGACCTGGCCTATGAAGGTTGCCGACCGGACATCGAGGCGCTCGAAACCATGTACCGGCAGAAAACCGGTGCGTTGATTCGTGCGGCGGTGCTGATGCCCTGCGCGCTCACACCGGAACTGGAAGACCCCGCCTGTCACGAACTCGCCACTTTCGCCGACTGCATCGGACTCGCCTTTCAGATTCGCGACGACGTACTCGACGTCGAGGGCGAAACCGCAACCATCGGCAAGCCACAGGGCGCCGACCAGGCCCGCAACAAGGCCACCTGGCTATCACTGGTCGGACTGGATGCAGCCAATCGGCGCATCGATGAACTGGCCGAACAGGCCCGGGCATGCCTGGCGCGTATCGACCGCGACACCGAGGCACTGGCCTGGCTGGCGACGCGCATGGTCAATCGGGAGTTTTAGGAAGACTGAAGGCTAAAGGCGAAAGGCTAAAGGACCGAGACGGAGAGGTCTGAGGTCTGAGGTCTGAGGTCTGAGGTCTGAGGTCTGAGGTCTGAGGTCTGAGGTCTGAGGTCTGAGGTCTGAGGTCTGAGGTCTGAGGTCTGAGGTCTGAGGTCTGAGGTCTGA
>SKSJ01000178.1 GCA_007123055.1 Wenzhouxiangella sp. | reverse complement strand
GCATGCCGCGGGTGATCAGCAGCCAGCCCACCATCTGGCAGAACACGCCCAGCCCGACCAGCGACCAGAAGGCCTGCCAGGTGGGGATGACGAAATCGTTGCCTTCGAGCAGGTTGGCCAGACCCAGCACCAGGCCGCAGCAAAGCGTGGATTGCAGCAGGCGAGCCTCGGGCCGGATATGGCTGTGGCGGATCTGGAAACCGCGCAGGGCCAGCAGGTAGAAGGCGTAGGCCAGGGCGGTCAGCACGCCCAGTACCACGCCCAGGCGATAATCCGGCGGCAGGTTGGCCCAGTCGCGTCCGAACAGCAGCCACAGACCACCCATGGCCAGCGCCAGGCCGCTGGCGAAGCGCCAGCCCACCCGTTCGCGCATCCAGATCACGCCCACGGCGGTGAGCACGAAGACCTGGAGGTTGGCCATCAGGGTCGACAGGCCCGGGCCGATGTATTCGATGGCGCGGTGCCAGAACCAGATGTCGGCGGCAAACAGTGCACCGATGAGGAACGAGCCCGACCAGTTGTCCTTCAGCCCGGCGCGCATTTCGGGCCTGAAAAGCAGCAGCCCGGCAAAGGCAAGACATCCGAACACCATGCGGTAGAAACCGGAGGTGGTCGGGGCCATCTCGGTCAGCCGCGCGAAGATGGCGGCGAACGAGATCATGATGGCACCGGCGAGCACGAACAGGCCCGCCTTGAGGGGCGAGGGGACGTTCACGGTACGCTTCTGGCCAGTCGGGGGCTGTCGCTGTCCAGGGCGCAGGCCCGCTCGACGAACAGTTGCCTCAGCGGCCACAGTGCGGATGCTGCCCCGAAGCCGATGGCGGCCGCGCGCCGGCCGAGCGGATTGCCGGCGGTGATCTCGTTGATGGCGTGGATGCCGCCGGCAATCAGCGTGCCGGCACTCAGGCGCCAGCGCTCATAGCGCGCCAGCGCGCTGGCTGGATCCTCTTCACCCTGCCAATCGGTCAGTACTTCGGCCAGGGCGGCGGCGTCCATCAGTCCCAGGTTCAGGCCCTGGCCGGCCAGGGGATGCACCGTGCGTGCGGCATCGCCCAGCAGGGCCAGGCGGCCGGACACCAGTTGTCTGGACTGGCGGCGAACCAGGGGCAAGGTATAGCGACGGGTGCAGGCCGTGGCCGGGCCGAAGGGGGCGTCCTGGTGGTCGTTGAGTTCCTCGAGAAAATCCGCCTCGTCCATGTCGCGCAACGCCTGCGCGCATTCGGCCGGTTGCGACCAGACGATGGAAGAGCGACCGTCGGCCAGCGGCAGCAGGGCGAGCGGGCCGGGCTCGGTGAAGCGCTGCCAGGCGATGCCGGGATTGGCCTGTTGGGTGGTGATGTGGCTGACCAGTGCGTGCTGGTTGTAGTGCCACAAATCGGCTTCGATGTCGGCCTGTTCGCGCAGGCGGCTGCGGGCGCCGTCGGCGGCGATCAGCAGCTTCGTGCGGAGGGGATCGCCCGGGTCAATGTCGAGCTGCAGCCGGTTCCGGCGCGTCTCGAATGCCGTAACCCCGGCCGGGGCCAGCAGGGCGACATCGGTTTCATTATCCAGAAATGCCCAGGCGGCGGCCTGCAGCGCCGGAATCTCGACGATCCAGCCCAGGTGTTCCAGGCCGTGCTGGCTGGCGGAGAATTCGACCCGGCCGCCGTCGGCGTGCACGACCATGCGCGCATACGGCCCGATGCGGTCTGCCGGCACGTTGGGCCAGACGCCGGCGGCCATCAGGACGTTTCTCGCGCCCGGGCTGATGGCGACCACGCGCGGGTCGAATTCCGACTTCGGATCGAGCGGGTTCGGACGCTTGTGATCGACCAGCGCCACGCGCCGGCCCTGGCGGGCGAGCAGGGCGGCGGTGACCGCGCCGGCCACACCGCCGCCGGCAATGACGAAATCGAAGTCCTTGGTCATGCCGTCCACTCCCGGGCCAGTGAACTGACCGGTTCGCGAAAGCCCATGGCCGAGCGCACCAGTCGCCGGCTCAGTGAAGGCCAGGCGGCATGGGCGACCAGGCCGAGGGTGCTGGCCAGTTGTCCGGTCAGCGAAGGGTTGGTAAAGGCGCGTGCCAGGGTATCGGTGTAGGCGACGGTGGATTGCTGGTCATGGCGGCGAGCTTCGAGATACCGGGCCAGGGCTTCGGATGAGCCCGGGTCGTCGCAACTGGCGATGACGTCAGCCAGCGCGGCGACATCACGCAGGCCAAGGTTGAAACCCTGGGCCGACACGGGGTGCACGGTGTTGGCGGCATTGCCGATCACGACCGTGCGGCGGGCGATGGGGCGCTCGGTACGCAACAGGGCCAGCGGGTAGTTGGCGCGCCGTCCGGGTCGTTCGAAACGCCCCAGTCCCGTCCCGAATCGCTGCTGCAGTCGGCGGGTCAGTTCATCGTCGTCTGCGGCCAGAACCGAGTCGATACGGTGGCTGTCGTCGATCCAGACCACCCCCATGCGCCCGGCCGGCTGCGGCAGCAGGGCCAATGGACCATCGGGCGTGAAACGCTCGAAGGCACTGTCCGGGCGGCGTTTTTCGGTCAGCACGTTGAAGATCATGGCCGACTGGCCGTAGTCGTGGTGGTGGCTGCTCATCCCGGCCAATTCGCGCACCATCGAGTGCGTGCCGTCGGCGCCCACCAGCAGGTCGGTGGTCAGTGCCCGGCCGTCCTCGAGTGGTAGGCGAACCGCCTTGTCGGTGCTCTCGAAACCGGCCAGGCTGGCCGGGCAGAATTCCTCGACGCCTTCGGTACGCTCCAGGGCCTGCAGCATGGCCGCACCCAGTTCGCGCGCGACGATGACCGCACCGAAGCGCTTGTAGCCGTAGTCGCCGGCGTTGAGGGTCAGGTGACCGGGGGCGCCGGCGCGGGTGATCTCGATCTGTCGGATATCGCAGGCGGTCGGGCGCGAGTCGAGAATGCCGAGGTTGGCCAGGATATTGAGCGAGGCGGCATTGACTACCAGGGTGCGGTCGTCGAAGCCCGGTGGCGCACCGGTCTGGCGCGGTGCGGCCTCGATCAGCGCCACGGAGCGCCCGGCCCGGCCCAGCGCGATGGCCAGCGCCGAACCGGCCAGCCCGCCGCCGACGATGACCACGTCGAAATGCTTCATCCCCGCATGACCTGTTCGATGTCATCGGGCGCCTTGACCACGCGCTCGGTGAGCACCTCGGGCTCGCCCTCGGTCACGCGCACATCGTCCTCGATGCGGATGCCGATGTTGCGGAAATGGGCCGGAATGTCGTCGTCATCGCCGATGTAGAGTCCCGGCTCGACGGTCAGCACCATGTTCTTTTCCAGCACGCGCGACTGCTCGTCGATGCGGTAATCGCCCACATCGTGCACGTCCAGCCCCAGCCAGTGACCGGTCTTGTGCATGTAGAAGCGCCGGAACAGGCCCTGCTCGATGTTGGTGTCGACATCGCCGGGCAACAGGCCGAGTTCGACCAGCCCCTCGACGAGCACGCGCACGGCCGCGTCGTGAAAAGCCTGGAAAGGACGGCCGGGGCGCACTTCGTCGATGGCCGCATACTGGGCCGCCAGCACGATGTTGTAGATCTCGCGCTGCGGGGCGGAAAAGCGGCCATTGACCGGGAAAGTGCGCGAGATGTCGGCCGCGTAGCCTTCGAACTCGCAGCCGGCGTCGATCAGCACCAGGCCGTCATCGGGCAGCGGCTGGTTGTTGGCGATATAGTGCAGCACCAGGGCATTGGTGCCACCGGCGACAATCGGCAGGTAGGCCGGCGGGCAGCCGTGGCGCTGGTATTCGTGGAACAGCTCGGCGGTCAGTTCGGCCTCGTTCATGCCGCGCTTGCAGACCTGCATGGCGCGGGTCATGGCGTCGGCCGATATGCGCGCGGCACGCGCCATGCAGCGGCGCTCGTCGCGCGATTTGATCAGCCGCTGTTCGTGCAGCAGGTGTTCGAGCGAGACGATTTCGCCTGGTCCCTTCTCGCCCTTGGATTCGGCGCGCAGGCGATTGCGCCAGCCGATAATGCGCTGGTCCAGGCCGGCGTCCTTGCCGACCAGGTGATGCAGGCGGCTGCAGCCCTCCATCAGTCCGGGCAGGATGTCGTCGAGGTCGGTGATCGGGAAGGCGTCGTCGAAACCCAGCTGCTCGCGCGCGCCGTCGAGCCCCAGGCGCGGGCCGTCCCAGCGTTCGCGGTCCGGGTCGCGTTCACGGCAGAACAGAATCTGCTCGCCGGCTTCGCGCCCCGGTAGCAGCACCAGCATGGCCTCGGGCTCGTTGAAGCCGGTCAGGTACAGGAAATCGCTGTCCTGTCGATAGGGGTAGAAGGTGTCGCCGTTGCGCGGGCGCTCGGGGGCGGCGGCCAGCACCACCATGCTGTGCTCGCCGACCTCGGCCATCAGGCGCTGGCGTCGGCGGCTGAACTCCTCGGGTCGGATCATGACGGTCGTGACGATCTCGCCAGGCATTCCTCGCGCAGCAGCAGCACGGCCACGCGCACGAACTCGGTCAGCTCGGCGTAGGCTGACTCCTCTTCTTCCTGGTCGGAATCCGGGTCGGTGGCCGCGCGTGCGATCTGCTCGATCATGCGCAGCGCATCGCCGGCCTCCTCGGACTCGATCACCGGCTCGGCGGCGCCGAACCCGGTCAGAAAGCCCGAGCACCAGTAGGCCAGGCATCGCGTGCGTTCGTTGAGCGGCCGGTCTTCGCTGGGCAGCAGCATCCGAAAGCTCATATCGCTGGCGGCGAGCTCGGTTTTGAGTACTTTCAGGGCCGGCCCGAGCTGGTCGAGTATGCGCTCCGAGCTCCAGTCACCCACCTGCAGCGCCGCCAGGTGGGTGGCCAGTTCGTTCTCGTCCTGGTCGGGTCGTGCACACAGCAGGCCGACCACGACGGCATGGGTTTCGGAGACGCTGGCCGGGTCGCTGTCGGCCGCCAGGGCCAGCAGCCACGCCAGTCGGGATTCCTGTTCGCTGCTCATCGAAAAGCTTGTCGTTGTTGAAAAACGGCAGTTTATCACTGCCACCGCGGCGGTCGGAGGCAAGCTGCGGTCGGGCCCGGGCAGTGCCAGTCATCAGGGGCGTTGCAAACGGTGCTTGTAGAACCTGTGCATAAAGTTCTATTATTAAGCCATTGTAAAAACAACAATCTTGGGCGCCATGGACTCGCTGGAAGAAACATCGGGGAACCTGAACCGGTTGCAGCAGCGGCTCAACGAACTGTTCGAGTTGCTCAATCGACTGGAAGAGGAAAACAATTCGCTGCGCGCACGCCAGGAGTCGCTGGTTGCCGAGCGCGCCACGCTGGTTCAGCGCAACGAGGAGGCCCGGTCACGGGTGGAGGGCATGATCGAGCGTCTCAAGGCACTGGAAGAGGCCGGAACGTGAACGACAGCAATCAGGCCCCCGAGCCCGTCACCGTCCGCATTCTCGATCGCGAGTACCGTGTCATGTGCACACCCGAGCAGCGCCGCAGCCTGATGGAATCGGCGCTGTACCTGGATCAGCAAATGCGCGAGATCCGGAACACCGGCAAGGTCTCGTCGATCGACAAGATCGCCGTGATGGTGGCGCTGAACATGTCCGAGGAACTGCTCAAGCTGCGCCAGGCGCACGTCGAGCGGCGCGAAAAGGTCGACCAGAGAGTGCGCGATCTGGCCGATCAACTTGATCGGGCACTGGGTCGGGATTAGACTGGGAGGCAAGGCGCTCTCTGCGGTGTTCGCCAGTGGGATCGCAATATGCCTTGTCCCTACTTTCCGACCTTGGGATGGCGACTTTCCGGCTGGTGTGCATATTCGCTCATCCGAGCGAATCGCCTGAAGGCTGGAAGAGCCGACCCACCTGAACCTCTGGTTCAAGGTCACCGACCCGCAGCGGCACAGGCGGAGAGCGCCACTTTCTCCACTTCAGACCTGATTGCCAGCGCGCGATGCGCTATCCTGCGGCAGGATGGATACCTCACCTCGCAAGGATGATCACAAGTCCGAACTGCGTGCCCGGCTGGTTGCCGAGCGCCAGAGACTGCATGATCACCAGCGTCGGCGCCTGGATCGCCAGATCTGCGCCCACCTGCTTCGACTGCTCGACGAGCGCGACTGCGTGCATCTGGCGGCGTTTGTCGCCTTCAACGGCGAACCTGACCTGATGCCCGCGCTCGAGGCACTGCATCACGCCGGGCGACGCATCCACCTGCCGGTGGTCAACGACAATCGCATGCACTTCATCCGCTGGACACCCACTGCCGACATGCGGCCCAACCGGTTTGGCATCCCGGAGCCGGTTGACGGCGCGGAGTGCCCGCCCGAGCGGTTGGAACTGGTGCTGATGCCGCTGGTGGCGTATTCGCCCACCGGCACGCGCCTGGGCATGGGGGCGGGCTTCTACGACAGGACATTCGACTTTTGCCTTGAACACCCCGATTCCGGTCCAATGCTGGTCGGAACCGCTTATGGCCTGCAGGAAGTCGACAGTCTGCCGGCCCAGAGCTGGGACGTGCCGCTGGATGCGGTGGTGACTGATCAGGGGGTGAGGGTGTTTAGGGAATGACTGATAAACTTTCCGGCTGACCTGCTCAAGCGAATGGAGGCACTGACTTGAACCACTGGCTGATGAAATCCGAGCCCGATGTGTTCGGTATCGACGATCTGAAAGCGCGTCCGAAGCAGACTGAACCGTGGGACGGTGTGCGCAATTACCAGGCGCGCAATTTCATGCGTGACGAGATGAAAGTCGGCGACCGGATCCTGTTCTATCATTCCAACTGCAAGCCGCCGGCCGCGGTTGGTATCGCCGAGGTAGCCAGCAAGCCCTACCCCGACCCGACCCAGTTCGACCCGGATTCGAAGTACTACGATCCGAAAAGCGATCCCGAAGATCCGCGCTGGATCCTGGTCGACGTCAAGTATGTGCGCCACCTCAAGCGTCCGATCCCCTTGCAGGAGATCAAGGATCATGCCGATGCGCTCGACGGCCTGCAACTGATCAAGCGTGGGAATCGGCTTTCTGTCATGCCGGTCTCAGCCGAGCATTTCGATTACATCGTGGGTATGGAAAACGAATGAGCCAGCAGCGACTCAAGATCGAGGTGGCCCGGGCCGCGCTCGAATACGTGGAAGACGGCATGTTGCTCGGTGTGGGCACCGGCAGTACCGTCAATGCCTTCATCGACGAGCTGGCCGCCTCCGGCAAGCGCCTGGAAGCAGCGGTTTCGTCGTCCGAGGCCACCACCGAACGTCTCAAGGAGATCGGTGTGCGGGTGATGGACCTCAATCACACCGGCGACCTGGCGCTGTATATCGACGGCGCCGACGAGGTTGACCCGCATCGACGCATGATCAAAGGTGGCGGGGGCGCACTGACACGCGAAAAGATCATCGCCGCGGCCAGCAGAAAGTTCGTGTGCATCGTTGACGAGTCCAAGTGCGTCAAGTTGCTCGGCGAGTTTCCGCTACCGGTCGAGGTCATTCCGATGGCCAGGGCTTACGTGTCTCGCCAGCTCACCCGCCTGGGCGGTCAGCCCCAGTTGCGAGAGGACTTCGTTACCGACAACGGCAATCTGATCCTGGACGTGCGCAACCTCGACCTGATCGATCCGGTGAAGATGGAAACTCAGATCAACCAGTTGGCCGGAGTGGTCACCTGTGGCCTGTTCGCCCATCGGCGCGCCGATGTGGTCCTGGTGGCAACAGAGGGCGGCATCGAATCCCGCTGAGGTTCCCTAATTCACTAGTCGGCCACGATCAGCGAGTTGCGCCCCGAACGCTTGGCTTCGTAAAGCGCGTGGTCGGCACGTGCCAGCCAGCGCGACCAGGACTCGCCTTTCCTGAGCGTGGCCGCGCCGGCCGAGAACCGGATCGGACCGTCCGGACCATCCACGCAACCGCTCAGGCGCCTGTGCAATCTGGGTACGGCCTGGCGGGCCGCGTCGAGGTCCATGTCGCGCAGCAGCATGACGAATTCTTCCCCGCCCATGCGATAGAGCCCGTCGCCTTCGCGCAGCGAGTTCTCCAGTTGCCGGGCGAAGCTGCACAGTGCCTGGTCGCCGGCCTCGTGCCCGTGGCCGTCGTTGATTTGCTTGAAGTGGTCCAGATCGAGTACCACCAGCGTGCAGGGGCGCCGGTTTTCTCGGGACGCCTCGACCGCCTGCTCGAGCCGGTGCTGCATCAACCGTCGATTGCCAACGCCGGTCAAGGAATCGTGCGTGGCCAGGCGCCTGAGCAGGCGGCGCTGGCGGCGCATCAGGCCGGCGTAGTACATCCCGAAAGCCGTGATCATGATCGCGACCGTCACCCAGCTGATCTGTTCCAGTGTCGATGTGAACAGTCGTGCTTGAGATCCAAGCACCAGGATGGCGGAAGTGTTGAGTGTCAGTGCAGCCGGGTGGAGCAGCAGGAAAGTGTTGACCCAGAAGACCAGGTAGGCCCACAGCAGGCCGTTGCTGCCGATCAGCAGTGCGCTGGCCATGCAAGACAGGGTGATGACGACGCCGAATAGCAGCATGGCGGTGCTTTGCCAGCGCTCGACCCGGGCCAGCAGCAGGGAAATGGCGATGGCCGAGAAAATCGTGCTGTTGACCACCCCTTCGAGCCAGTCACCGGTCACGAAGCGATAGCCCGCATAGCCGGCAATCGCCAGTGCGGACAGGCCGCCGATGGCGAACATGACCGACAGCTCCGTGCCGTACGGACGCATCTGCCCGTCCCAGTCGACCTCGGGCTGTTCGACGGCAGGGTCGGAACCCGACTTTCTGCGCATACTTCATCCCCCGGCAAATCGGCCATTGGCCGAATGTGCCCTCCGAACGTCTATCGACTATGCCACAGGCTTTTGGCAACGGCAATTACGGACACGGGCGCGCGAGAGGATAAAATAAACGCATGAGTCTTCCAAGACAACTCAGCGTTGCCCCCATGATGGACTGGACCGACCGCCATTGCCGGTACTTCCATCGACTGCTCGCGCCCGATGCGCTGCTGTACACCGAGATGGTCACCACCGGTGCCGTCGTTCACGGCGACCGCGACCGTCTGCTGGGCTTCGACCCGGCCGAACGGCCCGTTGCCCTGCAGCTCGGCGGCAGCGATCCCGACGAGCTGGCACAGGCGGCCGCGATCGGTGCCCGGTTCGGCTACGACGCGATCAATCTCAACGTCGGCTGCCCGTCCGACCGGGTGCAGAAGGGCCGCTTCGGCGCCTGCCTGATGAAAGAGCCCGAACTGGTCCGCGACTGCCTGTCGGCGATGCGCGAAGTCGTGGAAGTGCCGGTGACGGTCAAGACCCGTATCGGTGTGGACGAGTTCGACAGCGAAGCGTTCTTGCACCGTTTCGTCGCCACCGTGGCCGAAAGCGGCGTCGATACCTTCGTCCTCCATGCGCGCAAGGCCTGGTTGTCTGGTTTGAGTCCGAAGCAGAATCGCGAGATTCCGCCGCTGGCCTACGAGCGGGTGCACGGCATCAAGCAGGCCTTCCCCGGCCTGACCATCGTGCTCAATGGCGGCATCGTGGATGCAGACACCGCCGCTGCCGAGCTCGAACATGTCGACGGTGTCATGCTCGGCCGGGCCGCCTACCAGAACCCCTGGATCCTGGCCGAGTCGAGTACCCGTCTCGGACTGCCGGCGGCCGAATCGCGAAGCGCGGTGGTCGAGGCCATGGCCGAGTACGCCCAACGCCACATCGAGACGGGCGGCAAGTTGCAGCAGGTTGCACGTCACATGCTCGGCCTGTTCCACGGCCAGCCCGGCGCCCGCGGATGGCGCCAGAAACTGAGCCAGAACATGCACCTGCCCGATGCATCGCCCGAACTGCTGCTGGAGGCGTGCCCGTCGCTGACGCCGACGGGTGAGCAGCCGGAGTCGGCAACCGTTCCATACGGTGTTGACCGGGCGGGCTGATTGTCTAAGATGGGCGCCCTTTTTCCGCAGACTGGACTTGTATCGTGATCGTCCGTACTCCCGAGGATTTTCGCAAGCAGATCGATGCCGGATGGCTGAACAACGATTCGCCAGCCGCCCCCCGCGCCGTGTTTCTGGTCGAGCCGACCGGATTTCGGCTGTCCGACCAGACAGCTCGCGACAACGTCTACATGGACCTGAGCGTGGATGTTGACCCGGCCCGGGCGCTGGACCAGCATCGACAACTGGCCGATCGCATCACCGCCTGCGGTGTGCCGGCCGTGCGTTTTCCCGGACGTGCCGACACGCCCGACGACCTCTTCCCCAATAACGTCTTTGCCACGGCGCCGGGCCGCCTGATCGTTGGTGCCATGCTGCACCCCGAACGCCAGCGCGAGGCCGCACGCAGCGACATTCGCGCCTTTTTTTCCAAGCTGATCGACTACGAAGAGATCGACTTGTCGAACCGTGAGCTGGTAGCCGAGCTGACCGGCGCGCTGATCATTGACCGTTCACATCGTATTGGCTTTTGCGGTATGACCCAGCGTGTTGACGATGCCGGTTGCCAGGCCATGCACGAAGCCTTCGATCTGGCCCTGACCTTCCAGTTTGACCTCAAGCCCACCGAGTATCACACCAACGTGGTGATGGCGGTGCTGGCCTCGCGCGCGCTGGTCATCTGTCCCGATGCCTTCGTCGACCCCGAGGTGCCGAAGGCCATCGCCCACGCCTATCCCGGTCATGTCCTGGAAATCACGACGGAAGAGAAGGAAGCGTTCGCCGGCAATTGCATCGCCGTGAGCCTCGAGGATCTGTTCATGAGCCAGACCGCCGTCGACGCCCTGGCCCCGGAAAAACTGCGCCAGCTCGAAAGCTGGGGATTCACGATTCACGGGGTCGAACTTGACGAGGTCGAGAAGGCCGGCGGCAGCCTGCGGTGTTGTGTGGCGGAGATATATTGATGAGGTGAAAGGATCGAGTGGGTACGTCGATTAGCTCCCGGGCCAAGGGCAGGACAAATGCCATTGACCGTCGCCTGGCCCGCTGAATCTCTCCCTCGTTTTACCTTTTCCCTTTCACCTTTCACCTTTCACATTCAACCACCATTAAGCCCAACCCGCTAGAATCAGCGACAACCAGCCACCCGGAGCGCCAGAGACGCTGATGTTTCCCCTGATCAAGAGATTGCTGATCGCGTTTGCCCTGACGGTCGTCATGGTCGTGTCGGCGTGGGCGATCAGCCTGCAGGAGGCAGCCGAGCGGGTGGCGCGCCAGCACGATGCCGAGGTGGTCTCGGCGCACACCATCGAGCGCGACGGACGCCGCATCCACGTCATTCGCATCCTGACCCGCGACGGGGTGGTGCGTACGGTGCGCGTTCCGGCCGACGGGAGGTAGGCCCATGCGAGTTCTGGTTGTCGAGGACGAAGCCGCGTTGCGTGAGTTGCTTGGACGCGCGCTCAAGCGGCAAGGGTTTGCCGTGGACCTTTGCGGCGACGGTACCGACGGATTGCACCTGGCCACCGAGTACCCGGTCGATCTGGCAATCATCGATCTCGGCCTGCCCGGCACCAGCGGCATGGAGATCGTTCGCGAGGCGAGAAAGCGCGAACGCAAGTTTCCCATCCTGGTGCTGACCGCGCGCTCGGACTGGCAGGACAAGGTCGAGGCGCTGGAGATCGGCGCCGACGATTACGTCACCAAGCCGTTTCGCATCGAGGAGCTCATGGCGCGCGTACACGCCCTGCTCAGGCGCTCGGCCGGCCATGCCGCGCCCGAAGTGAGCTTCGGCCCGCTGACCGTCAACCTGTCGAGCCAGCACGTGGAACTCGGCGGCCAGGCACTCGACCTCACCACCTTCGAGTACAAGGTGCTCGAGTACTTCGCGTTGCATCCCGACCAGGTGGTCTCGAAGATGGAGCTCAACGAACACCTCTACGAAGAGGATGCCGACCCCGACAGCAACGTCATCGAGGTCATCATCGGCCGCCTGCGCAAGAAGCTCGATCCCGACGGTGACTGGATCCCCATCGAGACGCTGCGTGGGCGTGGCTACCGCTTTCGCGCCGGCGCGTAGGTCACCGTTCATGGCTCCCCACTCCACCGGTACTGGAATGGGGGCGTCGTCATGCTGGGTATGAGTTGGCCGCAGGCACGCCTGTCGCTGCTGGTGCGGCTCCTGCTGGGCGCCGGTCTGGCGCTGTTGCTGGCACTGGCCCTGGTGGGCCTGGCGGTTGATCGTGCTTTCCAGGGGGCAGCCGAAGCGGCCATGAAGGAGCGGCTTGAAGCGGTTGTCTACCTGATTCTGACCACCGTGGAGGTCGATTCCGAGGGCGAGCCCCAGGTGGCCGAGGCTCTGGCGGAACCGCGCCTGAATCAGCCCGGCTCCGGCCTGTTCGGCGGTGCGATCACCCCGTACGGAGCCTGGGAGTCGCCCTCACTCTACGGGGTGACCCCCAAGCCGTCGGCGCGCGTGATCGAGCGTGGTAGCGAGCTGTTTCGCGGCACCGAGGTCGGCGGTACCTGGAACGTGTTCGCCATCGGTCTGGGCTGGGAGCAAGACGACGGCGAGATCATCGATCTGACCATCTGGGCGGCCGAGAATCCCAACCGCCAGGCCATGACCCTGGCCGGTTTTCGTCGCGATCTGTGGCAGTGGCTGGGCCTTGCCGCGGCGCTGATCATCGGCGCGCAGTTCGTCATCCTGGTGTTGTTGCTGAGGCCCTTGCGGCAGGTGGCCCACGAGGTTCGTGAAGTTGAAGCCGGCGAGCGCGACGCCATCACCGGGCGCTACCCGCGCGAGTTGATGCCCCTGACCGGCAATCTCAATGCGCTGCTGGCCAGCGAACGCGACAATGCGCGCCGGTATCGACATGCCCTGTCGGATCTTGCACATGCCCTCAAGACGCCGGTGGCCGTGTTGCGTGCCCGGCTGGAGTCGTCGCAGCATCCCGAACGCGTTGAACTGTCCGATTCGCTGGTGGACATGGAGCAATTGATCCGCCGCCAGCTCGAGCGTGCCGCGCGATCGACCCGCCAGACGATCCACAAGCCGGTCGCCGTCGTGCCCATCCTTTCGCGCCTGGCCGATTCGCTGATGCGCCTGCATGCCGCTGACGGCCTGCAGGTCGAAGTCAACGGTGACGAGAGAATCCGGGTCCGCATGGATGAACGCGACCTGTGGGAGTTGTGCGGCAACCTGATGGAAAATGCGGCCAAGTACGGTCGGGGGCGAATGCGGGTCAGTGCCGACGTGTACCGGGACGGCAGTCGGCGGCGGGGCATTGAAATCCTGGTCGAGGACAATGGTCCGGGAATCGCCGACGATGAGATGCCGGAGTTCCTGGAACGTGGACGCCGAGGTGATGAGCGTCGGGACGGACAGGGTCTGGGTTTGTCGATCTGTCGCGAACTGGTCGAGGACCGTGGCGGTCGCATGGAGCTGGCTGAATCGGCACTGGGCGGGGCGGCCATACGGGTTATCCTTCCGACACGATGAACGACAAACCATCCATCAACCGCCTGCTCGACATTATGGCCCGGCTGCGCGACCCGGATGGCGGTTGCCCGTGGGATATCGAGCAGGATTTCCGTTCCATCGCCCCCTACACCATCGAGGAAGCGCACGAGGTGGCCGATGCCATCGAGCGTGGTGATCTCGATGACCTCAAGGATGAATTGGGTGATCTGCTGTTCCAGGTGGTGTTCCATGCGCGCATGGCCGAGGAGGAAGGTGCTTTCACCTTCGGTGACGTGGTCGCGGCGATATCAGACAAGCTGGAACGCCGTCACCCGCATGTCTTCGGCGATGCCGATATCACCGACGCACAAGCCCAGACTGTCAACTGGGAAAACATCAAGGCGGCCGAGCGGGCCGAGAGGGGCGATGGCGACGACAGTCTACTTGCCGGCGTCTCGCGCGGTCTGCCGGCCCTCAGGCGCTCGGTCAAACTGCAGAAGCGTGCGGCAAGAGTCGGCTTCGACTGGTCGGCGGCCGAGCCCGTGTTCGAAAAGATCATCGAGGAACTCGACGAACTCAAGGCTGCCATGGCCGAGACCGATGCCGACGGCATCGATGAGGAAGTCGGCGACCTGCTGTTTGCCATGACCAACCTGGCCCGCAAGCTCGATGTGGACCCCGGCGGGGCGCTAAGGCGCAGCAACCACAAGTTCGAACGCCGCTTCCGTGCCATGGAGGCGCTGGCGAACCAACGTGGCCTGGGCCTGGCAGCCATGAAGCACGACGAACTCGAGGATCACTACCGCGAGGTCAAGCGGCGACTGGGAGAGGCGGACTGACATGACGAACCCTGCGCGAAATTCCGGGTTCGCCGTGGCCGCCATGCTGATGCTCATTGCTTTCGGGGCGCTTCCTGCCGCCGATGTACAGGTCACCACCGGCGAAGTCGACAATGTCCAGCTGGTTGATGCCTCGGAACTTGGCGGTGACGCCTTCCTTGTTCTCGCACTGGCAGACGGCCGCCACTTTCAGTTGCCGGACCAGCAACAGTTGCCGGCCGGGCAGGGCACGCGCCTGGAAATCCGTTACCTGGCCCCCGACGAGCCTGGTCTTCTGCCCGAGGCCTGCTCGGTTACGGTGTTGGCCGTTCCCCTCACCGTCGACGGCGAGGAGGTGATGCAGGAAGCCGCGCGCCCTTTCGAGGTCTACCGCAACCACCGCGAAGCGTGCCATTGATCCCTTCATGCTAATGTGACTTTCAGAGAAGCTGGTATTGCCGGGGGTCTTGCGTGTCCATTCGCCATCTCGATCGAATGTTCCGGCCGCGTTCTATCGCGGTGTTCGGTGCATCTGATCGTGCCGGCAGCGTGGGCCGGGCAGTATTCGGCAATCTGAGTGATGGTGGCTTCACTGGCGAGATCTATCCGGTCAATATCCGTCATCGCCGCGTCGCCGGCCGCCGGGCCTGGCGTCGTGCTGCCGATCTGCCGCAGGTCCCCGACCTGGGCGTGATCTGCACGCCACCGGCGACCGTGCCGGACATCATCGATGAGTTGGGCGAGTGCGGCACACGTGCCGCCGTGGTCATCACCGCCGGCTTCGAACAGGCTGGTGCCGAGCTCGGTCGTGACCTGCAGGCCGAAATGCTCGAGTGTGCCGGCCGCCACGGACTTCGCTTCCTCGGCCCCAACTGCGTCGGCCTGATGGTGCCGTCGATGCATCTCAATGCGAGCTTTGCACCGGGCAGGCCGCGGGCCGGCAGTCTGGCGTTCGTCACCCAGTCGGGTGCGCTGGCAACCACCGTGCTGGACTGGGCGGCCGAACGCGATATCGGTTTTTCCTGCTTCTTGTCGCTGGGCAATTGCCTGGACGTCGATATCGGTGATGTGATCGACTACCTCGGCTCGGACGCGCACACCCGTTCCATACTGCTCTACATGGAAGCGCTGAGCGACGGGCGCAAGTTCATGTCGGCCTCGCGTGCGGCCTCGCGCAACAAGCCACTGATCGTGGTCAAGTCCGGGCGCGTGCCCGAAGGTGCCCGCGCGGCCGCCTCGCACACCGGCGCAATGGCCGGCAGCGACCAGGTCTATGCCGCGGTCATCCGGCGTGCCGGGGCGCTGAGAGTGCACGGCATCGAGGATCTGTTCAGCAGTGCCGAACTGCTCGCCCGTGTTCGCCGCGATTGCGGCAGCCGCATGGCCATTCTCACCAACGGCGGTGGTCCGGGAATCCTGGCCACCGACGAGCTGATTCTCGGTGGTGGTCAGCTGGCTGAACTGGGCAACAAGACCGTCGCACGGCTTGACGAGCAGTTGCCCGGCAATTGGTCGCGGGCCAATCCGGTCGACATCATTGGAGACGCTCCACCCGAGCGTTACCGGCGTGCACTGGAAGTGCTGGTCGATGATCGCGGGGTCGATGCCGTATTGTTGATCCATGCGCCAACGGCGCTGGCCGGCAGCGAGGACATCGCTCGGGAACTGGCGCCGGTTGCGCGTGAGGCCCGCATTCCGGTGTTCGGCTGCTGGCTGGGCGGAGCTTCCGCGCGTGCAGCGTACGAGCATTTCGCCGCGGCTGGTCTGCCGGGTTTTCTCTCGCCCGAGGACGCGGTGGCGGCTTTCCTCGCCCTGCAGGAGTTCCGCGCCAACCAGGTGGCACTGATGGAAACCCCGACCGAGATGCCGACTTCCGCACGCATGGATGCCGACGCCGTCGGCGACATCCTGCAGAGGGCGCGGGACGAGCGGCGCACCTGGTTGTCGGAGGTCGAGGCAAAACAGGTGCTGACCGCCTACGGCATTGCGGTGGTCGAGACACAGCGCGCTGCCACGCCGGATGAAGCCGCCGAAACGGCTGCCGCCATGGGGTTTCCCGTCGCCCTGAAACTGCTTTCGCCCGATATCACCCACAAGTCGGACGTCGGTGGGGTGGTGCTGGACCTGGAGTCGGCCGAGGCCGTGCGCGAGGCCGCCGCCGGCATCATGCGGCGCATTGAACGGCACGGCCATGTGCGCCTCGATGGCTTCTCGATTCAGCCCATGCTGCGCCGCCCCGGCGGGGTCGAACTGATTGTCGGTGGGAGTCAGGACGCGGTGTTCGGCCCGGTGCTCCTGTTCGGGCACGGCGGCACGGCCGTCGAGGTGATCGACGATACCGTCATCGGACTGCCCCCGCTCAACATGAGCCTGGCTCGCCAGCTAGTCGATCGCACGCGGGTTGCGAAATTGCTGGCCGGCTATCGCAACCAGCCGGCGGCACGCATCGACATGGTCTGCGAAGTGCTGATACGCGTGGCCCGACTGATGACCGATCTCGATCTCATCGAGTCGCTCGACATCAACCCCTTGCTGGCCGACTCGGACGGGGTGATCGCCCTGGATGCACGCATCGAACTGCGCCCGGCCGATGCCGGAGAGCGGACCCGGCCGGCCATCGCCCCTTATCCGGAGCACCTCGAAGAGACCGTGGCGTTCGACGATCGTCAGATCACGCTCCGGCCCATTCGTCCCGAGGACGAGCCGGCCCATCGTGATTTCTTCAACAGCCTGGAGGCCGAGGATGTGCGCTTTCGCTTCTTCGGCGTCATCCGCGAGCCCGAGCATTCACAACTGGCCCGCTACACCCAGATCGACTACGAGCGCGAAATGGCCCTGATCGCGGTCGATGCCGACGGCCGCACCCTGGGCGTGGCCCGGATGGCGCGCGACTCGGCAGGCGAGCAGGGCGAGTTTGCCGTGGTCGTGCGCTCGGCCATCAAGGGGCAAGGGCTGGGACGAATTCTGCTGGTCAAGCTGATCGACTATTGTCGCGAGATCGGACTCCACGAGCTGATCGGCCAGGTGTTGCAGTACAACGAGCGCATGCTGGGCCTGGCCGCCGAACTGGGGTTTCGCGTCGAGCCGCCCGACGAAGACGGTATCCGCCGGGTCGTGCTCGACCTGAAAGGCTGATGCCATGGTCGGCGTCGTGGGCGCGAGTGGACGTGCGGCCGGCGAGTTGAATCGCGGAACCTGCTTGCCGCCGGAAGCGCTATCCGTTATCATAGCCGGCTTGCTTTTTCCGGGCCGTTAGCTCAATGGTAGAGCAGTAGGCTTTTAACCTATTGGTTGAAGGTTCGAGTCCTTCACGGCCCACCATTTTTCCATGCCCGCCTCGCGCATCCCAGAATCTTCCCAGGCCGGACTTCACGACCGGCTCGACGAGGTGGTGCGGCGGCATCTCACTTTGACCTGGCAACAACCGCTTCGTCTGCACAGTGTTCAGGCTTTCGAGTCGGCGCTGCCTCGTCTGCGAATGGCACCGGCGCTGGTGCTCGACTCCGGTTGCGGAACCGGGGTATCGACCGTGAAGCTGGCGCGTCGCCACCGTGATGCCCTGGTAGTCGGTATCGACAAGTCAGACGCGCGCCTGGCCCGTGCACCCGACCTTCCGGACAATGCCCTTCTGGTGCGTGCCGATCTGGCCGACTTCTGGCGTCTGCTGCTGCGCGAGGGTCTGCACCCGGCCAGCCATTACCTGTTCTATCCCAATCCCTGGCCCAAGCCCGACCATCTCAAGCGCCGCTGGCATGCGCACCCGGTGTTCCCGGACCTGCTGGCACTGGGTGGCCGAATGGAACTGCGCTCGAATTTCGAGCTGTACGTGCGTGAGTTCGCCCGCGCACTGGCGCTGGCCGGTGTCATCGACGTCGAAGTGGTATCTTTGTCGATTGACGAGCCGGTCACTCCGTTCGAGCGCAAGTACGCCGACAGCGGTCACCGGCTCTGGAAACTGACCGCCAACCCGGGAGTAACAACATGAACAAGATCCGATTCACTCTGGCGGGTATCGCCGCCGCCATGCTGATCTCACCGGCGATGGCCGATGAGCGCCTCGAGGAAGTCATCGCCGATCCCGATCGTCCGGCCGACCAGGCAGAACGCGACGAGTTTCGCAACCCCTACGAAACGCTCACCTTCTTCGGCATCGAACCCGACATGACCGTAGTGGAACTGTCGCCGGGCGGCGGCTGGTACACGGAAATCCTGGCGCCCTACCTCAAGGACGAGGGCAAGCTGGTCGCGGCACACTGGAACGTCGACGGCGATGTGCCCGACTTCTACATCCGTATCCGTGGCGAATACGAGGAGCGTATCGCCGATACCGATCGCTTCGGCGAGATCGAGCTGATTTCCTTCGACCCGCCGGCCATGTCCGAGCTTGGCGAGCCCGGCTCGGCCGACATGGTGCTGACCTTCCGCAACGTGCACAGCTGGAAACGTGCCGGCACATTCCGCGATGTCGCTCAGGCCGCGCACGATGTGCTCAAGCCCGGCGGCGTGTTCGGCGTGGTCAGTCATCGTCTGCCCGAAGATCACGACCAGGATCCGGAGGCCCGCTCCGGTTACGTCAAGCAGAGCTGGGTGGTGGGCATCCTCGAATCGGAGGGCTTCCGCCTGGCCGAGGCCTCCGAGATCAACGCCAACCCGGCCGACACCGCCGACCACCCCAACGGCGTGTGGAACCTGCCGCCCTCGCTGAGAGTCGAGGACGGCGATGACGAGGACCACTATCGCGCCATCGGCGAAAGTGACCGCTTCACCCTGAAGTTCGTCAAGCGCTGATACGCTCGCGAAGCGAGCGTATCAGCGTCCCGGACGGGGCGCAGCCCCGGTCCGGGACCTCCGTTTTCTCCAGCAGCGACAACTCGCCGGCTGCGTGGGTGGTGGTCGGTGCCGGTGCCCTGGTGCTGGCAACATTGGTTGCAGTGTCCGTCGTGATGCTCTAGCCCGGTTTATTCATGACTCTGTCTACTGCGGCGGACCTGACACTGTCTCGCTACGCCTGGGCCATGAATAAGCCGGGCTAGCGGGCCATGCGGATGATCAGGTAACGCTCAAAGCCACGAGGGCATCGAGAGGTGCCGCGGTCCAATTGGCTGTGGCAAGACCGACCGTCTTGGGCGACAATCTCGCACCATGACTGAAACCAAGACGATTTCCGGCGAATTCGAACAGCAACCCCTGCGCACCTACGCCGAGCGCGCCTACCTCGACTATGCCATGTACGTGGTGCTCGACCGCGCCCTGCCCAACGTGGGCGACGGTCTCAAGCCCGTGCAGCGGCGCATCGTCTATGCCATGAGCGAGCTGGGCCTGAGTGCCGCGTCCAAGCACAAGAAATCGGCGCGTACGGTCGGTGACGTGATCGGCAAGTTCCATCCGCATGGCGACT
>SKSJ01000088.1 GCA_007123055.1 Wenzhouxiangella sp. | reverse complement strand
TGGAACCGCTACGCGCAATTCACGAATGAAGACGACTTCTCGCCCCGCCGCGACCTGGATGCCGGCGAACTGGTCGAACTATTCGCCTGGGACGAAGCCACCTTCCTGAGCCGCACCGAAGGCAACCCCATTCGCCGCACCGGCTACGAGTGCTGGCTGAGAAACCTGGCCGTCGCCCTGGGCAACGCAAACACCACGCCACAGGTCATCGCCGCCCTGGAATCCCGGACCGACCACCCCTCCGCCCTGGTACGCGAGCACGTCGATTGGGCACTGGCGAGGCATCGGTAGTTCGTTAATTCGTTTGTTCGTTGGCTGGTGGGCCAATTGTCGATTGGTCGTTTTGTCGTTTCGTCGCTTCGCAACCTTGGTTTCCGGTTTCCGTCTCCCGATTTCCGCATCACCCGTTCTTCCTTTCACCTTTCACCTTTCACCTTTCACCTTTCACCTTTCGCCTTTGGCCTTTTACCCCCGCCTTGCTACAATGCCTGGTTTACCGCACCACCCTTGGGAGACCCGAACCGTGAGCATCCTCGACAAACTTTCACAGCTGCGCAACATCGGCGGAGCCCCCCTGACCCGCGGGCTGGCCAACGAAACGATTTCGACCTTTGCCGACCGCGATTCGCGGCTGGAGCAGGCGGTCGACGATGCGCTGGGTGTGATCGAATGCTGGAAAGCGGCCTACTCCGACCTGGTGACGGCTGACGAGGCCGAACAGAAGGATGCCCTGCAGGCCGGGTACGTCAATTTCTACGCCGACGATGCGGTCAATCCTTATGTGGCGTTGGCCGCGCGCGGTCCCTGGATCATCACCACCAAGGGTGCGGTGCTGCATGACTCCGGCGGCTACGGAATGCTCGGCTTCGGCCATGGTCCCGAAAAGATTCTGCAGGCCATGAACCAGCCGCATGTCATGGCCAACATCATGACGCCGAGCTTCTCCCATCTGCGTTTCTTCGAAGCCCTGAAAGCGGAGATCGGACATCGCCGCGATGACGGCTGCCCGTACCACCGGTTTCTGTGCATGAACTCAGGTTCGGAGTCAGTGACCGTCGCCGGTCGAATTGCCGACATCAATGCCAAGCTGGCGACCGACCCGGGCGGCGAAAAATCCGGCTGGAAAATTCATCGCCTGTCTCTCACTGGTGGTTTCCACGGTCGAACCGACCGCCCGGCACGTTACTCCGACTCCACTCGCAAGACTTACGTGAAGTTTCTCGCCTCCTTCCGCGACGAGGATCACCTGATCACCGTCGAGCCCAACAACACCGAGCAACTGCGCCAGGTATTTTCCTGGGCCGAGTCGAACCACGTCTTCATCGAGGCCGCCTTCATGGAGCCGGTGATGGGCGAAGGTAACCCGGGCGCCGATCTGGACCCCGACTTCTATGCGCTCGCCCGCAAGCTCACCAAAGAACACGGCACCTTGCTGCTGGTCGACTCCATCCAGGCCGGCCTGCGCTCGCAGGGCGTGCTGTCCATCGTCGACTACCCCGGCTTCGAAAACCTGGAAGCGCCGGACATGGAAACCTACTCCAAGGCCCTCAACGCCGGGCAATACCCGCTGTCGGTCCTGGCCATGAACGAACGGGCCGCCACCCTCTACCGCAAGGGTGTGTACGGCAATACCATGACCGCCAACCCGCGTGCCCTGGACGTGGGAACGACCGTGCTGCAGATGGTCACGCCGGAATTGCGGAGCAACATCGTCGAGCGCGGCGAGGAATTCCTCGAGAAGTTCGGACAGCTCAAGGATGAACTCGACGGTCGCATCACTCGCGTGCAGGGCACGGGACTGCTGTTCTCGGTGGAACTGGACAGTCGCCGCTACAAGGCCTACGGCGAGGGATCGACCGAGGAATACCTGCGCATGCACGGTATCAACGTCATCCATGGCGGCGAGAACTCGCTGCGCTACACGCCGACCTTCGGCACCACCAGCGCCGAAGTCGACCTGATCGTCGAAGCCACGCGCGACGCGCTGCTCAATGGTCCTGTGCGCCAGTCCGAACAAGCAGCCTGACTCCGGAGAACGCCGGCCACGCAGGGCCGGCCTATCTCACAATGCGTCTCGCAGCCGGTTTCGAGCTGCACGATCGTGGTCTGGGAGACCGATGCCGCACGGTAGACCGAGGCCGCGCCCCCGGTCCGATCACGGCAGCCATGGCCACCAGGCTGCTCGTCAGGGCAACAGCCAGGCTGGTCCGCTTCGTAGGATGTGCTGAGCGAAAGCGAAGCGCATGCAGGACAACGGTGGCACAATCCCCCACCGGGTGGGGGCGGGCACGGATTGGCGTTGGCAAAATGTGGTCTTTGTGGGGGGGGTGATTGAACGCTGGTTGATGCGCTTCGCTTCGCTCAGAAGCATCCTACGGTTCCCGACTTCGGGGAACGAAACAGACCCACCTATGCCGGTCCGACGATGACGGCCAGTGCGACCAGGCTGGTCGCCAGGGCCAGGACCAGGCTGCCGAATGCCAGCAGCTCGCCGCCAATTTGGGCACCCCGGCTCAGTTGTTCCCGCAAGCCGGTTGCACGGGGCAGGTTTGCACGGGCCTGGGAGAAGCGATTGGTCGTCTGCATGCTGAATCCTCCGTCACTGTTGCGTGTGACGGCATTTCAGCATGTGCACTTCTCAAAACCTGAGAATCACTCCTCGCGTGATTCTCCGATTTCACGCTCCAGTTCTTCGGGAGAAGCGTGGCGCAGATCCTTGCCCTCGACCAGGTAGACGATGTACTCGCCTATGTTCTTGGCATGGTCGCCGACGCGCTCCAGTGACCGCGCCACCCAGATCGAGTCAATGACGCGACGGGTGATGCGTGGCTCCTCGACGATGTAGGTGTAGTACTGGCGCAGGATGGCCTCGTACTCGGCATCGACCTTCTCGTCCTCGCGCGTGAGCATGACGGCCACCTCCGGCACCATGCGCACGAAACCATCGAGGGCGTCGCGCAGCATGCTGCGGACCGTGCCGGCCATGTTCTCGAGTTCCCGGTAGCCCTGGCGCGGCCGATCCGCCTCCGAGAGTCGAATCGCCATCTTCGCGATCTTTTCGGCCTCGTCACCGACCCGCTCGAGGTCATTGACCGTCTTGATGATGGCGAGCACCAACCTGAGATCGCTGGCCGTGGGCTGCCGCCGGGCAAGAATCATGGTGCAGCGCTCATCGATCGCCTTCTCCATGTCATTGACCCGGTCATCCGCCACGATCACCTGCTCGGCCAGTTCAGAGTCACCCTCTACCAGCGCACGGATGGCATCACCGACCATCTCCTCGGCCATCCCGCCCATGCTCATCACATTCTCACGCAATTCCTCCAGTTCCTGGTTGAACTGGCGGGAAATATGTTTATCCAGATGCAGCTTGTCCATTAGTTCCATCCTCGGTCCTGACTGACCGTACGGGGGTGATCCAAACCTCGTCCGTCGGGGATGTTACCCCGACCTACGCGGGCTTCACCTGTCACCTTTTTACCCATACCGCCCGGTGATGTAATCTTCCGTCGCCTTGCGTGCCGGGTTGGTGAACAACTTGGCCGTATCGTCATACTCGATCAGCTCGCCCAGATACATGTAGGCCGTGAAATCCGATACGCGCGCGGCCTGCTGCATGTTGTGGGTGACGATGACGATGGTGTAGGTTTCCTTGAGGTCGATGATCAGCTCCTCGACCTTGGCCGTCGAGATCGGGTCCAGCGCCGAGCACGGCTCGTCGAGCAGGATCACTTCCGGCTCGATGGCGATCGCCCGGGCAATGACCAGGCGCTGCTGCTGGCCGCCGGACAGCCCGAAGGCGTTGTCGTTGAGCCGGTCCTTGACCTCGTCCCACAGCGCCGCGCGCTTGAGCGAGTGTTCGACCACCTCGTCGAGCGTGCGGCGGTTCTTCACCCCCTGCAATCGCAGGCCGTAGGCGATGTTCTCGTAGATCGACTTCGGGAACGGGTTCGGCTTCTGGAACACCATGCCCACCTTGCGCCTGAGTTCCGGCACGTCGATGGACGGGTGGTAGATGTCGTTGCCGTCGATGCGAATCTCGCCGGTGATCCGGCAGATATCGATCAGGTCGTTCATGCGGTTGAAGCACCGAAGCAAGGTCGACTTGCCACAGCCCGACGGACCGATGAAGGCAGTCACCCGCTTGCTGGCGATGTCCATGCTGATGTTCTTGAGCGCCTGGGACTCGCCGTAGTACAGGTTGAGATCCCGCACTTCCATCGAGATTTCCTCGTGGCGCAGGTTCAGTTGCTTGCGGTTGCCCTTGTCCGGCAATCCCGAGCTGGCCAGCGGGGCGCCCTGTCGATTCTGTTCCATCATCTCAATCACTCTCACTCTTGTACTTTTCGCGCAGGCGGTTGCGAATGGCGATCGCGGTCAGGTTGAGCACCAGGATCAATCCCACCAGCACCAGTGCCGTGGCATACACCAGCGGTCGGGCCGCCTCGGCGTTCGGGCTCTGGAAGCCCACATCGTAAATGTGAAAACCCAGGTGCATGATGCGCCGATCCAGGTGTACGAACGGAAACTGTCCGTCCACCGGCAGATTGGGTGCAAGCTTGACCACGCCCACCAGCATCAGCGGCGCCACCTCCCCGGCGGCACGGGCCACGGCCAGGATCAGGCCGGTCATCATCGCCGGCGTGGATACCGGCACGATCACCTTCCACAGCGTTTCGGCCTTGGTCGCACCCAGGGCCAGCGAACCTTCGCGCATGGCCTTGGGGATGCGCGTCAGGCCTTCCTCGGTGGACACGATGACCACCGGCAATGTGAGCAGGGCCAGCGTCAGCGAGGCCCAGATCAGTGCCGGCGAGCCGAACGTGGGTGCCGGCAATCGCTCGGGGTAGAACAACTGGTCGATATTGCCACCGAGGAAATAGACGAAGAAACCGAGACCGAACACCCCGAACACGATCGAGGGCACGCCGGCCAGGTTGTTGACCGAGATGCGCACGATCTTCGTCACCGGCCCCTGCTTCGCGTACTCGCGCAGGTAAATCGCGGCCAGCACGCCGAAGGGCGTGACCACGATGGACATGATGATGACCATCATCACGGTACCGAAGATGGCCGGGAAGATACCGCCTTCGGTATTGGCCTCGCGCGGGTAGCCGCTCATGAATTCCCACAGGCGCGAACCGTATTCGAGGAGCTTGTCGCCCACCGACAGGGTATTGGCTCGCGTGGCACGCACGATCTGTGCAAAGTTGATGGTGACTTCGCGGCCCTCGGCGGTAAGCGCCACCAGCGAATCACGGCGCGCCCGGCCGCGAAGCTCCTGCAGTTCGGCGAACAGCACCTGGTATTCCTCGTTGAGCCTCGCCACCTCCGCCTCGCTCTGGGCAATGACCTCGGCGCGCTCTTCGGCGGACAGGCCGTCATCCAGCTCCGCGCGACGCTGCGCCAGGCGCTCGCGCTCGATCTGGAAGTTGATGCGGCCGATCTCGTAGCGTTCCAGGCGCACCGTCTCGGCCACCAGCGCCGTGCTGCGCTCCAGGCGGGCAGCCAGCTCTTCGAAGGCGGTCTCGCCTTCGGCCACCACCTCGCCGTCTTCCTTGACCGCCACCAGGTAGCCGTAGAAGTCGCCCCACTCCTGGCGCTCGAGCACGATGGCGTCTTCCGGATACCGAAACTCCGAGAGCAGGTCGCCGACGAACCATTCGAAGTCACGCCCGGTGACGTCGCGGTTGCCGAGGTGTAACAGGTAGCGGGTAACCAGTTCCTGGCCCTCGGGGACGTGGGTGCCGGCCTCGCGAACCGCCTGTGCAGTCACGGTTTCGGTCGTGCGAATGGTGCCCAGGATCACGCGCTCCTCGCCATCGACCGTTTGCGTCGCCTCGACGATGGGCGGTTGCCAGAAATGCCCCAGCCCGCGCACGCCGATCAGCAACAGCAGGCCCAGCACCATCACCACGCTGATGCTCACCGCCCCGCCGATCAGCCAGATCCACGGATCACCGCTTTGGAACCACTTACGCATTGCTCGCCTCCGGCTCGCAGGTGAAAGGTAAAAGGTAAAAGGTGAAAGGTGGCAAGCAAACGGGCAAAAGCATCTTCTTCCTTTTACCTTTCACCTTTCTTCCTTTTACCCACACCACCGTGGATTCAAAACGCATTGCCTGAATAAACCCATTCATTGTTTTATGCCCCCTCACAACGACGAATACTTCGCGCGAAGCCTTTGGCGCACAACTTCGGCGATGGTGTTGAGAATGAACGTGAACCCGAACAGCACCAGGGCGGCCAGGAAGAGAATGCGATAGTGGGTGCCGCCCACGGCGGCCTCTGGCAT
>SKSJ01000097.1 GCA_007123055.1 Wenzhouxiangella sp. | reverse complement strand
TAGTGGATTCTGGGTGGAGACGAGTAAAAAGCCGTGTTCTTTGGTGAAACCGCCATCAATCTCGACGCGAAAGGGCGCATGGCCCTGCCGACAAGGTACCGCGAGGATCTTGAGGCGGCTTGCGGCAATCGTCTCGTGCTTACTTACTCCGCTTTCGACGCCGGCTGCCTGTGGTTGTATCCAGAGCCGGAGTGGGAGCGGGTCCGCGAGCAGGTGATGGCGCTGTCCACCTTCAATCCCAGTCACCGCAGCCTGCAGCGGCGCCTGGTCGGTTCAGCCACTCAGCTCGAACCCGACGGCAATTCCCGCCTGCTGTTGCCGGTCACTCTCAGGCAAGTGGCCGGACTGGAAAAGCGCGTGGTCTTCATGGGTATGGGCCAGCGTTTCGAGATATGGAACGAAGAGATTCTCAACCAGCGCCGGATCGAGGAGGAAAAAGAGATCCAGGAGCAGGCTTCCTCTGAAATGGCGCAACTGGTTCTCTAGGCCGATGGCAGAGGGAACCCCACATGTGCCGGTTCTTCTGCAGCCGGCACTGGACGCATTGGAGGTGCGGCCCGATGGCATCTATGTCGACGGCACCTACGGAAGGGGCGGGCACAGCAGCGCCATACTCGCGCGGCTGGGGCCGGCCGGCCGCCTGGTGGCCGTCGATCGGGATCCCCAGGCCATTGCCGATGCAGGCCGGCGCTTTGCTGGTGATCAGCGGGTCACGACATGCCGGGCGGGATTCGCGGATATCGATCGCCTGGCCCGGGAACTGGATATTCATGGCCGCGTCAGCGGCCTGTTGCTGGATCTGGGCGTTTCCTCGCCGCAGCTTGATGAGGCCGAGCGCGGCTTCAGTTTCCGCGAGGATGGTCCGCTGGACATGCGAATGGATCCGGAATCGGGTGAATCGGCCGCCGCCTGGCTGGCGCGTGCCGCGGAGGACGAGATCGCCCGGGTGATCAAGGACTACGGTGAAGAGCGATTCGCGCGGCGGATCGCAAGGAGCATAGTGATGGCCAGAGCGGAGCAGCCGATCGAGCGCACAGCCGAACTTGCTGCCATTGTTGCCCGGGCGGCAGGACCCAGTCCCGCCGACCGTCACCCGGCCACGCGCACTTTCCAGGCCATCCGCATTCATGTCAACGCCGAAATGACCCAGCTTGAGCAGGCCCTGGCCGACGGCATCGACGTGCTCGAGCCCGGCGGTCGCTTCGTCGTGATCAGCTTCCATTCGCTGGAGGACCGACTGGTCAAGCGGGCCTTCCGCGCCGCGGCCCGGCCGCCGGCAGCCAGTCGCCGCCTGCCCGCCGCACCGTCATTCACGCCGCGGCTGAAGCTGATCGGTTCGCTGGTGCGTCCCGATGAGGATGAAGAGCGGAACAATCCGCGCGCTCGCAGCGCCCGTATGCGCGTGGCCGAGAAACTGCCCGGGTCGCCGTCATGATGCGCTGGATGCTGTTCCTTCTCCTGCTGACCGCACTGCTGGCGAGCGCGGTGGGTGTGGTGGTGATGCGCCATGAGGCGCGTTTGCAATTCGTCGCCCTGCAGCAGACCGAGGAGGCGCGCGACCAGGCACGTGTCGAGTGGAGCCGTCTGCAGCTCGAGCAGGCCTGGCTGGCCGAGTCCGGTCGCATCGAACGACATGCGCGCGAAGCGCTCGACATGCGGCGGCCGGAGGGCGTTGGTATCCTGGTGGAGGATCGATGAACATGCAGCCGTTGCGCGCCCGCGGAGTTGTCAGGCTGTGGCTGCTGGCAGGCATCATGGTGCTGGTAGCGGTCATCCTGCTTGGGCGGGCGGTGAAGTTGCAGGTCATGGAAGCGGAATTCCTGCAAAGCCAGGGTGAAGCCCGCTTCCTGCGCCAGGTCTCGATTCCCACGGTACGCGGCAATATCGTCGATCGCAACGGCGAGCCGTTGGCGGTTTCGACGCCGGTCAAGTCAGTGTGGGCCCATCCCGGAGAATTGCTCCAGGCCGCCGATCGAATCCCGATGCTGGCCGGCTTGCTCGAAACCAGCGCGGAGGATCTCGAACGGAGACTGACCCAGCGCGCCACCCGGGAGTTCGTCTGGCTGCGTCGGCGTATCAATCCCGACCTGGCCGACCAGATTCGCGACCTGGAAATCCCCGGCGTGTTCCTGCGTACGGAGTACCGTCGCTTCTATCCCACCGGTGAAGTCGCCGCGCAAGTGGTCGGCTTTACCAATATCGATGACATTGGACAGGAAGGGCTGGAGCTCGCCTACAACAATTGGCTGCAGGGCGAGCCGGGCGCCAAGCGCGTCATCAAGGACCGGCTTGGACGAGTCGTGCAGGACATCGAGCTGGTGCGCGAGGCCCGGCCCGGTCGCGATTTGCGGCTGACCCTGGACCGTCGCCTTCAGTACCTGGCTTTCCGGGAGCTCAAGAGCTCCATCGCCGAGCACGGTGCGCGTTCCGGAACCGTGGTGGTGATGGATGTCACCTCCGGTGAGATCCTGTCCATGGTCAACTATCCCTCCTACAACCCCAATGCCTCGGGGCGGTTCAATTCCGACGGGCTGCGCAACCGGGCCCTGACCGACGTGCTCGAGCCCGGATCGGTGATCAAGCCCTTCGCCATCGCCGCGGCGATGGAGGCCGGTATCGCCACCCGTGACATGCCCATCGATACCGCGCCCGGCACGATGCGGGTTTCGGGCCACACGATTCGCGACGTGCGCAACTTCGGCGAGCTCAGCGTCGAGGGCCTTTTGACGAAGTCCTCGAACGTCGGTGTCGTGCAACTGGTGTTGTCCATGGATGCCCGTCATCTGTGGGGCGTTTACTCGCGTTTCGGCTTCGGTTCCGTGGCCGGCACGGGTTTCCCCGGCGAGTCCGCCGGTGTGCTGCGCGACTACGAGCGCTGGCGCAAGCTAGAGCAGGCCACGCTGGCCTACGGCTACGGCATGTCGGTCACGCCGCTGCAACTGGTGCGTGCGATTGCCGCGATCGCCGATGAGGGGCGTTTGCGCCAGCCCACCCTCATCGTCGGTACCGATAATCCGCCGCACTCGGTGCTCGATCCGGACCTGGCACGCCAACTCGGCTTCATGCTCGAATCCGCAATCGGTCCCGAGGGTACCGGGACTGCCGCCGGGATCGAGGGCTACCGCGTGGCCGGCAAGACCGGCACATCGCGCAAGCTCGATGCCGGCGGATACAGCGACCGTTACGTGGCCAGTTTCGCCGGATTTGCCCCGGTATCGCGGCCGAAGCTGGCGGCGGTGGTCGTCATCAACGACCCGGCGGGTGAACAGTATTACGGCGGGCAGGTCGCCGCGCCCTTGTTCGGTCGCGTGATGGAGGCCGGATTGCGTTTGCTCAACGTGCCGCCCGATGATCTCGGCACACTGGTCACCCAGGTGGAGCACGCGCCATGAGCGGCATGATCGAACTGAAACGTCTGCTCGCCGGCCTGGTTGCGGGTGAACGCATTCCTGAGCTGACCGTTGCCGGCCTTGCGCTGGATTCTCGTCGCGTACACCGTGGCGAGGCGTTTGTCGCGCTGTCGGGAGCGCGGATGCACGGCATCGCCTTTTTGGACAAGGCCGTGAAGGCGGGTGCAACCGTCGTTCTGCACGATGGGACGGCCGAGATACCGGCCGATTGCCCGGTGCCGGTGATCGAGGTTCCGGCGCTTGATTCGCACCTCGAACGGCTGGCGCGGCGGATGTGGGATGACCCGGCCGCTGACATGGACCTGGTGGCCGTCACCGGCACCAACGGCAAGACTTCGGTCAGCTGGCTGCTGGCCCAGGCGCTCGGCGGGGCGATGATCGGCACGCTGGGCATTGGCCGACCCGGTGAGCATCGCAAGGGTGACATGACCACGCCCGACCTGCTCACGATGTATCGCGAGCTCGCCGCATTGCGCCAGGCGGGTGTGCGTATCGTGGTAATGGAAGCGTCTTCCCACGCGCTTGATCAAGGGCGGCTGGCCGGGCTTGGCTTCACCAGTGTGATCTTTACCTCGCTGGGCCACGATCACCTTGATTACCACGCCGATCTCGAGGCTTATGGTCGGGCGAAGGCAAGACTGTTCTTTGAGCATTCAAGCAGCCGGCAGCTGATCAACCTCGATGACGACTTCGGGCAAACGCTGGCCTCTGGTCTGAGTGCGGCCGGTGCCTGCATTGGTTACAGCCTGGCCGGACACCCGCGCGCGCGGGTGTGCGTCGAATCCATCGAAGCCACCGTTGAAGGTCTCGGAGCAGAAATACGGATCGACGAGCGACGTGTCGCCATCCGTTCGCGGCTGATCGGCCGGGTCAACCTGTGGAATCTCCTGATCGTTGCCGCCGAGCTGGCGGCTCGCGGCGCGTCCGACGCGGAGATCGCCGATGCGATTGCCGGCCTGGAGCCGGTGCCCGGACGCATGCAGCCGGTAAGGAGCGGTAACGACAGGCTGGCGGTGATCGACTACGCCCATACCCCCGATGCGCTGGGCAATGCACTCGAGAGCCTGCGGGAACTGACCCCGCACGAATTGTGGTGCGTGTTCGGCTGCGGCGGCGACCGCGATCGCGCCAAGCGGCCGCGGATGGGTCGCATCGCCGAGTCGCTGGCCGATCACGTGGTACTGACCGACGACAATCCACGCCACGAAGACGGTATGAGCATTATCCGCGCCATCCAGGCCGGCATGCAGCGCCCCGAGCGCTGTCTGGTCGTGCGCGACCGGGGCCAGGCCATCGCCCGGGCTCTGGCCGGGAGCACGGCCGGTGATGTCGTGCTCGTCGCCGGCAAGGGGCATGAAGACGAACAGGTGGTCGGAGACGAGCGTCGTCCATTCAACGATGCCGACTGCGCCCGACAGGCACTGGAGGCGGCGACATGCTGAGAATGCCGCTCAAGCGCCTGGCAGGCATGATTGGTGGTGAAGCGACCCGCAACGGTGTCGAGGTCGTGGGAATGACCCACGATTCGCGCCGCATCGATCCGGGCAACCTGTTCTGTGCCCTGCCGGGAGAACGGGTCGACGGCCATGATTTCGTCGATCGCGCGGCCGAGGCCGGCGCCTCCGCCGCCCTGGTGAGCCGTGTCGTGAATGTGGATCTGCCGCAACTGGTGGTCGACGATGTGCTGGCGGCCATGGGGCGGATCGCCTCGGCCTGGCGAGAGCAGATGCCGGCGACGGTCATCGCCATCACCGGTTCCAACGGCAAGACCACGGTCAAGGAAATGCTGGCCGCCATGCTCGCGCGCATGGGACCGACCCTGGCCACGCAAGGCAATTACAACAACGAGATCGGTGTGCCGTTGACGCTGTCGAGGCTGTCGGCCGAGTACCGGTTCGCCGTCGTCGAGATGGGCGCAAGCCGCTCCGGCGACATTGCCTACCTGTGCGAAATTGCTCGTCCCGACATCGGCATTCTCACCAATGCGGCTGCCGCCCACCTGGAAGGCTTCGGTAGCCTCGACGGCGTGGCGCAGACCAAGGGCGAGCTGTTCCGTGCGCTCGCGCCCTCGGGCCTGGCGGTGATCAATGCCGACGATGTCTACAGCGGCCTCTGGCAGGAGATGGCAGGGCACTGTCGCAGCATCACTTTCGGGACCAGCGACCAGGCGCTGGTTCGCGGATCCCTGGTCGCCGGCCGTGTCCAGGTGCGCACGCCGGCCGGTGACTTCCAGTATCTGCCCAGTCTGCCGGGCCGTCACAACATGATGAACGCACTGGCTGCCACCGCGGTCGCGGTCACCCTGGAACTGCCGCTGGACGAGATCGCCTCCGCCCTCGGCACCATGCAGGGTGTTCCCGGTCGCCTGCAGGTTCACCGCCACCCCGACGGCTGGAGCCTGATCGACGACACCTACAACGCCAATCCCGCCTCGCTGTACGCCGGTCTGCAGGTGCTGATCGAGCAGGGGGGCGAGTGCTGGCTGGTGCTGGGCGACATGGCCGAGCTGGGGGAGGATTCAGCCAAGTTGCATGCCGAGATGGGGCAGGCGGCGGCCGACATGGGCATTGCCAGGCTGTTCGCCGTCGGTGAACTCAGCCGCAACAGTGTCCAGGCATTCGGGACGGGCGCCAGCCATTACGACACCCACGAGGCACTCGCCGCCGCACTGTCGCGGAAGCTGCGTATCGGCGTGAGCTGCCTGGTCAAGGGGTCTCGCTCCATGCACATGGAGCGCATCGTCGAGTCACTGATCGGGGAGGTCGCCTGATGCTGGTGTGGCTGTTTGAAGAGTGGCTGGCACATGATGTGGCCCTGTTCGGCTTCATCACTTTCCGCACCATCATGGCGGCATTGACGGCCATGGGCGTGTCGCTGGTGATCGGCCCCTACTTCATTCGTCACATGATCGAGCGCCAGATCGGCCAGCCGATTCGCGAGCTCGGCCCCGACAGTCATCTCACCAAGGCGGGCACGCCGACGATGGGCGGGACCATGATCCTCATCGCGCTGGCGATCAGCACGCTGCTGTGGTCGGACCTGTCCAACCGCTACGTCTGGACGGTGCTGTTCGTAACACTGGCCTTCGGTGCCATCGGCTTTATCGACGACTACCTCAAGCTCAAGCATCGCGACAGCGCCGGCCTCTCGGCGCGCTCCAAGTACCTGGCGCAGTCACTGGCTGCCCTGGGCGTGGCGCTGTTCTTGTACTACACCTCCGACGTGCCGGCCAATACCCAGCTCTACGTGCCGTTCTTCAAGGATGTTGCCATCCCGCTGGGATTCGCCGGATTCATCGTGTTGACCTACTTCGTCGTCGTCGGAACATCCAACGCCGTCAACCTGACCGATGGCCTCGATGGGCTGGCGATCATGCCGGCGGTCTTCGTCGCCGTGGGTCTCGGGATCTTTGCCTATGCCACCGGCAATACCGTGTTTGCCGAGTACCTCGGCATGCCTTACGTGCCCGGGGCCGGGGAGCTGGCCATCTTCTCCTCGGCACTGGCCGGGGCCGGACTCGGCTTCCTGTGGTTCAACACCTACCCGGCCCAGGTCTTCATGGGCGATGTCGGTGCGCTGGCCGTGGGCGCGGCACTGGGACTCATGGCGGTGATCGTGCGCCAGGAGATCGTGTTCGTTGTCATGGCGGGCATCTTCGTGATCGAGACTCTGTCGGTGATTCTGCAGGTGACCTCGTTCAAGCTCACGGGCAAGCGGATTTTCCGCATGGCCCCGATTCACCATCACTTCGAACTCAAGGGCTGGCCCGAGCCGAAAGTGATCGTGCGTTTCTGGATCATCGCCGTGATGCTGGTGCTCGCGGCCCTGGCAACAATGAAGGTGCGATAGCCCATGACTGCCGCCGTCAATCGCAAACAGGCTCGTCGCTGGGGTGAGTCGGCGCCCGCAGCCGAGCTCGACAGCGCCCTGGTGCTCAGTGCTGTCGGCCTGCTGGCGATCGGTGTGGTCATGGTCGCCTCGACCTCGATGGCGGTCGCCGAGGGCTTTGCCGTTTCCGGCTGGCACTTCATCGTTCGCCACCTGGTCTACATCGGCCTCGGGCTTGGTGGCGCCATGATGCTCCGATTCGTGGGCACCCGACACCTGCAGGCGATCGCGCCGCTTTGTTTCCCGCTGGCTGTCATGGTTCTGCTGCTGCCGTTCGTGCCGGGACTGGGGCACGAGGTCAACGGTTCAGTGCGCTGGATCGACCTCGGTGCGTTCAAGTTCCAGGTGGTCGAGGCAGTCAAGCTGATGATGATCGTGTTCGTCGCCGGTTATCTTGCACGCCGCCCGGACCTGGGCCGGGATCGCTTCATTGAAACGCTCAAGCCCCTGCTGGTCGTCGGCCTGCTCGCCGGCATCCTGCTCAAACAGCCGGACATGGGTTCGGCCGTGGTGCTGGTGGCCATCGTCGGCGGTATGATCTGGGTGGCCGGTGCCGCCTGGAAACACCTGTTCGTCCTCGGGCTGGCCAGCCTGCCGCTGTTGACCTTCGCCGCCATGGAGCCGTATCGCCTGCAGCGTGTGATGACTTTTGTCGATCCCTGGGCCGATCCATTCAATAGCGGGTTCCAGCTCACCCAGGCACTGATCGCCGTCGGTCGCGGGCAGATTACCGGCGTTGGGATGGGCGCGAGCGTGCAGAAGCTCTACTACCTGCCCGAGGCCCATACCGACTTCATTTTCGCCGTGCTCGCCGAGGAGTTCGGCCTGATCGGCATCGTGCTGGTCATGGCGCTTTTCGCCGTGCTCATCGGCCGCATCTTTGCCATCGGCCTCAAGGCCCGCGCCATGGAACGGCCGTTCGCCGCCTTCCTGGTCTGGGGGATTGGTCTGTGGATCGGTATACAGGCCCTGGTTTCCATGGGCGTCAATCTCGGCATGCTGCCGACCAAGGGATTGACTTTGCCGCTGATTTCGTCCGGTGGCAGCAGCCTGATCATGACCCTGGTCGCCATCGGCGTGGTGCTGCGGGTGCACTGGGAACTGACCATGGAAGCGCGTCAGACACCGCGCAAACGCAGGAGCTGGACGGTATGACCGGCACGCGCATCATGATCATGGCAGGTGGCACGGGTGGCCATATCTTTCCGGGACTGGCAGTGGCCGAGGTGCTGCGTTCGGCCGGTGCTGATGTCTGCTGGCTCGGCACGCCCGGCGGCCTGGAGAATCGGCTGGTGCCCCAAACCGGCATCGAGCTGGACCATGTTCGCATCCAGGGCCTGCGTGGTCGCGGACTGCTGGGTTGGATGGCGGCGCCGTTGCGCGTGCTGCGCGCGGCCTGGCAGGCGCGCGGTATCTTGCGCCGGCGTCGGCCCCAGTGCGTGCTCAGCATGGGCGGTTACGTGGCCGGGCCCGGTGCGCTGGCCGCGCGCCTGATGGGTATTCCCCTGGTCGTGCACGAGCAGAATGCCATCGCCGGGTTGACCAATCGCCTCCTCAGGCCGCTGGCTAAAAGAATTCTGACCGGATTTCCGGAGACCTTGCCCGGCGGAGAGCATGTCGGCAACCCGGTACGGGCCGGGATTGCTGCCGTCGACAGCCCGGAACGGCGCATGGCCGATCATGACGGTGCGCCGCGCGTACTGGTCATCGGCGGCAGTCAGGGAGCAGCCGCCTTCACCCACACCGTGCCCGAAGCGCTGGCGAGGCTTGACGCCGCACATCGTCCCGCGATCGTTCACCAGGCCGGCCGCCAGTTCGAGGCGACGCGCCTGGCCTACGAGACCGCCGGTGTCGAGGGGGATGTTCGTGAATTCATCGACGACATGGCCGCAGCCTGGGCGGATGCCGACCTGGCGATCTGCCGTTCCGGCGCGTTGACCGTGGCCGAACTGGCCGCCGCCGGGGTGGCTTCCGTGCTGGTTCCGTTCCCCCATGCCGTCGACGACCACCAGACGGCCAACGCCCGTTTCCTGTCCGATGTCGGCGGTGCCTGGCTGGTCCCGCAAGCGGAATTCTCCGCAGAATGGCTGGCCGATCTGTTCCGGCGCGTGACCCGGGACGAGTTGACGGCGATGGCGAGCCGGGCCCGGGGGCGTGCCAAAACGGATGCGGCCGAGCGGGTGGCGTCCGCCTGCCTGGAGGTAGCGCGATGAACCACGATCGCCACATCCGCAGCCTGATGCACCGTGTCCGCCAGATTCATTTCGTCGGTATCGGCGGCGCCGGCATGAGCGGCATCGCCGAGGTGCTGATCAACCTGGGTTTCGCCGTCAGCGGTTCGGATCTGCAGGATTCCGACGCCACCCGCCGCCTCGAGAAGCTGGGCGCGACCATCCGCCGGGGACATGCCGGTGAGCATCTCGGTGCCGCCGACGTGGTGGTGGTCTCCGGCGCGGTGCCCGAGGACAATCCCGAGGTGTTGGCCGCACGCGAGCGACGGGTGCCCGTGGTTGCCCGCGCCGAAATGCTCGGTGAGCTGATGCGCTTTCGCCAGGGCATTGCCGTGGCCGGTACGCACGGCAAGACCACCACCACATCACTCGTGGCCAGCCTGCTGGCCGAAGGCGACCTGGACCCGACCTTCATCGTCGGTGGTCTGGTGAATGCCTTCGGTTCCAGCGCGCGCCTGGGCCAGGGTCGTTACCTGGTGGCCGAAGCCGATGAATCGGACGGCTCTTTCCTCAAGTTGCAGCCGGTCATCTCGGTGGTGACCAATATCGATCGCGATCATCTCGACGCCTACCAGGGCAGTTTCGATCAATTGCAACGCGCTTTCCTGGAGTTCCTGCATCACCTGCCGTTCTTCGGCGTGGCGGTGTTGTGCATCGACGATGCCCATGTGGCCGAACTCCTGCCCGATATTGGCCGGACCGTGGTGACCTACGGTCTGGACGAGAGCGCCGACGTGCGCGGCAGCCGACTGCGACAGGACGGCCGGCACATGGCGTTCGATCTGTGGTTGCCCGGTTCCGGGCAGCCGCTGGCCATCGAGCTGTCGCAGCCCGGCCGGCATAACGTACAGAACGCCATCGGTGCGGCGGCCGTTGCCTGGGAGCTTGGCATCGAGCCCGACCGCATCGTTCGGGGCCTGGAGCGGTTCGGTGGCATTGGTCGCCGTTTCGCGGATATCGGCACTCTGGATGTCGGCGGCAAGCAGGTGCTGGCCTTCGAGGACTACGGTCACCACCCCACTGAACTCGACGCGGTCATCCGTGCCGCCCGTGAGGGCTGGCCAGACCGTCGCCTGGTGCTGTTCTTCCAACCGCATCGCTATACCCGCACGCGAGACCAGTTCGAAGAGTTTGCTCGCGTGCTCTCCGAGGTCGATGCACTGGTGCTGGCCGATGTTTACCCGGCCGGGGAGACCCCATTGGCCGGCATTGATTCCGATGGATTGGCGCGTGCGGTCAGACGCAGGCGCGAACTCCAATTGCAGCGAGTCGGTGCGATCGGGGAAGCGCCCGACGTGCTGGGCGATGTGCTGTCCGACGGCGACTTGCTGCTGGTGATGGGGGCCGGTGATGTCGGTCGGCTCGGGTCGCTACTGCGCCAGAGCTACGGCAGAGGACAGACATGAGCCAGCGCGATCCCCGCCAATTCGGACACGTGGCCCTGGCGGTCGGTGGCGACAGCGCCGAGCGCGAGGTATCGCTTCGCGGCGGCCGTGCCGTGGCCGCCGCGCTGGAAAACCTCGGCGTGCAGTTCAGCGTGGTCGACGGCCCGAGGCGCCTGCTCGAGCAGGTAGCCGCCGGTCACTACGACCGCGTGTTCAACCTGCTGCACGGCCGGGGCGGCGAAGACGGCGCCTTGCAAGGCGCCTTGCGAATCTACGGGGTGCCGGTCACCGGTTCGGGCATTCTGGCTTCGGCGCTGAGCATGGACAAGCTGCAAAGCAAGCGGGTGTTCACCGCATGCGGACTGCCGACACCGGACTGGCGCAATGCGCGATCGGCCGCCGATGCCGATCGCATTGCCGCGGAGCTGCCCTCGCCGTGGTTCGTCAAGCCGGCACGCGAAGGGTCGAGCATCGGCATGAGCCGGGTCGAGCGCGCTGCCGACCTCGCCGGGGCCATCGACAAGGCGCTGGCTTGCGATCCCCTGGTCTTGGTCGAGCAGTTGATCGAGGGCAGTGAGTACACCGCCGCTGTGCTGGAGGATCGGGTGCTGCCCCTCATCCGTCTCGAGACACCGCGGGAATTCTATGACTACGAGGCCAAGTACGAATCGGGCGATACCAATTACCGCTGTCCCTGCGGCTTGCCGCCGCAGCGCGAGGCCGGGCTGGCCGAGCTGTGCCTGGAGGCTTTCCACGTTCTGGGAACCAGCGGCTGGGGTCGTGTCGACCTGATGGTCGATGAACAGGATCGGCCGTGGCTGCTGGAGGTGAACACCACCCCCGGCATGACCGATCACTCACTGATGCCGATGGCGGCGCACGCCGCCGGAATCGATTTCGAGGAACTGGTATGGCGAATCCTGAATACCAGCCGGACAGCATGATCCGGCCGACGTGGATTGCCACGCTGGTGCTGGCCGGCGTGGCCGCTCTTTTCGTGCTCTGGCTCAAGACCGGGCTGATCGGTGGCGACCAATGGTCGATCGAGTGGCTGGACATCGAAGGTGATCTGGAGCGCACCAGTGCCAACCAGGTGCGGGCGGCCGCGGTCGAACAGGCCTCGCGCGGTTTCTTCGCTGCCGATCTGCATGAACTGCGTTCGGCGATTGAAGCGCTGCCCTGGGTGGCACAGGCCGAAGTGGCACGCCAGTGGCCCGATGCCCTGCACATCCGCGTTGTCGAGCACCGCCCGGTGGCGCGCTGGAACGAGGCCGGTCTGTTCAGCGACCGGGGCGAAGTGTTTCGGGTCGACGGCAGCGATGGCATGCAGGGGCTGGCGCGGTTGCGCGGGCCGGAGAGTCGACGCCAGGAGGTTTTGGACACCTGGCTGACCATGCGCCGCAGGCTGGGCGCCATCGGCCAGGACATCGGACAGTTGGAGGTCGACGAACGTGGTGCCTGGCAGGTGGTGCTGGGCAGCGGAGCCCGGCTGGTGCTGGGCCGCGAAGAGGTGCACGAGCGTCTGGAACGTTATATCGCGGTCCATGCGCAGCTCAACGGCGACGATCGTCGGCCACGTGTGATCGACATGCGCTACACCAACGGCCTGGCCGTGCGCTGGGCCGGCGAACAGACGGGAGAAGACGAACATCATGGCTAAGCGGCCGGAAAAATCACTGGTCGTCGGACTCGACATCGGGACGAGCAAGATCGTCGCCATTGTCGGTGAGATGCAGCCCGACGGCCAGGTCGAGGTGATCGGGCTGGGGTCGCATCCCTCGCGCGGGCTCAAGCGTGGGGTGGTGGTGGACATCGAGTCCACCGAGCAGTCCATTCAGCGTGCCGTGGAAGAGGCCGAGTTGATGGCCGACTGCGAGATCCATTCGGTTTTTGCCGGTATTGCCGGTAGCCACATCAGTTCACTGAATTCTCACGGCGCGGTGGCCATTCGCGACAAGGAAGTGACCGACAGCGACGTCGAGCGCGTCCTCGAGTCGGCCCGCGCGGTGGCCATCCCGGCCGACCAGCGCATCCTGCACGTGCTGCCCCAGGAATACGTGATCGACTCCACCGACGGCATCCGCCAGCCGGTGGGCATGTCGGGCGTGCGGCTGGAAGCGCGCGTTCACCTGGTGACGGCAGCTGTCAGCGCGGTGCAGAACGTGACCAAGTGCGTGGCGCGCTGCGGCCTGCAGGTCGACGACCTGATTCTCCAGCAACTCGCCTCCAGTCATGCCGTGCTCAGCGATGACGAAAAGGATCTGGGGATCGGCCTGGTCGATATCGGCGCCGGCACCACCGACATCGCCGTGTTCACCGAGGGTGCCATCCGCTACACCGCCTGCATTCCGATAGCCGGCGATCTGGTGACAAACGACATCGCCGTGGCGTTGAGAACTCCGACGATGCATGCCGAAGAAATCAAGATCAAGTACGCCTGCGCACTGGAGCAACTGGCCAGCTCCGACGAGACCATACAGGTGCCCAGCGTGGGTGACCGCCCGCATCGCCGGCTCGAGCGACAGACCCTGGCCCAGGTGGTCGAGGCGCGCTACCGCGAGTTGTTCAACCACGTGCACAAGCAGCTCAGGCAGTCGGGTTTCGAGTCGATGATTCCGGCCGGGCTGGTACTCACCGGCGGCGGCGCGAAGATGGAGGGCGTGGTCGAACTGGCCGAGGAAATCCTGCACATGCCGGTGCGCCTGGGCGCGCCGCAGCATGTCACCGGTTTGAGCGAGGTGGTCAACAACCAGATTCACGCCACCGGCGTCGGGCTGCTGATCTACGGCAGCCGTATGGACATGCCGCGCCACGGAGGACTGGGGCGCGGTGGAGAGAGTCTCTGGAACCGGATCAGAAACTGGTTCCAGGGGGAGTTTTGAGGTCGATGTGCCTCGACAAGGCAGGGAGCGGCACAAAGCGTCCGGCAAGAAGGCGCGTGCCGTTATCCCGTTTTTCAAACGTGTTGATCGTTATGGCGAGTGAAAGGAGAGACTGTTATGCCTTTTGAATTGATTGAAAACTACACACCCGGAGCGACCATCAAGGTCGTGGGTATCGGCGGGGGCGGCGGCAATGCCGTCAACCAGATGGTGGAATCGGCCATCGAGGGCGTGGACTTCATCTGCGTCAACACCGACTCCCAGGCCCTGCGTAATTTCTCCGGCAAGACTACGCTGCAGATCGGGTCGAGCGTGACCAAGGGGCTCGGCGCCGGCGCCAATCCCGAAGTCGGCCGTCAGTCGGCGCTGGAAGATCGTGATCGCATCTGCGAGATGCTCGATGGTTGCGACATGGTGTTCCTGACCGCCGGCATGGGCGGCGGCACGGGCACCGGGGCCATTCCCGTGGTTGCCCAGACCGCCAAGGAAATGGGTATTCTTACCGTTGCGGTGGTGACGCGTCCGTTCCCCTTCGAAGGGCAGCGCCGCATGGCCGTGGCCCAGCAGGGCATCGACGAGTTGTCGCATCACGTCGATTCGCTGATCACCATCCCCAATGCCAAGCTGTTGAGCGTGCTGGGGTCGGAGGTGACGCTGCTCGATGCCTTCAAGTCAGCCAACCAGGTGCTGTCGGGGGCGGTGCAGGGCATTGCCGAGTTGATCACCCGACCGGGCCTGATCAACGTCGACTTCGCCGATGTCCGCACGGTGATGAGCGAGATGGGCATGGCGATGATGGGGGCCGGGTCGGCGCGCGGTGAAGACCGTGCCCTGATGGCCGCCCAGGCCGCGATCGGCTCGCCGTTGCTCGAGGACGTCAACCTCAATGGTGCCTGCGGCATCCTGGTCAACGTCACGGCCGGAATGACGCTGAGCATGAAGGAGTTCGAGGAAGTCGGCACGACCGTCGCCGACCTGGCCAGCGACGATGCCACGGTGGTCATGGGCACGGTCATCGATCCCGACATGACCGACGACCTGCGCGTGACGGTGGTGGCGACCGGGCTGGGCGAGAAGCGGCCCAAAAGCCAGGAAAAGCCGATGAAACTGGTTCGTACCGGCACCGACAACGAGCCCTTCACGGCTACCGAAACCGACGAGCCGGCGGCGAGCCAGCATGAAGGCCGGGGCGAGGGCAGGAAGTCGTTCGGTGAACAGAAGGAGCTCGACTACCTCGATATCCCGGCGTTCCTGCGCAACCAGGCCGACTGAGATACGCGGCGACTCCCTCCCTGCCGGGGGAGTGTCGACGACCGGCGGGCCGGGCAACCGGCCGGCATCGCCTCGTACTCGCCATCGAGGGGATGTCGGCCGGTGACAACGGAGTGACAAGATGTGTTGTTCTGGCGCAACAAGTGTGGTCAAAATAACGAAAAAGTGCTTTTTCGCGACGAATTCCTGTGCTAGACTTCGTCGCGACTACCAGCATTTGGCCACAAAGTGATCAAGCAAAGAACACTGAAGAACGTCATTCGCGCCACGGGCGTGGGCATGCACACCGGCGAAAAGGTGCTGATGACCCTGCGCCCGGCGCCGGTCAACACCGGCATCGTCTTCCGTCGCGTCGATCTCGATCCGGTCGTCGAAATCAAGGCCGAGCCGCACCGGGTGGGGGATACTGCCCTGTCAACCACCATGGTGGATGACAACGGAGTACGTGTCGCCACCGTAGAGCACCTCATGTCGGCACTGGCGGGCCTGGGTATCGATAACCTGTATGTCGATCTCAGCGCTTCGGAAGTGCCGATCATGGATGGCAGCGCTGGTCCCTTTGCCTTCCTGGTGCAGTCCGCCGGCATTGCCGAACAGAATGCGGCCAAGCGTTTCATCAAGATTCTCAAGCCGGTCGAAATTCACGACGGTGATCGCTGGGTTCGTTTCGAACCCTATGACGGTTTCCGCGTCAAGTTCACGATAGAGTTCGATCACCCGGTCATTCGCTCGCATTCCTGCAAGGCCGATATCGACTTCTCCACTACTTCCTATCTCAAGGAAGTGGCGCGCGCGCGTACATTCGGTTTCATGCGCGACATCGAGTACCTCCGCCAGCGCAATCTGGTGCTCGGCGGTAGCCTCGACAATGCGGTGGTGCTGGACGACTACCGCGTGCTCAACGAGAACGGACTGCGTTACGACGACGAGTTCGTCAAGCACAAGGTGCTTGACGCCATCGGTGATCTTTACCTGATCGGACGTAATCCCATCGGCGCCTTCACCGGCCACAAATCCGGGCATGAGCTCAACAACCAGCTGGTGCGAACCCTGCTGGCCGACGAGTCCGCATGGGAAGAAGTGACTTACGAAGACGATGGACGTGCCCCGATCTCCTACGTCCAGCCGGCTCAGGCCGTGTAGTTTCGGCCTTCCGGCCGGTTTCTGGTTGAAACACTTGCCCCGGCCCCGAGCCGGGGCTTTCTTTTGTCAGGGGCGGTTAGTTGCGCCGGGCAGGCGCTCGGCCACGATTACACGAGTGCGTTTGAGCGGGTCGGGCAGGTGACGATTGGCCTCGGCCAGCAAGGTTTCTGCCAGCAAACGCGCCCGGCTGGCCCAGGCCGGACTGGCCGCAGCCAGCACCAGGCAGTCGTCCTCGATGCAGGCCACCTGGATCATCCCGCGCGCCGACTCGGGCAGGGCCGGCTGCACCGCCCGGTCGAGCTCCTCGAACAGGCGCCCGGCCTTGAGCAACATGTTCAGGCGCCGGTCATCGCCAGCCACCTGATCCAGGCTTTTTTCCAATCGCTCCTTCATGCGCACATGATACCGCCGTCCCACCGTCCCTACACGCGGACGTACAGACGCACAGACCACGGCCGCCCTTTCACGCTACAATGGCAGGCTGTCCTTGCAGCCTCTTATAGCTGTCCCCATCTACAACAAACTGCCAGCAATAACCTGACGAACGGACACCGTATGCTTAAAGCCCTGATCACCAAGGTCGTCGGCAGCCGGAACGAACGGCTGATCAAACGCCTGCAGAGGGATGTCGAGGCGATCAACGCCCTTGAGCCCGAGTTCCAGAAGCTCTCCGACGACGAGTTGCGTGCCAAGACCGAAGAGTTTCGCAAGCGCCATGCCGAGGGCACCAGCCTCGACGATTTGCTCCCGGAAGCCTTTGCGGCGACTCGAGAAGCTTCCGTGCGGACCATGGGGATGCGCCACTTCGACGTCCAGCTCATCGGCGGCATGGTGCTGCACCAGGGCAAGATCTCCGAGATGAAGACCGGTGAGGGCAAGACACTGGTCGCCACCCTGGCCGTTTATCTCAACGCCATCGCCGACGAGGGCGTGCACGTGGTCACCGTCAACGATTACCTCGCCCGGCGTGATGCCGAATGGATGAAGCCCATCTACGACGCCCTGGGGCTGACCGTCGGGGTTTCCGTGCCGGGCATGGCGCCCGATGACAAGCGTGAAGCCTATGCCGCAGACGTGACCTACGGCACCAACAACGAGTTCGGCTTCGATTACCTGCGCGACAACATGGCGTTCTCGCTCGAGCAACGCGTCCAGCGCGGTCGCGCGTTCGCGATCGTCGACGAGGTCGACTCCATTCTCATCGACGAGGCGCGCACGCCGCTGATCATTTCCGGTCCGACCGACGAGGGGCCGGAGCTTTACCTTAAGATGAATCGCATCGTTCCCGCCCTCGAACCCCAGGAAGAGGAAGACGGTCCCGGCGACTTCACCATCGACGAGAAGACCAAGCAGGTCTACCTGACCGAGGAAGGGATGGCCAAGACCGAGAAGCTCTTGTCCCAGGCCGGTCTGATCGAGGCGGAAGACAGCCTTTACAACGCGCATAACCTGAGCTTGATGCACACCCTCAACGCCTCGCTGCGCGCACATCACCTGTTCGCCCGCGATGTCGACTATATCGTGCGCGACGGCGAGGTGGTTATCGTCGACGAGTTCACCGGCCGCACATTGCCGGGACGGCGCTGGTCCGAGGGCCTGCACCAGGCCGTCGAGGCCAAGGAAGGCGTGCCGATCCAGCGCGAGAACCAGACCCTTGCCTCGATCACCTTCCAGAACTTTTTCAGGCTCTACGACAAGCTCTCGGGCATGACCGGCACGGCCGATACCGAGGCCTACGAGTTCCAGAGTATCTACGGCCTGGAAGTGGTCGTGATCCCGACACACAAACCCATGGTCCGCGAGGACCACGCCGATCTCGTTTTCCTGACCAAGCAGGAAAAGTTCGACGCCATCGTCGCCGACATCAAGGAGCGGGTGGCCAACGGTCAGCCTGCCCTGGTCGGGACAACCTCGATCGAGAATTCCGAACTGATCTCGAACGAGCTGAAGAAATCCGACATCCACCATGAGGTACTCAACGCCAAGCAGCACGAGCGCGAGGCGCACATCATCGCCCAGGCCGGCCGCCCGGGGGCGGTCACCATTGCCACCAACATGGCGGGTCGCGGCACCGACATCGTGCTGGGCGGTAACCTCGACGCCGAGCTGGCCGAACTGGGCGAGGACGCTTCCGAAGAGGAGCGCGGCAAGGTCAAGGAGGCCTGGCAGGAGCGCCACGATGCGGTGATCGAAGCCGGTGGTCTGCACATTATCGGCACCGAACGTCACGAGTCGCGTCGCATCGACAACCAGTTGCGCGGCCGTGCCGGCCGCCAGGGCGACCCGGGCTCCAGCCGCTTCTACCTGTCACTCGACGACAATCTCATGCGCATTTTCGCTTCCGAGCGTATGAGCAGCATGATGTCGAAGCTGGGCATGAAGGAAGGCGAGGCCATCGAGCACCCCTGGGTGACGCGGGCGATCGAGAATGCACAGCGCAAGGTCGAGGCGCACAACTTCGATCTTCGCAAGCACCTGCTGGACTTCGACGACGTCGCCAACGACCAGCGCCGTGTGATCTATACGCAGCGCAACGAGTTGATGGAAGCCGACGACATCAAGGACACCATCGATTCGGTGCGGGAAGAAGTGTTCGACGACCTCATCAGTCAGTTCATTCCGCCGCAATCGATCGACGAAATGTGGGATCCGGATGGTCTGGAACGAGCGCTCGAGGGTGATTTCGGCATCGAGGTGCCGGTACGCCGGTGGCTGGACGAGGATGCCGATCTCGAGGAAGAGGGCCTGCGTGAGAAGATCATGGAGAAGGTCAATGCCCACTTCGAAGCCAAGGAGGAAATGACCGGATCGGACGTCATGCGCCAGTTCGAAAAGGCGCTGATGCTCAGCGTGCTCGACCAGCAGTGGAAGGAACACCTGGCGAGCATGGATTACCTCCGGCGCGGCATCAACCTGCGCGCTTTTGCCCAGAAGAAGCCGCAACAGGAATTCAAGCGCGAAGGTTTCGAGATGTTTACCGCCATGCTCGATACCATGAAGCACGAGGTGATGAAGGGCCTCTCGAGGGTTCGCATCCGCGGCGAGGACGATGTCGAGGCGGTCGACCGGCAGCGCCGTCGCGAGGCCCCGATGCAGTTCCAGCACGCCGAGGCCCAGTCGGCCACGGCCGGTGCCGGACCGGGTGCTGCCGATGGGCAGCGCGCCCGCGGCGAAGACCTCAAGCCGGATACGTTCGTGCGCGACGGCCGCAAGGTCGGACGCAACGAACCGTGTCCCTGTGGGTCGGGCAAGAAATACAAGCAGTGCCACGGCAAGCTGGGATGATTTGGCGGGCCGTGAGCCGTGAGCCGTGAACCATTGGCGAATCACCCTGGAGGTCGCGGCGAACCTGGAGTGATCCGGGTTGCCGCCGGGGTGATTCGCGACCGCTCGGGAAATATCCTGCTCAGCCAGCGCCCGGAGGGCAAGCACCTGGCCGGGACCTGGGAGTTTCCCGGCGGCAAGTGTGATGCCGGTGAAAGCGCGCGGGATGCACTGATCCGTGAACTGGACGAGGAGCTGGGGATCCGGGTCGAAACGGCCGCCCCCCTGCTGACGCTGACCCACGCCTACCCCGAACTGACTGTCCGGCTGATCCTGCTGGAGGTAGAGTCCTACAGCGG
>SKSJ01000146.1 GCA_007123055.1 Wenzhouxiangella sp. | reverse complement strand
GTCGCCATGTCGATCCCGTCCAGCGCCGGAAAGAAATTCACCACCCGCGTGAACAGGTTCGGATCAGGCGCATGTCGGGCCAGCTTGCGCTGGCGCAGGTGTTGGCGGAGGGTGGAGAGCATGAATGTCGTTTGGTCGTTTGGTCGTTTGGTCGGTTCGTCGTTTCGTCGGTTCGTCGTTTGGAATTATGAGGCCCATTGGGCGGGTATGCCATTGAAAGCGGAGTGCAGTCGAAGTGGCTTGGGCAGGATCGTACGGTTTCCGGTTTCCGGACAATTGTCGTTTGGTTTTTTTGTCTTTTTGTCGCTCGAGCAGGTCAAGCCATTAGTGGGGGACGTGGCCCGGGGTGCCTCCGTCATACAGGACAAAGCGACGAAAAGACCAAACGACCAAACGACAAAGCGACCAAACGCCAATATCGGCTAAGCTGTGCGCATGAATTCATCCCCCGTATTCGAACTGGCCGTTGAACTGATGCGGCGCGAGTCGGTGACGCCGGCCGATGCCGGTTGCATGGAGTTGATTGGCGCCCGTCTGGAGGCAGCCGGCATGGTCGTGGAGCGCATCGACGTGGGCGAGGTGTGCAACCTGTTTGCCCGGCATGGCGAGGGTGGACCTCACCTGATGTTGCTGGGACACACCGACGTGGTGCCGTCGGGGCCGCTGGCGCACTGGACTTCGCCGCCGTTTGTGCCGGAGGTGCGCGACGGGGTGCTCTATGGGCGCGGCGCGTCCGACATGAAGTCATCCGACGCGGCGTTCGTGGTCGCACTGGAGAAGTTCCTGGCCGAGCATCCCGACCACTCCGGCACGGTGTCGCTGTTGCTGACTTCCGACGAGGAAGGGCCGGCGCGCGATGGTGTGCGGGCCGTTGTTCCGGAGCTGGAGCGCCGCGGCCTGTTGCCCGATGCTTGCCTGGTGGGTGAGCCATCCAGCCGGGAGCGGCTGGGTGACACCATTAGAATTGGTCGGCGCGGCAGCATCCAGGCGAAGCTGAAGGTACGCGGCATCCAGGGCCATACCGCTTATGCCGATCCGGCGGACAATCCCGTGCATCGGGCCGGTCCGCTGATCGCGGCACTGGGCCGGATGGATTTCGACGATGGCGATGAGTACTTCCCGTCGACACGGCTGCAGATTTCCAACATCAACGCCGGCACCGGCGCCGACAACGTCACCCCCGGTGAACTCGAGATCTGGTTCAACCTGCGAAACAATCCCAACAGCCCGGCCGATGAACTGGAGGCGCGGCTGCGCCGACTCATCCAAGAGTCTGATCCGGGCGACTGGTCGCTGGACTGGCGGGTGTCGGGCGAGCCCTTCGGCCCGGCCACCGGTCCCTTGCCGGCGGTGGTCAGCTCGACCTGCCGTGATCTTCTGGGCATCGAGCCAGTCGCCGATACCGGTGGCGGCACGTCTGATGGGCGCTTTCTGGGGCCGCGCGGCATCCCCGTGGTCGAACTTGGACCGGTCAATGCCAGCATTCACCAGGTCGACGAGTGCATCCGGGTCGACGAGCTCGATCGCCTGCCGGAGGTGTATCGCGCTATCATCGCCGGCATGCTCCCCGGCGATTCCTGAACAATGCGCATCATCCTGATCGTGCTGGCCGTGATGCTGGTGCTGGTGCAATTCCGGTTCTGGCAGGAAGTGCGCGAGGTGCGTTCGTTACGCGCCATGGTCGAGCAACAGCTCGAGGAAAACGAGCGCCTGGAAGCGCGCAACGAGGCACTGGCCGCCGAGGTCGAGGATCTGCGTGCCGGCCTGGAGGCGATCGAGGAGCGCGCCCGTGCCGAGCTGGGCCTGATTCGCGAGGGCGAGGAGTTTTTCCTGATCGTCGACCCGGAGCACGCCGAGCCCGATTCCTGAAGCAGCCGGCGGCGCAACTCTGAGATAATGCCGCCCCCTTCAAACGAGTCCCTTGCATGACCGATTACGCCTGGGGTGGCCCGCCGGCCACCGGCCGCATTCGTATTTCCCCCGAAGATTTCGTGGTCGAGGAAATCCTTGGGCACGATCCCGACGGGCAGGGCGAGCATCTCTGGCTGTGGGTGGAAAAGCGCGAGTGCAACACGGTGGACGTGGCCGGTCGCCTGGCCGATGCGGCCGGGGTGCACCCGCGCCAGGTCAGCTTCGGTGGGTTGAAGGATCGCAACGCCATCACGCGCCAGTTTTTCTCCATCCACTTGCCGGGGCGCGAGGATCCGGATCATGCCGCCTGGGACCTGGAAGGCATTCGCGTTCTGGAGGCCTGTCGTTCCTCGCGCAAGATCAAGCGCGGGCGGCTCCAGGCCAATCGCTTTCGGCTGCGGGTGTGCGAACTGGACGGGGATCGAGATGCACTGATCGACCGGCTGGAGAATGTACGCAAGCATGGCGTGCCCAATGGCTTCGGAGAGCAGCGCTTCGGCGGCAATAACATCGCCCGCGCCCATGCGCTGTTTCGCGGCGAACTCAGGCGCAAGCCGTCGAAGGCCAAGCGCGGATTCTATCTCTCGGCCGCCCGCAGCCTGGTATTCAATCTCGTGTTGGCCGAGCGCCTCAGGCGCGGCGGCTGGAACCGCCTGATCGACGGCGACCTGGCCGTGCTCGACGGCTCGCGCTCGTTCTTCGTCGCCGACGCCGCCGACCCGGAACAGATCCGGCGTTGCGCCGAACTCGATATCCATCCTTCCGGCCCGCTGGCCGGCCGCGGCGAGTCGCCGGCCACCGGCGAGGCCGCCGCCATCGAGCAGGCCGTGTTCGCCGAACAGGCCGAACTGGTCGAAGGACTGGCGAAATTCGGCATGCAACAGGACCGCCGCCCCCTGCGCATGCGCGTGAAGGACCTGGAGTGGACCTTCCCCGAGCCGGATGTACTGGAACTGACCTTCGAACTGCGAACCGGCAGCTACGCGACGTCGGTTTTGCGGGAGCTGGTGGATTATCGGGTGACGGGTGACGGGTGAGGCGTGAGGCGTGAGGCGTAAGGCTGGACCTGCCGAATCCGTTATCATCTACCGGCAACCCTCGAACCTAGAACCTGCACCCAACATGACCTTCCGCCTCAAAGCCGCCTCGGGCCCCCACACCGGCCAGACCTTCGACCTGTCCGAAACCGATACCGCCATCGGCAGTGCCGGTGGTGCCGACATTGCCATGGATGGCCTGCTGGAGCAGCATGCCCGTATTACCTTCGATGGCGAAGTGTTGATGCTGGAAGCCGCAGACCAGGCCTGGGTCAATGGCGAACCGGTGTCGCGTCAGCCGTTGAAGTCCGGTGATGAGATTCGCCTGGGCGAACACCGTTTCGTGCTCCAGGCCCCGGGACTGCGACCACCCAGCGTACTGCGCGAGGTCGACGAGCGTCAGAAGATCAGTCCCTGGACCTGGGTGGCCATCGGCGCGGTGGCCGCCGGCGGCTTCATCGCCGTGGCCACGTTCGTATTGACTCGCTTGTAGCCGATTCAAGGATTCACCACAGAGACACAGAGTTCACAGAGGGAATATCTTTCTCTGTGTGCTCCGTGTCTCTGTGGTGCATTCAGCTGGCGGAATCAAACGTGATCCAGGGCGGCTTCCAGGTCGGCGATGAGGTCGTCGACGTCCTCGATGCCCACCGACAGGCGGATCAGGGTGTCGGTGATGCCCAGTTGTTCGCGCCGGTCCTTGGGCACCGAGCCGTGGGTCATGATGGCCGGGTGATTGACCAGGGATTCGACGCCACCCAGTGACTCCGCAAGGGCGAACAGGCGGGTATTCTCCAAAAAGCGCCTGGCGCGATCCAGATCGCCGCCGATGTCGAAGCTGACCATCCCGCCGAAGCCGTCCATCTGGCGTTCGGCCAGGGCTTTCTGCGGGTGGTTGTCCAGCCCGGGGTAGATCACCTTGTCGACCTTCGGGTGCTTCGTCAGCCATTCGGCGATCCGTCCGGCGTTTTCACAATGGGCCTTCATTCGCAGCGCCAGGGTCTTGACCCCGCGCATGACCAGGAATGAATCGAACGGGCCCTGCACGCCGCCCGAGGAATTCTGGATGAAGCCGATTCTTTCGGCGAGTTCATCGTCCTCGACCGCGACCGCGCCGCCGACCATGTCGGAGTGGCCGTTGAGGTACTTGGTGACCGAGTGCACGACGATGTCGGCACCCAGCTCCAGCGGCCGTTGCAGCATCGGTGTGGCGAAGGTGTTGTCGACCACCAGCCACGCGCCGCACTCGCGTGCCAGCTCGGCCATGGCGGCAATATCCACCAGTTGCAGCATGGGGTTGGTCGGTGTTTCCACCCAGATCATCTTCGTGCGCTCGGTGATGGCGGCGCGGGCGGCGTCGACGTCGGCCAGGTCGACGAAGCTGAACTCCAGCCCCGAAGCCGGGCGGCGGACCTTCTCGAACAGACGCCAGGTTCCGCCGTAAAGATCGTGCATGGCCAGCACGTGATCGCCGGGTTCGAGCAGGTGCATCAGCGCGTCGATCGCCGCCATGCCCGAGGCGTAGGCGAAACCGTGCTTGCCGCCCTCGAGGTCGGCGACACAGGCTTCCCAGGCCTTGCGGGTGGGGTTGTGGGTACGTGAATACTCGTACCCCTGGTGATCGCCAGGGCTTTTCTGCACGTAAGTCGAGGTGGTGTAGATCGGTGTCATGATCGCCCCGGTGGACGGGTCGGGGGACTGGCCGGCATGGATGACGCGGGTGAAAAGCTTGTCGGACATGGCTGTTGGTCGCTTTGTCTTTTGGTCGTTTTGTCGTTTGGTCGTTTGATCCGCCTTCGTGGGAGAGGGGCGGGGCGTGCGATTATCCCATATCGGGTCGGTGTGTCGGTGCGTCGGTGCGTCGGTGCGTCAGTGCGTCAGTGCGTCAGTGCGTCAGTGCGTCAGTGCGTCAGTGCGCCGGGTGCACGGTCGAACCGACGTACAGACGCACAGTCACGACGCACCGTCCAACTACACCACTCCGGCCAGATTCAGCGCAAGTCCGATCAGCGCCATGCCCAGCACCGTTCCCACCAGGCCCAGCCGGGTGAGGAATAGCAGTACCGCCGCCAGCGACGTCAGGGCCAGGGCCCACGGGTCGACGCTGGTGGCCACGGGCAGGTCGAAATCCATGCCGAGGTAGTCGACGGGTCGTGTCTCGGCGAACAGCAGGTTGATGGCGAACCACGCGGCCAGGTTGGCGATGACACCGACCACCGCGGCGGTGATGCCGCGCAGGGCAGCACTGATGCGCGCGTTGCCGCGCAGCCTCTCGACGTGCGGGGCGAACAAAAAAATCCAGAGAAACGAGGGGGCGAAGACCATCCAGGTGGTCAGCATGGCGCCCAGCGAACCGGCCAGCAGGGGGTCGAGCAGGGTGCCGGGATCGCGCCAGGCGGCGAGAAAGCCGACGAACTGCGTGACCAGGATCAGCGGACCCGGCGTGGTCTCGGCCAGGCCCAGGCCATCGAGCATTTCGCCGGCCATCAGCCAGTCGCGTGACTCCACCGCGAACTGGGCCACCCACGCCAGCGCGGCATAAGCGCCTCCGAAACTGAGCGTGGCCAGCAGGCTGAACAGGGTGGCCAGTTCGGTCCACACCGAGCGCGGACCCAGCACCAGTGCGAGCACGACCAGCGGCCCCAGCCAGGCCAGCAGTGTCCACCGCCACACGCTTTTGCCCATGACCGGTGTGTCCACGCTTTCGGTAATGGTCGTTCCGGCCTGGCGAAACAGCCAGATGCCGATCAGGCCGGCGGCCAGGATTACCAGCGGAAACGGCAGGGAAAAGAAGAACATGGCCGCGAAGCTCGCCCCCGCGAGCAGTCCGGCAGCCAGGCCCTGCACCACCTTGCCGCTCATGCGCAGCAGGGCCTGGGCGACGATGGCAAGCACCGCGCACTTGAGTCCGAGCAGCAGTCCCTCGACCGCACCGACCTGGCCGATGGTGACATAGAGCAGGCTCAGCCCCAGCATCACCGCTGCTCCCGGCAGGATGAAGATGATGCCGGCGATGAGTGCGCCGCGTACCCCGTGCATCAGCCAGCCGAGGTAGGTGGCGAGTTGCTGCGCCTCGGGCCCGGGCAGTAGCATGCAGAAATTCAGCGCGTGGTTGAAGCGATCCTGCCCGATCCAGCCCTTCTCCTCCGCGATCAGCCGTTGCATCACCGCAATCTGCGCCGCTGGCCCCCCGAAGCTGAGGAAGGCGACTTTCCACCAGACGGGCAGGGTTTGTCGAAGGGAGAGGTCGGTTTGCATTGGCATATCCTAGACGACCTTGGGGCAATCCGAAGCCTCGTTTGATTTTCGTAGGATGTGCTGAGCGCAAGCGAAGCGCATCAGCCAGCGGTGGGCTGTGCCTCCACGCGGTGGGGGTTGAATCAGGCGTTGTCCCGATGCGCTTCGCTGTCGCTCAGCACATCCTACGGTCCACCCAGCCAACCAG
>SKSJ01000040.1 GCA_007123055.1 Wenzhouxiangella sp. | reverse complement strand
GTGCCCGGGCTGATCGACTGCCACACCCATTTGTGTTTTGGCGGCTGGCGCGGCGACGAGTTTGCCGCCCGGCTCGAAGGCGCCAGCTACCAGGAGATCCAGGCAGCCGGCGGTGGCATCAATGCCACTGTCAACGCCACCCGTACAGCCAGCGCCGGCGAGCTTGCCGACAAGGCAATCGCCGCGCTGACCGACATGGCCCGGCTGGGCGTGACCACGGTCGAGGCCAAGTCCGGTTACGGTTTGAATCGCGACGACGAGATCAAGCAGCTCGAAGTCTATCGCAGACTGAACGAGTCGCAGGCGCTGGACATCGTACCGACCTTTCTCGGCGCCCACCTGGTGCCCGCCGAGTACCGTGATCGACGCGGCGACTACGTCGACCTGTTGTGCCAGGAAATCATTCCCGAGGTCGCCCAACGCGACCTGGCCCGCTTCTGCGACGTATTCATCGAAGACAACGCCTTTACCCTGGAAGAAGGCCGCCGGATCCTGGAGACTGCCAAATCACACGGCCTGGGCCTGAAGATACACGCCGATCAGCTATCGGCCGGCGGCGGTGCCGGGCTGGCCGCCGAGCTGGGTGCGGTTTCGGCCGAGCACCTGGAATACGCCAGTGAACAGGACATCGGCGCCATGGCCACCGCCGGCACGGTCGCCGTCAGCCTGCCGATTGCCTCGCTATACCTGCGCGAGCCCTTTCTGCCGGCACGCCAGTGGATCGCGGCCGGCACACGCGTGGCCGTGGCGACCGACTTCAACCCCGGCTCCGCGCCCAGTTACCACCTGCACATGGCGATGACGCTAGCGGCAGTGCACCAGCGCATGAGCCCGAACGAGGTACTCCGGGGCGTGACCAGCCACGCTGCCCGCGCCATTGGTCTGCACTCCAGCCACGGCAGCCTGCAGCCCGGCTACCGCGCCGACCTGGCCGTCATCGACGCGCCCGACGTCAACCACTGGCTGTACCATTTCCGGCCCAATGCCTGTGCCGGAACGCTGAAGAACGGAAAATGGATCGCGGGGGATTTCAGGAGCCCGGGTTGAATTCCGGCGCCTGGTGGTAGCTGAACTGGCCGAGCACAGGGTCGACGTCGAAGCCATCCCGAAACATCGGCTGTTCCTCGATGACTTCAAGCGAGACTCTTACCGACAGCGTCTCACCCGTTTCCCCCACCAGCTCGAAGCGCTGCTCGTGTCTCGAACCGGGGGCAAAGTCGTTGGGTACGGAAACCACCAGTGAGACGGGCAGGACGCCACCGGCCGGCACTTCGCCCTTCAGAATCTCGAGATGTGCCCACTCGCTGCTCCAGGCAGCATCCCTGGTCATGGCGCTGCTGATCAATGCCGGATCAAAGCCGGCGTTGGCCAGTGCGAAAGCGACCTCGGCCTGCTGTCCGGGTTCGGCGCGCAGGTTAATCTGCTCGACACTGCCGTTGACGCAGAACAGCCTGGAGACGATGCCGGAATCATCCGAAGTGGCCGCCAGAAACAATTCGACGGGATGATCATCGGATTGCTGCAGGGCGTTCGAGACGCTCATGCAGCCGGAATCCGGATTGTCAGCCAGGGCCGTGCCGGGCAGGCAAAAAGCCACGGCAAAAATTGCCGTGACGGCTATCGGAAATTTTGGCTTGCCCCGACACATGAAAACTTTCGCAAACTCCCTTGAAATGCAAGCTGTGACCAGCTCCCCCTATTCTAGTCACATCCGGGCGGGAAGTGAAACAGGGATCTCGTGTAACATGCCGGAATGAACACCATTTCCGGCCAGCCAAGGTCAGGACGAGCATGAACACCCATTCGGACAGCAGCAACGGCACCTCCGCGGGACGGCGGCAGATAACGGACCTGACAGAACTTTTGCAGCGTTACTCGGCCGGTGAGAATACCGACCTGCACCGTCTGCTGCCACTGGTATACGACGAATTGCGTGCCCTTGCCAGCCGCCAGCTCGCCCGCCAGCGCCCCGGACACACCCTTCAGCCCACCGCACTGATCAACGAGGCTTACCTGCGCCTGGCCGACCAGGACTATCACAGCTGGGAGGACCGCCGCCAATTCCTGCTTGTCGCCTCGACGGTGATGCGTCGCGTGCTCGTCGACTACGCGCGACGGCGCGGTGCGGCGAAGCGACCCTCGGCCCGACACCAGGTCGAGCTCGATTCCTCGGAACTGGGTGAAGACTTCGGCAGCGACCTGATCGCCCTCGACCAGGTGCTCGCACAACTCGCGGAGATCGACGAGCGCCAGGCCCGCATCGTGGAGCTTCGATACTTTGCCGGGCTGAGCATGGAGGACGCCGCCGAAACCCTGAATATCTCGAAGTCGACGGTGGTACGCGAATGGCGAATGGCACGAGCCTGGCTCAAGCGTCACCTGGACTGACTCAGTCGATGTCCAGTTCCCGCTTCACCTCGGCAAGTCGCGCGGACATGCTGGTCGACATCTCTTCCCACTGCCCCGAAGCATCAACCTCGAGCAGCTCCAGCGCCTGTTCGTAAACGGCCACTGCCTCGTCGAGGCGCCCCTGCAACACCAGTGCACTGCCCAGAATATCCAGCGCGGAGGCCCGGTACATGGTCTCCACTCCACCGTGCTCGTCGAATCGCCATTCGACATCAGTGAGAATGCCGCGCACCAGTCGCTCGGCCTCCTCCGGTTCTCCCTCGCGCAAGTGCAGCGCAGCCAGGTTGGAAATCGAGAGCCGGTAGAGGTAGTGATCACGCCCCACCACGCGCTCGATCATGTCCGCGGCACGGGCAAAGGCCTGCATGCTCTCCCGGTTACGCCCCTCTCGCGACAGCGCCACCCCGAAGTTGCCGATCATGTTGGCCAGACGCTGGCTTGGTCCGATCATTCGTTCATGGTCATCGACCAGGTCGGCATAGAGGGCGACGGCCTGTTCCGGATCCGACAGCAGCAGCGCGTTGGCATGAACGTAGCGCCCGCGAAGCCGACGCGGATCGTTTGCGTCATACAACTCCTCGGCGAGCGTCCTGGCCTGCCCGGCCAGGTCCAGGGCCGACTCCGGCCTGTTGCTGAAAACATGCGCTCCAACCAGCGCGGCCAGGGCTTCGAAACGCAGCTCTCCGTGGCTGTCCGGGCGGCGATCGAGCTCGGCTAGAATCCCTTCCAGCCCGGCGATGGTCTCTTCCAGCGGTACATCCATCACATTGGCGTGATTGCGCAACTGGCGTATACGCACGCGCAACACCTCGTCACCCTGATCGGCCGGGACCTTGTCGAACAACTCCAGTGCATGCCGGTCCGCCGCAATCGCCTCGATCGCGCGCCCCGACGTGTCCAGTGCCGCCCCAATCTCTGCCTGGATCAGCGCCTGCTCTTCGAGGCGGATGGTCGGAGCCAACGCGGCCTGGGCTTCCCGCAGCAGCGGCAAAGCCTGCTCACCGAGCCCCAGCCCGTTGTAGGCACGACCGATGGCCAGGTACATCGAGCCGAGTTGCGCCGGGCTGTAGTCATCGGTCGCCCGCAGTTGCTCGGTACCCAGGTCCAGGATTTCCCGCACCGTGACTTCGTTACCGCGCGACGGCAGTGAATCGGCCCCGGCAAACAACTGGTTGATGAATTCGGTCACCGCCTCGGCGCGGTCACGCTCCCAGGCGATCCGCTGAAGCTGCGACTCGCGGTCGACCAGGAAGGCGACCAGCAACACGCCGACCAGGGCCGCCACCGCCACGCCCAGGCGGTGACGCCTCAGGAATCGCCCGGTCCGGTACATCGCGTGACCGCGCCGGGCGATCACCGGCCGATACTCGAGCAGTCGCCGGAGATCCTCGGCCAGCGAGCGGGCCGACTCGTAGCGCGATTCCGGATCGACACGCAACGCCTTGAGCACGATGGCTTCGAGATCCGGTGAAATTCGCTTGACCTGCTTGTTCTCCACCCGGGACGGAGGCTCGAAAGTGCCGGCCAGGACGGCACCCCGCAAGTCATCGGCATTCTCATGCTGCGTAAACGGCGACACGCCGGTCAGCAGTTCGTAGAGCACCACTCCGAGGGAATACACATCGGTGGCCGTACTCAAACCGCGGCCCTCGATCTGCTCGGGACTGGCATAGGACAGGGTCAGCCCCCTGCCCTCCCCTTCCTCATCCTCGCGGCGCGAGGCCTGCCCATCCACCAATCGAGCGATACCGAAGTCGAGCAACTTGGGTTCGCCGTCGCCCGAGACCAGGATATTGGCCGGCTTGAGATCTCGATGAATGACCATGTGCCGATGGGCATAATCGACCGCGTCACAGACCTTCAGGAACAAGTCCAGTCGCTGCTCCAGAGTGCTGCCTCGGTCCCGGCACCAGGCGTCGATCGTCTGCCCGTCGACGAACTCCGTCGCCATGAAAGGACGCCCCTCGGCCGTCACGCCGGCATCGATCAGGTGCGCAATGTTGGGGTGGTTGAGGCGCGAGAGAATCTGCTGCTCGGTGGCGAACCGCCGCTTCAATGCCTCATCCGGTGCATCGGTGACGTGCAGCAGCTTTAACGCCACGCGCTGGCGGATCTCGCCATCGCTGCGTTCGGCCAGATACACGATACCCATACCACCCTGGCTCAACCGCCGGATGAGGCGGTAATCGCGCGGTAATGGCACCTGCAGTGACACCTCGCGCAGCGCCTGCTCGGTGGCCTGCTGAAACTGCTCGGGAACCTCGTCGGCGGCATCATCCTGGGCCGCGGCCATCAGCCAGCGAACTTCCTCGAGCAACTCGGCGTCATCGCTGCACTGTTGCTCGACCCACTCCTTACGCTCTTCCGATGGGTGATCGAGCGCGGCCATGGCAATGTCCTTGGCCTGTCGATACCTTTGTGCGGCGTGGCGATCGCTCATGGAATCAGTCTAGTCTTTCCCCGCAACCTGGAAAAGCCTGCGACTGTGCCACGCCAGCGCGAACAAAAGCATCATGGCCCCGATGTCGACCAGCCACCAGCCGTGCGGATACAGCAACGCCAGGGCAAGCAAGCCAAGCAGCGCGCGCCAGTGACGCTTCAGCGGTCCTTCCAGCCAGCCCTCGAACACACCGGCAAGCGCATACAGCCCGGCTAGCGCAACCACCGCGACCTGGAGAGCTTCACCCCACGATCCGCTGACCAAAGGCGTGTAAGCGAACAGCAGCGGGATGACGTACAGCCCCTTGGCAAGCTTCCATGCCGTCAGCCCGGTTGCCATCGGCTTCTCGCCGGCGATGCCGGCGGCGGTGAAGGCAGCCAGCGCCACCGGCGGCGTCACATTGGAATCCTGGCTGAGCCAGAAGATGATCATGTGGGCCGCCAGCAGGCTGCCGACCAGCAAAGCCGGCTCCAGCAATGCCTCGGCGGCGGCACGCTGCAACTCCGGGGTCATGGCCGCAACCACCGCCTGCGCTTCCGCTGCCGGCATGGGCGCACCCAGCATGCCCTCTATTCCCGGCCTGGCCAGCAGGATCGCCTCCCTTGCCCGCTCGCTGATCTCACCGGCCACCAGGGCATTGACCAGGTCGGCTTGCAGCATCAATCCGTACAGCGTGGGCGCGGAAATGGCTGCCAGCACGATATAGGCGGCGGTCACCGGCAGCCCCATCCCCAGTACCAGCGAGGCCACCGCCACCAGCACCAGCGCCAGAAGCAGGCTGGTCCCGGCCCACTCGCCGATCATGATCGAGAAGGTATTGCCAATCCCGGTGGTGGTGAGCACGTTGACGATCAGGCCGACGGCGATCAGCAGGACGGCTGTGGGCACCATGGTTCGTGCTCCGCTTGCCAGCGACTCGACAATCGCCAGCGGCCCCATGCGCTCCGGCGTCAGCCAGGAAGCGACGACCACGGCAACGATGGCGATTCCGGCGGCATACACCGGCGTGAAACCGGCAATCAGCAGTGTCACCAGCACGGCCAGCGGAAGCAACAGCGGCCAGCCTCGGGCGAGCGCCTCGCGCAGGGGAATTCCTTCTTCGTCCGGCTGTGGCTCCAATCCGAGGCGGCGGGCACGAATGCGAATATAGAAACCCAGGGACAGGAAATACAGCAGTGCAGGAATCAGTGCCGCGGCAATGATGGCCAGGTAGGAGATGCCGGTGAAGTTGGCCATTAGAAAAGCACCCGCCCCCATCACCGGCGGCATCAGCTGACCGCCGGTGGAGGCCGCCGCCTCCACACCTCCGGCAAAACGCGGCGGGAAACCGGCCTTCTTCATCAACGGGATGGTGATCACCCCGGTCGACGCGGTATTGGCCACGGCCGAACCGGTAATCGATCCCATCAGTCCCGATGAGGCCACCGCCACCAGCCCGGGGCCGCCGGTGATACGGCCGGCCGCCGCTCGCCCCAGGGCAATGATGAAATCGCCCGCCCCGGAACGCACCAGGAAAGCCCCGAAAAGGATGAACATGAAGACATAACTCCATGAAATCCTGGCGATCGTTCCAAACATTCCCTCGGAGCTGAACACCGAGCGGAAGAGCACGGTTTCCAGGCTCAGGCCGGGAAACGAGAACATGCCGCCGATGCTTGCACCCCACCACACTGTGTAGCTCAAGCCAATGACGATCAGAGCCGGAACCAGCAGTCCGGCCGTACGTCGGGCCAGTTCCATGGCGAGCACGACCAGCGCCAGGCAGACGAACCAGTCAGCCGTGGAGAAATTCAGGCCGCGGTTGTACAAGGGTTCCTCGAGCCATAGTACGGCGCCACACGACACCACCAGCAGCACTCCGGCTGCCAGGTCCAGCCACCAGCCCGCATTGCCGCGACCGTTCACGCCGCCGCTGACGGGAAACCGCACAAGTGCCAACGCACCAAGGCTGCCGAAATGAAAGACGGACACCCAAAGGTCCGGCCAGATCAGCCAGGTATTGACAGACACATGCACCAGCGCAATGATCGCAGCACCGATGAACACGACGACCGACAGGCCCGGGGAAACCTCACGCACTCCGGTGAGGCCACACTTCTCGGCACCGGCCTGTAAACGACCATGCCAACTGGCCGGACCGCTCATTCGTCGCCCTCTTTGAGCTCGGGCGGAAAAAGGTGGGCGGGAATGTCCAGATCGCGCTCGCGAAAGTAGCGCACCGCGCCCGGATGCAGCGGTGCGGGCAGCCCGTCCAGCGCCGACTCCAGCTGCATGGCGCGCGTGGCGGCGTGAAAGGCATGCAAGAAGCCGAGGTTGTCGTAGAGCGTGACCAGCAGCCGGTAAACATGTTCTTCGGGCACATCGGCGGTAACGGCCAGCAGATTGGCCTGGGCGATGGTTTCAAGCGGCGCTTCCTGGTGAGGATAAGTGCCTTCTTCAATTTCAAAAAACTGCCACAGACCCGGGTAGTCACGATTGACGGCCTGACGTTGTGACTCGTCGAAAGACAGCAGGGCGGCATTTCCGCGCGATGCCGCCATGGCCCGGGTCACCGCGCCGACGGGCACGCCGGCGGGGGTATTCATGCCATCGATCAGCTGATTCTGGAAAGCATCGGCGCTGGCGCCGTAGCCCTGGTAGACAAGATGAAGGTCTCGATCCGGATCGATGCCCAGGGCGGTCAGAATGTACCGGTTGGAACCCTCGGTACCGGAAAAGCGTGCCCCGATTGAAAAGCGCCTGCCGGTAAGGTGCTCGAGATCGGCAACGGTACCGGACTCAACCAGCGTGCCCCGGATCAGGAAGTGCTCGACATTGGGCCACAGCGCAGTCACGCTACGCAGCTCGGTGAACGGCTCCTGCCCCGCCAACCGCCCTTCCCCGCGCCAGGCCCAGGCACCGTAAAGTCCCTGCAGGATGGCGAAGCGCGCCTCACCTGAGCGCATCAGGCGCAGGTTCTCCTCCGAACCGGCGGAGCTGATCGCCGCCAGCGCCACACCGTGCTCCTCCTCGAGTACCTGCTTGGTTAGGGTGGCAATGGCCACGCCTACGGGGTAGAAGGTGCCGCCCGTGGTGGCCGTGGCCAGGATATAGGTTTCGGAATCACGGTCGTTGTCAGCGGGCAAGAGCGCGACGCCGATTGCCAACAGCAAGGCCGCACCGATCAGTGCCAGACGGGTTGGAAACGAAAGAAACCTCGACCGCATGCCGCCGGCGACGGTCGGGGATCAGCCGGAGGGCAGATCGCCCGACTGCAGGCGCGAGGTGGTTGCACGCAGGAACACGATGCTGCGCTCCGGAGACGGCTCATCGACCTGGCCGTCAAGCACCGACAGGGTCGCTGGTTGACCTTCCGGCACCCCAAGCATGGTATCGGCCAGTTCTTCCCATTTCCCGTCGATCTGCTCGTGAACCGCCAGGTGCAGCCACAATGCATCACCGGGCGCATATTCGTGCGCGGCCAGTCGTTCCACCTCGACCTCGATGCGCCAACGGTGCTCGGCTCCGCCGACTTCCATCGAGCCCGGTTGTCCGGCCTCCACGATCATACTGGGCTCGCCCTGCTTTTCCCCGTGGAGCCACAATTCGAACTCGATCAGGAAACGATTCCCCTCATCGGCCTGCGCCGTGCCAAGCAACAGGACGCAGGCCAGAAGAGCGAACAAGCGGGCCGGCATCTCAGGCTTCCCGGTTACGGAAACGTTCGGGCAGGACCTCGGTGTCGGGCTGATCGGCGCCTTCCTTCTCGACCGGCATCAGGTCCTGCTTGGACACGCCCATGACCAGCGCCAGGCTGCCGGCGATGTAGACCGACGAGTAAGTTCCGACGATTACGCCGATGATCAGCGTGAAGGCGAAGGCGTGAATGATTTCGCCGCCGAAATAGAACAGCGCCAACAGCACCAGCAATGTGGTCATGGAGGTCATGATGGTGCGGCCGAGCATCTGGTTGATCGACAGGTTGCACAACTCCTTGGGCGTGCCCTTGCGCTTGACACGGAAGTTCTCGCGCATGCGGTCGTAGACCACGATGGTGTCGTTGAGCGAGTAGCCGATGACAGCCAGGATGGCGGCGACCACGGTCAGGTCAAAATTGACCTGGAACAGCGCAAGCAGTCCGACCACCAGCAGCACGTCGTGCACCAGAGCGCCCACGGCGCCGACCGCAAAGCGCCACTGGAAGCGGAAAGACACGTAGAGCAGGATCCCGATCAACGCATAGAGCAGCGCCAGACCGCCCTGCTCGGCCAGTTCCTGTCCGATCTGCGGGCCGACGAATTCCACCCGGCGCATATCGATGCCCGCCTCCTGGCGCTGCAGGGCCTCAAGCACGCGGGTACTGAGATCAGCACCGGTCTCGTCGGCCTCGCCAACGGGAATTCGCACCACGATCTCGCGTGCCGTGCCGAAGGTCTGCACGGTGAAGTCATCGAAACCGTCCTGGGCCAGGGCCTCTCGCACTTCGGCCAGTTCCGGTGCTTCGGGATAACCGACCTCGATCAGCGTGCCGCCGGTGAAGTCCAGGCCGAAGTTGAGTCCACGACCGATCAACGCGGTTATTCCGGCCAGCAACACGATCGCCGAGATGATCAGCGCCACGTTGCGGTAGCGCATGAAGTCGATCTTTGTATCTGCCTTGATGATTTCCATGATTCAGATCCTTAAATCGCCAGGGCCTTGACGCGCTTGCGCCCACCGTAAATCAGGCCGATCACGGCACGTGTGCCGAGAATGGCGGTGAACATCGACGTCACGATACCCAGGCTGAGCGTGACCGCGAAGCCCTTGATCGGGCCAGTACCGAACATGAACAGCACGATGGCGGCGATCAACGTGGTGACGTTGGCGTCGGCAATGGTCGAGAAGGCCTTTTCGTAGCCTGCACGTATGGCGGCCTGAGGCGTGTTGCCGTTCTTCAACTCTTCGCGTATTCGCTCGAAGATCAGTACGTTTGCATCCACGGCCATGCCGACCGTGAGCACGATGCCGGCAATGCCCGGCAGCGTCAGTGTCGCGCCCAGCATCGACAACAGCGCAACGATCAGCACCAGGTTGGCTGTCAATGCCATGTTGGCGACCAGGCCGAAGACCTTGTAGTAGACCGCCATCACGACGAGCACCACGGCAAAGCCGATCAGCACCGAACGGAAGCCCTGATCGATGTTGTCCTGGCCCAGGCTCGGGCCGACGGTGCGCTCTTCGATGATCTGCATCGGCGCAGCCAGCGCACCGGCGCGCAGCAGCATGGCCAACTGGGCCGCCTCGGTCGATGAGCCCAGACCGGTGGTCTGGAAGCGACGGCCGAACGGCTCGCGCGTGACTGCGGCGGAGATGACTTCCTCGACGCGACGGGTGGTATGCACCTCCTCGCCGTCGACGATCTCGGTTTCGGGTCGATGCTCGATGAACACCACCGCCATGCGGTTGCCGACATTCTGGCTGGTGTGGTCGAGCATGCGACGTGCGCCGGTGCCGTCCAGGGTAACCACCACGTTGGGCTGCCCGGTCTGCTGATCGAAGCCGGCGGCGGCACCGATCAGATTGTCGCCGGACGCGATGACCTCACGCGACAACAGCAGGGGCTCACCGTTGCGGTGGAAGTACAGGCGCGATCCCGGCGGAACACGCCCGGTGCGCTGCGCCTCGTAGGGATCGTTCTGTTCATCCACCGCCCGGTACTCGACCGTGGCGGTCGCACCCAGCACGCGCTTGGCCTCGGCCGTATCCTGCACGCCGGGCAGCTGCACCACGATGCGCTCGGCACCCTGCTGCTGAATGATCGGCTCGGACACGCCGAGCTCGTTGACCCGATTGCGCAGGGTCGTGATGTTCTGCCTCAGCGCCGTCTGCTGCAGTTCCTCGAGGTATTCCTCATCGATGGTGGCGCGGACATTGAAGGTGGCCGAGGCATCGCGCGCTTCCAGCACCAGTTCGTCGATCTCGCGCTCGATGGCCTGCATGGCACTGTCGCGGTCCTCGGCCGAGCGCAGTTCGGCCACTACCGCATTGCGGTCGACGCGCACGGAGCGATAACGGATGCCGGCGTCTCGCAGGATGTTGCGCAGATCGCTGACGTAACGTTCGAGCTGCTGCTCACGGGCCGAATCCATGTCGACCTGCATCAGGAAATGCACCCCACCCTGCAGATCCAGGCCCAACACCATCGGCTCGGCGCCGAACATCCCGAGCCAGCGTGGCGTGGCCGGTGCCAGGTTCAGGGCCACGACATACTCGTCGCCGAGCTCGTCGCGCAGCACATCGGCGGCCCTCAACTGACGGTCGGTACTGTCGAAGCGCACAAGCAGACGCTGCGGCTCGAACTCGACATGGTGGTACTCGAGGCCCTCGGCTTCGAGAAGGCGTTCGACCTCTGCCGGCAGTTCGCGTTCGAGCTCGAAGCCGCGCTGCGAGGACACCTGCACGGCCGGATCGTCGCCGAAGATATTGGGCAGGGCGTAAATGATGCCCGCAAAGATCACGATGATCAGCAGGACGTATTTCCAGCGTGGGAATCGATTCATTGGAAGTACTTCAGTTCTCGTGGAGCCGCGCGGTCACGGACAACAGTTGGATCAGTTGGCGGATTCCATGGTTCCCTTGGGAACCACCTGCGCCACGGAATGCTTCTGCACCTTGATGGTGACGTCGTCGGTCAGCTGCAGCGACACGAAGCTTTCTCCGACCTCGGTGACACGGCCGAGCATGCCGCCGGCGGTCACGACCTCATCGCCCACCGACAGGGCGGAAACCAGTTCGCGGTGCTGCTTGTTGCGCTTCATCTGCGGTCGAATCAGCAAGAACCAGAAAATCACGATGATCAGGATCAGCGGAATAAAGCTGGCGAGCATGCTCGGTTCCTGCGCGCCGGCATCCTGGGCCATGGCGCTGGCAATGAAGAAATCCATATGTCGTGTCCTCGGAGTCGAGTTTTGAACGGTCCGGGGCGACGTGCCCCGATACAAACGCGCAATTATTGCACAGCTAGGCCGTTGTCACCAGACTGTCCGCCGCTCACGGGGGTCAAGGACCCTCCCCGATGGTCCGTACTGGCGCGACAACGTGAACTCAAGATGTAGCTCCCAATTCGAGCCGGAGCCAGCCGCGGGCCCGCTTGAGCTGGCGCTGCACGGTGCGCACGGAGCAATCCCTGAGTTCTGCCAGCTCTCCGGCGGTGTAGCCGCCGTAGTAGCTGCCGACGATCAATTCGGCCAGGTCCGGATCGTGCTCCGCTAGTCGCTCCAGGGCCTGTTCGATGAGCAGCACGCGCTCGGCATCGCTTTTTTCCACTGCCACCTGGCCCTCGTCGAGCGCGAGGTGGGGGGCTCCGGCACCACGCTTCTGGCTCAGCCGGGAACGTGCCTGATCGACAATGAGTTGACGCACCGCCAGGGCACTCATTTTCATCAGGTGCGCACGACACTCGATCACCGGTGGGTTGCCGGTAAACAGCTTGAGATACACCTCGTTGACCAGCTCGGTCGTCCGTGCATATTCGCCCCGCTGGCCCCGGTTCTGATTACGGGCAATCCGGCGAATGTCTTCGTAGACCAGCCCCATGACGCGGTCGAGCACCTGGGGCGAATCCCGGAGGCCGTTCAGCAGGCGGGTTACCTCGCCCTTGTCGTCGGCGAGAGTGTTGAGCTCACTGTCATTCATCCCCGTTTCCCTTGCGATGGTCGCTGTCCTCGAGCCGCGCCAGCCATTCGTCGCGACGGCGTTCATGCCCGGCCTCGGGTGCTACCTCATGCCAGGCAGTGTAGAACTCGACCATGTCCTCCATCAACTCCACCGCCCGCGCATGCTCGTCGCCCAGCACGGCAACGAAGCCTTCCCACGCATCGATCAGGAAGTCCTCGGCATCTTCGTACCGCCCCATGGCAGCCAGGGTCTTGCCGTAACCCGCCTGAAAAACCGCCATGTGCCAATGGCCGTCTGGAAGGAGCCCTCGCGCCTTTTCCAGCACCTCGCGGCCCAGCGCCTCGGCCTCCTCCAGGTGCCCCTGCTCCCGCACCACCCGGGCCATGTTGTAGCGAGACGCGAGCGTGGCTGGATGATCCTCACCGAGAGTGGCGATGGTGCCTTTCAAAGACTCGCGGTAGTAGACCGCGGCCTCATCCAGGCGCTCCTGGCGATCAAGCACCACACCGAGGTTGTTGACGATATCCAGCGTGGACGGGTGGTGATCTCCACGCACTCGCCGACTGCGCGCCAGCGCTTCGCGATAGTAGTCTTCGGCCTCGGCATATCGCTCCAGGTTGCGCATCAGCACACCCATGTTGTTGAGCGACTGGAGGGTCGAGCGGTCGTCCTCGCCCAGCACTTCCCGGCGCCCTTCCAGCGCGCGGCGCATCCAGACCTCGGCCTCGTCGAGCCGATCCATGGCGACCAGCAAGACCCCGAGATTGCTCATCGACGTCAGGGTATCGGGGTCGTCGTCCCCGAGTGCACGCATGCGCCCATTCAGTGCCTCGCGATAGTACGGCTCGGCCTCCCTGAGTCGCCCCGTGCGACGCAGCAACACGCCCAAGTTGCTGACCGAGTCGAGCGTATCCGGGTGATTGTCGCCAAGCACCTGCCGGCGCCCCTCCAATGCTAGACGCTCGTATTCCTCGGCCTCTTCCAGTTGGCCACGACTGCGCAGCAAACGACCGGTCTCACTGAGCGAGGCCAGGGTCCGCGGGTGCGTTTCCCCGAGTTCTCGTCGATGGAGCTCCAGTGCGCGCTGCTGAATGGCCCAGGCCCGATCGTAAAGCGCCAGGTTGCGCATGGTGTTGGCCACCGACTGCAACAGCCGGGCCCGCACCAGTGGCTGATCGGCAAACTGCGACTCGATGCCGCTGACCGTACCGGCAAGGACGTTGTCTTCCAGCCAGTCCAGTGCCAGGTTGGAAAAGTTGATCCCCGTGAGTGTCTGCTCCAGTTCGTTCATGGAGCGATCGATTTCCTCCTCGACATGCCCCTGCTCGACCAGCCACTCGCGCTGCCTGACAAAAAGCCCATCCCTCAGGCTGACGCCCATCAGCGCGGTATCGATTTCGGCGAGTTGCTCCTCCTGGAACCGCGCGACCATCTCCAGCTCAGCGGCATGCCGCTCCGCTCGCAACCGCTCTCTTTCGGCTTCGAGATACAAGGCGGTGGAAATGGCCGTACCGCCGGCCAGCGCCAGCATGATGGCGCCCACGGCCAGAAGCACAAGCCGGTTCCGGCGCGCGAACTTGAGCGCTCGCCGCCATCGGCCCGGTGGCGCAGCGATGAGTGCTTCATCCCGTTGGTAACGCCGCAGGTCTTCAAGCAGCGATTGCACCGTCTCGTAACGGCTGTCTGCTTCGCGCCTGCAGGCATGGCGGATAATCGCCTGCAGTTCATCGGCCCGCGCAATGTCGCCCAGCGGCCTGGTCGACGAATCATCTTCCTCATGACCGGGAGGGGAACCCGACAGCATGGTGTGCAGCAAGGCCCCCAGCGACCAGATGTCGGAACGCGTGCTCACCGGCTCACCCGCTCGCTGTTCGGGGGCGGCGAACGCGGGCGTCATGGCCGCGTATCGCGGTGTGTCTTCATCTGCTTCCGCCTCGCTGACGAGGTAGGCCACGCCGAAATCCATCAGCTTGACCTGGCCATCCTGGCGAATACGGATATTGGCCGGCTTGATGTCCCCGTGCACGATCAGGCATTGGTGGGCATGCAAAACCGCCCGAGCCACCTCGGCAAACACCTCGAGCAGTTGCTCCACCGAGGGACGCGAATGCGACATCCACTGATCGAGGTTGGCCCCCTCGACCCACTCCATGACCAGAAACGGCTCGCCCTCGTCGGTCAGGCCGGCATCCACCAATCGGGTAATGGCCGGGTGATCGAGCCGAGCGAGCAGTCGGGATTCACGTGCGAGCTGATCGGCGAGAGCGGGGCGCCGTGCCGCAATCAGCTTCACGGCCACTTCCATTTCGAAGGCGCCATCGGCTCGTTCCGCGCGATAGACCTTGCCCATGCCGCCGGCACCGACCGGCTCGATGATCCGCCACGGCCCCAGTCGTGTTCCCGGCTCCAGTTCCTGGCTCTCCGGCGCGTCGATGCTATCCAGCACCTGTTCGGCGATGGAATCGGGCGTTTTCGTCAGCAGGCTGGTCGTCGTTCGGCTTTCTTGCGCCAGCGGCAGGAACCAGACCGACAGCCGGGGATATCGGCGCCGACATTTCGCCAGGAATGCGGCACGTTCGCCGGGGGGCAGCTCAAGATACTCGTCGAGCAGTCGATCCAGCGCATTACGACGCGTTGCCGTCAACTCGAACATGCCGGCCATAAGCTGCAGGTGTCCTCAAGTCCATCAGGCTGCCCGTGAGCGGCAGACCCGGGAATCATCAATGTCCCTCGCTGTTGATCATAACGGAGACGAACTCCGCACGTCACATCTGCAACCGACGATGCCGTTTCAAGACATGAAGCAGCTCCGCCTGGAGGTCAGTCGGGGATCCCCTCTTGCCAGTCGTGCACCAGCCGCTCGGCGAGTTCCTTGAAATCCCGGTGCTTGATGGCCTCGCGCATGCGGGCCATGAGGTGCTGGTAGTAATGCAGGTTATGAATGGTCGCCAGACGGTGACCGAGAATCTCGTTACAGCGATTGAGGTGCTTGAGATATGCGCGCGAGTAGTTGCGGCAGGTGTAGCAGTCGCAGTTCTCGTCGATCGGGCGGGTGTCCTTCTCGTAGCGGGCGTTGCGAATCTTCATCACGCCGTGGCTGGTGAACAGGTAACCGTTGCGGGCATTGCGCGTGGGCATGACGCAGTCGAACATGTCCACACCGTGCGCCACGGAGGCTACCAGGTCCTCGGGACGCCCGACGCCCATCAGGTAACGGGGGTGGTCGGGCGGCAGCAGGGGAGTGGTCGTTTCCAGAACGCGTTCGCGCTCCTCGGCGGGCTCGCCCACCGACAGCCCGCCGATGGCATAACCATCGAAGCCGATGCGCATCAGCCCTTCGGCCGATTTACGGCGCAACTCGGGATACATGCCACCCTGCACGATACCGAACAGGGCTGCAGGGCTGTCGCCGTGGGCGATCTTCGAGCGTTCTGCCCAGCGCAACGAACGTTCCATGGACACGCTCGCCTGCTGCTCGGTGGCCGGGTACGGGGTGCACTCGTCGAAGATCATGACGATGTCCGAGCCCAGTTCACGCTGCACTCGCATCGACTCTTCCGGCCCGAGAAACACTTTCGAGCCGTCCACCGGCGAGGCAAAGGTCACGCCCTGCTCGTCCATCTTCCGGAGGTCGGCCAGGCTGAAGACCTGGAAGCCGCCGGAGTCGGTGAGAATGGGCCCGGACCATCCCATGAAATCATGCAGGTCGCCGTGCGCCCGAATCACCTCGGTGCCTGGCCTGAGCATCAGGTGAAAAGTGTTGCCCAGCACGATCTCGGCACCGAGTGAACGTAACTCCTCGGGCGTCATCGCCTTGACCGTGCCATAGGTCCCCACCGGCATGAACGCCGGCGTCTCGACGGTGCCGCGCGAAAAGTGCAGTCGCCCTCGCCGTGCCCGCCCGTCTGTCTTGATCAGATCGAATTCCATGGTTCGTTTTGTCGTTGCCTCTGTCCGTCTCTCACCTTTCACCTTTCACCCGTCACCCAATAAACATCGCATCTCCATAACTGAAAAAGCGGTATTCGGCTTCGACTGCGTGCCGATAGGCAGCAAGGATGTTGTCGCGGCCGGCGAAAGCGCTGACCAGCATCAGCAGGGTCGAGCCCGGCAAGTGAAAATTGGTCACCATGGCGTCGATGACGCGAAATTCGTAGCCGGGATAAATGAACAGGCGGCTGTCGCCGGCGAACGGCTCGAGCTCACCGCCTGCCGCGGCCGTCTCCAGCGAACGCACAGCGGTAGTGCCCACCGCGACCACCCGGTTACCGCGCTCTCGCGCCGTCCGGACACTGGCCACCAGGTCAGCACCGACCTCCAGCCACTCGGCATGCATGGTGTGGTCCTCGACGCGCTCTGCGCGCACCGGCTGGAATGTTCCGGCACCGACATGCAAGGTGCACCAGCCGGTCTCGATGCCCCGCTCGCTCAGCCGTTGCATGACCACATCGTCGAAATGCAGCCCGGCGGTCGGCGCCGCGACCGCCCCGGGCACCTGCGCAAACACCGTCTGGTAACGATCGGCGTCCAGCGCCTCGTCGCCGCGCTCGATATAAGGTGGCAAGGGCATGTGTCCGACGCGCTGGAGCAGCTCCGGCCACTCCGGTCCAGCGGCAATCCTCAGGCGCCAGAACTCTCCGTCACGCCCGAGCACCTCTATCTCGCCCACCTCTCCGATGACGAGCCGGCTGCCGGGGGGCGGTTTTCGGTTGACGCGCAACTGGGCCAGCGCCTCGACTGCCGAGATCATGCGCTCGAGCAGAATCTCGACCCGACCACCACTGGACTTGCGCGCCCAAAGCCGGGCCGGGATCACACGCGTATTGTTGAACACCAGCAGGTCACCGGGCTCCAGCAACTCCGGCAGATCGGCGAATTGCCGATCATGGACACTGCCGGTATCACGCTCCAGATGAAGCAGACGGCTGGCTGATCGCTTCGCCAGCGGGTACTGGGCAATCAGGTGCTCGGGCAGCTCGAAGTGAAAGTCGGAAACCTTCATGGTCGGACGGGGTTGAATGGTGGTGGCAATTGTATCCCGCGCGGCGGGGTGGCACCGCAGCACTTCGCGACAACTCGATTCGCCAAGTCAGCGGGACTTCGATACTCTTGGCGAAAATCACGCCGGCTCGAGGGAATGGTTGCCGACAACGCAAAGCTCCGGTTTCAGCCCGGCCAGTTCCGGGATCGCTTTCGACTACCGGCGGCGCCGCGTGGACGCGAGTGCATCTACCTGTGCGGGCACACAATGGGCCTGCAGCCACTTGCGGCAGCCGATGCGGTCGAGGCCGAGCTGGAACGCTGGGCCCGGCTGGGCGTGGCCGGTCGCTTCGACGGGCCGTTGGCGTGGGTGTCCTACCACGAACTGCTCAGCGATGCCCTGGCCGAACTGGTCGGTGCCCGACGCTCCGAGGTGGTGGCCATGGGATCGCCGACCGCCAACCTCCACCAGATGATGATCAGCTTCTACCATCCCCATGGCGATCGACGCCGCATCCTGATCGAGAAAGGCGCGTTCTCGAGCGTTCGCTACGCGGCCGAATCCCAGCTCGCCCTGCATGGACTCGACCCGGCACGCAATCTCGTCGAGTTACCCGCACGTCGTGATGGACTTCACCATGAAGATGATCTGGAAGACTATCTCGAGCATTACGGTGACAGCGTGGCGCTGGTACTGTGGCCCGGGGTGCAGTACGCGACCGGACAGGTCTTCGACCTTGAACGCATCACTCGCAGCGCGGCCAAAGCGGGAGTGCGCACGGGCCTCGATCTTTCCGGGGCCATCGGCAACCTGGAACTGTCCCTGCATGACTGGGGCGCCGATTTCGCATTCTGGGGCAGCGAGAAATACCTGAACGGCGGACCCGGCGCCGTTGGCGGCTGCTTCGTGCACGCCCGCCACGCCGATTTTCACGGACCGCGCCTGGCCGGCTGGTGGGGCCACGAGCCCCGGACGCGATTCGCCATGGGGCCGGACTTCCATCCCGCGCGCGGGGCCGCCGGCTGGCAGTTGTGCAACCCGCCCATATTGGCCCTGGCTCCAGTTCGGGCGGCACTCGAACTGTTCCGCGAGGCCGGCGGCATGCGTCCCCTCAGGCATGCTTCACTGGAATTGACCGGCCGCCTTGCCCGCCTGATACGCGAACAACTTGATGAAAAAATCAGAATCATTACGCCCCTGGAACCGCACCGGCGAGGCTGCCAGCTCTCGATCCAGTTCCGTGGCAGGGAGAATGCCGGGCGCGTTCTGTTCGAGCGCCTGGAAGCCCACGGCGTCCTCTGCGACTGGCGCCAACCCGGTATCATGCGGGCCGCCCCGGTGCCGCTTTACAACACCGACGAAGACGTGGATCGCTTCGTCGACCTGATGGTGAACCTCATCAATGCCTGACACCCCTGCCTCATGCCCGCTGACATGAACCCGGATCGACTTCCGCTGACGGCCGGCTTGCTGCTCGGCGTGATCTTCATTGCTGCCTTGCTCGCCGTAGCCGGCGCCGGGCAGGACTGGCTGTTCGAGCTCCTCGCGCTGGTGGAGGCCGGCAAACGCGAGCATCTGCTTGCGATGATGCTGGCCTACATGCTGGCCTTTGCCGTGCTAGCCACCCTCACCCTGCCGGTTGGCACGCTGTTCTGCCTGGCAGCCGGCTACCTGTTCGGCATTCCTCTCGGATTCCTGGCGGCAATGGCCGGCGCCCTTCTGGGGGCTACGCTCACCTTTGTGCTGGTCCGGAGCTTCGGTGGCACCAGGATCCGGCAACGACTCGCGACTGGCCGGGCTGCTCCCTGGCTGGGAGCCCTGGAACGGGACGCCACCTGGTACCTGGTTCTGCTGCGTATCGTGCCGGTAGCGCCCTACTTCGCCGTCAACGCGGCGGCCGCCGTCACCGGTATCAGGGGGGGCCATTTCCTGCTGGCCACCGCCGTGGGGCTGGTGCCCACCACCCTCGTCTACGCGGCGGTCGGATCAGGGCTGGAGTCGCTGCTCGATGCCCGCGACATGCTCGGGCCGGCCCTTCTGCTGGAACCGGAAATCGGTCTGCCCTTGCTGGGCCTGGCTGTCATCATCATCACCAGCTGGCTGATCCGGCACCGGCTGCTTTCACAGCATTCCGGCAAGGCCTGACCTGAATACCACGTGGGTGTCGTCCTCGTACCAGGGCGAACCGAATGCTTCGCGAAAAGCCGACACGCACTCGCCGACATCAGGCAGTGCGCGCACCGGCTCGAATGCCGGCTTCAGCCGGAAAACCACGAAACGGTTCTTCTCGGGCAAGGCTCCGTCGACCAGGTCGGAGAGAAAAACAAACTGTGGCAGGTCGATTCTATCGGCATCGCCAGGACTGATTTCACCCCAGGTCCATTCCGTGCACAAGCCCGAGATCATGCCGATGCGCACCACTCTTCCATGCACCCGCTGGTATTCCTGCAGCACACTCATGGTGGTCTCGAAGTGCCAGGGAGTCTCGATCACTTCCCAGCTGCCCGGCTCGGCAGCGATATCCCGGTAGAAACCCGGTGTTCCGAGTTCATTCATGAAGGCGAAGGGACTCCGCTCGAAGTCGTAGTCGAACTGGTAGCGGGTCGCATTGGTAAACTGGTTGACGCCGCGGTAGAGATCGGGCAACGGTCCGGTGAACCAAAGCAACATCGAGAGCAGCGCACCGAAACCGAATATGGCCATCGTTCGAATCCGCTCGGTGCTCGAGCGTACCGGCAAGCTCGCCAGCCAGGCCGCTCCCATCGCTACCAACGCCAGCAGCATCGGATGGGCGACTGCGTTGTATCGTGCGAATACCAGCGCATGCTG
>SKSJ01000252.1 GCA_007123055.1 Wenzhouxiangella sp. | reverse complement strand
ATTTCGTCATCCCCACCTGGCAGGCCTTCTGGTCGCTGGTCGGGCTGGGCGTGTTCTGCCAGATGGTGGGCTGGCTGCTGATCACCCGCGGCATGCCCTTCCTGCCCGCCGCCCTGGTCGGCCTGCTGCTGCTCATCCAGCCCTCGTCGTCCATCGTCTGGGACATGATCCTGTTCGGCCTCAGGCTCGAACCCTGGCAGATCGTCGGCATCGTGCTGGCCCTGATCGGCATCTACCTGGGCATGCGCTCGGCGGCGCGGCGCAGGATCACCGAGGGATAGACGTCAACGTCGATTCAGGTCAGCCGCCAGTCGATGGGTGGAACACCACGACTTTCCAGCCACTCATTGGCCTTGGAGAAATGGCGGCAACCCAGGAAGCCGCGGGGCGCCGACAGCGGCGAGGGGTGCGGCGCCTTGAGGACGAGGTGGCGCTGCGTGTCGATACCGGCGCCCTTGCGCTGGGCATGGCTGCCCCAGAGCAGGAAGACGACGTTGTCGCGACGGGTGTTGACCGCATCGACTACCGCATCGGTGAACTGTTCCCAACCCTTGCCCTGGTGGGCACCGGCATTCGCGCGCTCGACAGTGAGCACGGCATTGAGCAGCAACACGCCGCGCTCGGCCCAGGGTTGCAGGTAGCCGTGGTTGGGCATGCTGATGCCGAGGTCGGATTCGATTTCCTTGTAGATGTTGACCAGGGAAGGCGGAATGCGCAGGCCCTTCTGTACCGAAAAGCACAACCCGTGGGCCTGGCCGGGGCCGTGGTAGGGGTCCTGGCCGAGAATCACTGCCTTGACCTGCGACAACGGCGTTGAATCGAGTGCATTGAAAATGTTCTTGCCCGGCGGGTAGATCGTCGCGCCTGCGCGGCTGCGCTCGAGCAGAAAGGCGCGCAGCGATTGCATGTAGTCCTTGTCGAACTCCTCGCCGAGGACTTCCAGCCATTCGGGGTGGAGGTTGATTTCGCGATTATCGGTCATGGTTATTTCGTGTTTTGGTGTTTTCGTGTTTTGGTGTTTTCGTCTTTCCTCTTCCCACCCCGGTTATCATATCCACTTGTCCGAACCATGCTCCAACCGTGTCAGAAACCAACATGCCGATCAAAACGGATGCCGTCATCGTCGGTGCCGGGCCCGTGGGTCTGTTCCAGGTATTCGAACTCGGCCTGCTGGGCCTGAAGGCCGAGCTGGTCGATTCACTGCCCCAGGTCGGCGGGCAATGTGCGGAGCTCTATCCGGAAAAGCCCATCTACGACATCCCCGCCTGGCCGGTGATCGGCGCGCAGGAACTGATCGACAAGCTGATGGAGCAGATCGCGCCGTTCGATGCCGGTTTTCATCTCGGCCAGCAGGTCACGCAATTCGAAAAGCGCGAGGACGGACGGTTTACGGTCGTCACCTCGAAAGGCACCGAGTTCGATGCCGGCGCGGTGATCATCGCTGCCGGTCTGGGCGCATTCCAGCCACGCCGGCTCAGGGCCAAGGGCATCGACACCATCGATCCGTCGCGCATTCACTACAAGGTTACCGATCGGGAACGCTTTCGCGGCAAGCGATTGCTGATTCTCGGCGGCGGCGACTCGGCGCTGGACTGGACCATGGACCTGGCCGACATCGCCGCATCCATCGACCTGGTGCATCGGCGCAAGGAATACCGCGGCCAGGTGGCCTCGGTGGCCAGGGTACGTGAACTGGCCGGCGAAGGCCGGGTCAGCGAGCGCCAGGGCATCATCTCCCAGGCCGAAGCCGGCGAAAGCGGCGGCATCCGCCTGCATCTGATGGACCTGGAGCGCAACCGGTTCACGGTCGAGGGTGACGAGGTGCTGGTATTCTGGGGCCTGGCCCCGGACCTGGGCCCGATCGCCGAGTGGGGACTGGAGCTGGAGAAGAAACAGATCCAGGTCGATACCGAGAAATTCCAGACCTCGGTCGAGGGCATTTTCGCCATCGGCGACATCAACTGGTATCCCGGCAAGAAGAAATTCATCCTCTCGGGTTTCCACGAAGCCGCGCTCGCCGCCTTCGGCGTGCAAAAGCACGTCTACCCGGAAGCGCGCCAATTCGTGCAGTACACCACCACTTCACCCATCATGCACAAGCGCCTGGGGGTCAAGGGCGAGTAGCCTACTGAAGCCGCTCCAGCGCACGGCCATAGGCCTGCGGTGAAAAACCGGCCATGCGTGTCTCGCCGATGAAGATCAGCGGCACGCCACGGCCGTTGAGCTCCTGGAACTGCCGGTTGTTGGCCGTCGAGGCCTCCACATCGACCTCCAGGTAGTCCACTCCGTTGTCGTCGAGGTAGTCGCGGGCCTGGTCGCAGTAGCCGCACCAGGGGGCGCTAAAAAACACCACGTCGTGCTCGGGGCTGATATCGCGCGCCTCGACCGAATCGACATCCACGGTGAGCAACCGCCAGGCAACGATGGCCAGCAATGCAAAGATCAACAGGCGGGTGAAAGTCATCAATCAGTCCTCGGGGTGCAGTTTCAGGTTGAAGCGCAGATCAACACGCTCGCGGATGAAATCGGTGTCCTCGAATTCGCCGGTACCGACGTTCCAGTCCAGGCGGATGATCTCGGCACTGCCGGACAGAACCGGCGAGTCGCCATCGGTCCCGAGCGACAGCGTGACTGATTGAGCTGATTCGAGTGACTTGATCGATAACGTGCCCTCGGCCAGGTAGTCATCCCCGTCACGCACAATATCCGTGCTGACCCACTGTGCCTCGGGAAACTGGTCGACGGCGAAAAACTCATCGTCCTTGAGCGCCTGGTTGCCGTCACGGTTGCCGACATCGGCCGAGCCGGTCTTGACGGTCACCTCGATCTCGGCACTGGCCAGATCATCATCGCTCATGCAGACCCGCACCGAAAACTCGCCGAACTGTCCCCGAAACGGTGTCCCTTCCGCCACGCCGGAGAAGCGCAACTCGCCGCTGTCGTGATCGGCAACGTAACAGTCAGCACCAGCAACGGCATTCGCCATGGCCAGCGTCACAAGCGCCAGAATCACACTGTTGATCATTGCTTTCGCCATATCGGCAGCATCCTTTTGAGTATGTCGTCCTTGAGCCAGAAGTGATGCCGAAGCGCGGCCAGCGCATGCCCGATGGCGACCACGCCCAGCGTGATCCCCAGCACCTGGTGCACCCGGGCCATGAGGACTTCCAGCGCTTCGTTCGAGTCGACCAGGGAGGGGAAGTTCACCGGCCCCCACCAGTAATCACCGAGCCCGGCGGCCGAGGAGTACAGCCAGCCACTCAGCGGCATGGCGAAAATCAGCCCGTAAAGCAGCCAGTGGCCGGCATGGGCACCGACCCGTTCCCAGCGCGCCATGTGGTCGGGCAGCGGCGGCGGACGATTGAACAACCGCCAGAGCAGCCGGAGAATCGCCAACCCCAACACCGTCATGCCGACCGTCTTGTGCTGCGTGACCAGTTCGAAGCGCGCGCGAAACCCCTCGACGTTGTCGATCCGCCAGGCCCAGGTGTACTGGAACAGGATGAGTGCCACGATCAGCCAGTGAAAGACCTGGCTGACCAGTCCGTAGACCTTGTCGGTATTGCGAATGGGAATCGCCACACTGGTTCTCCTCGTTTCGATTTGCGACACTAGCGCGGTGAGAATCAAGATTCTGTCACTGATCTTCATCGTGCTGCCAGTGCTGGTGGCATGCCAGGCCGTACCCCGCCCCGCCGACGAAGACGGCCTGACCCGACCGGCTCAAGCGCGCGACCTGTCGCTACCCGAAGGGCGCAGCTACCTGGTCCTGCCGCGCCAGTCGGAGGTCCGTTTCGTTGTTTCCCCGGCCGGTGCGCTGGCCCGCTTCGGGCATCCGCATGTGATTGGCGGTGCAGCGATCGACGGGGAGATCCGGCTGGCCGAGGATTTTCACGACTCCGGGCTGGAGCTGGTGATCGACGTTGCGCAATTGGTCGTCGACCGCCCGAACTGGCGGCTGGATGAGGGCTTCGAACCCGACATGTCCGAATCGGCCATCGAGGATACTCGTCGCAACATGCTGGCGGCCGATCAACTCGATGCCGAAAACAACCCCTTCATCGAGATCCGCTCAATCGGCCTGTCCGGCCCGCGCTGGCAACCCGACATCGAGGCACAAATCACCCTGGCCGGTCAGACCAGGGAGCTGACCGTGCCAGTCACGCTGAGCATGGACGATTACAACCTCACCGCGGTCGGTCGTTTCAGTATCCGTCAGTCGGAATTCGGCATCACCCCGTTCAGCGCTGCCGGCGGCAGCCTTCAGGTGGCCGACGAGGTGCTGATCCGCTTCCGGATCATGGCCATGGCATTCGACGATTGAATAGCTGACCGTTGCCGAGTTGCCGGCAAGCTGACGTAATGCACATGCCGGCTGATCAAAAGCAGAGCACGACGTTTCAGCTGATCAAGGTTTTCCTTCGTGCCTTCTTCGTGTACTTCGTGTTGTGCTTTTTTGAGAACGTTCCGGATAGATCAAGGCCCGGTCCGGTGCTCGAACGGCTCAGTCGATCATCCCGATTTCCCGCAACACTGTCTCCAGTCGCTGTTGGCTGGCTTCGGTCAACGGCGCCAGCGGGCTGCGCACGCCGCCGACCGGAATGCCGCACAGGTTCATCATGGCCTTGATCGGCACCGGGTTGGTCTCGATGAAAGTCGCCTTGAACAGCGGCAGCAGCTCGTAGAAGGTCTCCTGCGCCGACGCCAGATCGCCGGCGGCCGCGGCATTGACCATCTCCACCATGCGTTCGGGCACCAGGTTGGAGGCCACCGACACCACGCCGTGACCACCGATGCCCATCAGCGGCAGGGTGAGCGCGTCATCGCCGGAGACCACGTAGAACGGCTTGTCCGACGCGCGCACGATGCTGAGCATGACATCGGCCATCTGCCCGAGATCGCCCGAGGCTTCCTTGACCGCGACCACCGAGGGGATCTTCGCAATCTCGGCCAGGGTCTCGGTCTCGACATTGACCGCGGTCCGGCCCTTGATGTTGTAGACCATGATGGGCAGGTCGCAGGCCGAGGCGATATCGCTGAAGTAGCGATACAGGCCCTTCTGGCTGGGCTTGTTGTAATACGGCGTGACGATCAACGCGCCGTCGGCCCCGGATTTCTGCGCCTCGCGCGTGGTACGAATGGCCTGCTGCGTGTTGTTCGAGCCAGTGCCCGCCCACACCTGGATGCGACCGGCCGCCTTCTCGACGGTGTAGCGGATCACCTCGTCGTGTTCGGCGTTGAACATGGTCGGCGATTCGCCGGTCGTGCCCATGGGCACGACGCCGGACACGCCGGCGGCAACCTGGCGCTCGATGATCTCGCCGAGCGCGTCGTAGTTGACCTCGCAGGCCTCGTCGAATGGGGTGACCAGCGCGGTGTAGACGCCTCTTACCTGCATCATGATGCTCCGTAACTCAAAATCTTGTGGTGGAATAAAAACTGACAGGCAGCGACGGGCATTCGTTCGCTTTCCGATGCCCGCAGTGTGGGCAGGTCAGCCCCGAGTACCGCTCCATGCCGCCATGATAGCGAATATGGGACCGGCCCACGAAGGCTGGAAAAGTCCAATGACCAACTTTCAATCGGGCATGGGGTACTTCAGGCCTGTGGCGCAGTTGAACATCACCACCTGGGCATCGGCATGCAGCCAGCCCTGATCTAGCAGCTGCTGGTAGGCGGCATGGGTGGCCGCGCCCTCGGGACACATCAGTACGCCCTCTTCGCGGCTGATGCGCTGCCAGGAATCCATGATGGCCTCCTCGCTCACGGCCACGGCGGTGCCGCCGGACTCGCGCACGGCACGCAGAATGAGGAAGTCGCCAACCGCGGCCGGCACGCGGATGCCGGCGGCACGGGTGTGGGCATTTTCCCAGCGCTCGGCGAACTCGTCACCGTTATCAAAAGCACGCACCATGGGTGCACAGCCCTCGGCCTGCACCGCCACCATCTTGGGCAACGGTCCTTCGATCCAGCCCAGTTGCTTCATCTCGGCGAAAGCCTTCCACATGCCGATCAGGCCGGTGCCGCCGCCGGTCGGGTAGAAAATCACATCGGGCAATTGCCAGCCCATCTGCGCGGCCAGCTCCAGGCCCATGGTTTTCTTGCCCTCCAGCCGGTAGGGCTCTTTCAGGGTGGAGACATCGAACCACCCCTCCTGCTTCGAGCGCTCGGCAAGCTGCTTGCCGCAGTCGTCGATGTAGCCGTCGATGCAGACCACTTCGGCACCGAGCATGCGGGTCTCGGCGACGTTGATCGGCGGGGTGTCGGCCGGGCAGTAGACCAGCGAATGCAGGCCGGCGCGGGTCGCATAGGCCGCCAGCGCGGCCCCGGCATTGCCATTGGACGGCATCGAGAGCTTTTCCAGCCCCAGTTCCCGCGCCATGGCCACGGCCAGCGCCAGTCCGCGCGACTTGAACGAGCCGGTGGGCAGCCGCCCCTCGTCCTTGACCAGCACCTGGGCGCCATGCATTCGCGTCAGCGGAATCACTGGCGAATCCACCTCGCCCAGTGCCGGAATGCGCGTCCAGTCGGATACCGGCAACAGCTCGCGCCATTTCCAGAAGCCGCCGCCGCGGGCGGCGACTTCATCGCGGTCGACGGCGCGACCGAT
>SKSJ01000098.1 GCA_007123055.1 Wenzhouxiangella sp. | reverse complement strand
AGGTGAAAGGTGAAAGGTGAAAGGTGAAAGGTGAAAGGTGAAAGGAAGAAGCGTAGTTCCGGCGTTGGCTTACAGGCAGTGATGCCCACAGGTGGTCAATGGCTCAAGCCCAGCCCTTGGCCACGACTTTTGCCCGGAGCCTGCAAGACCTCCCCCCTTTTTACTTTTTTCCTTTCACGGCGCGCGGCGACCGCGCGCCCTCAATCCTCCGCCCTGAACCCTCGAATGATGTAACCACCCGATTTCTCGTCGTGCTGGAGTTCAAGCAGGCCCTGCTTCTCGGCTTCCTTGAGCAGTTCGGAGAAATTGCGGAAGCCGTGGTAGCTCTCGCTGAAGCCCGGCTTGCGGCGCTTGAGCGCCTGCTTGACCATCGAACCCCAGACCTTCTCTTCCTCATCACGGTCGGAAAACAGCGCCTCGGTCGTCTCCAGCAACAGGTCGAAGGCCGCCTGCTGGCGATCATCCACTGCCTTGGCACCGGTCTTCTTCTTTTTCTTCTTAGCCACCTTCTTTTTCGATGCCTTGCGCGAGGGCTGGCGGATCAGGTCATCGTAGAAGATGAACTCGTCGCAGTTCGACATCAACAGGTCGGACGTCGAACTTTTCACCCCCACGCCGATGACCATCTTGTCGTTCTCCCTGAGTTTGGAGACCAGCGGTGAAAAGTCGGAATCACCACTGATGACGACAAAGGTGTCGACATGTGCCTTGGTGTAACACAGGTCCAGCGCATCAACCACCATACGGATATCGGCCGAGTTCTTGCCAGACTGACGCACGTGTGGAATATCGATCAACTCGAAGGCCGCCTCATGCATCGGCGGCTTGAACTCGCGGTATCGACCCCAGTCGCAATAGGCCTTCTTGACCACGATGTTGCCCTTGAGCAGCAGTCGTTCGAGTACTTTCTGGATGTCGAATGCCTCGTAGCGGGCATCACGCACGCCGAGGGCGATATTCTCGAAATCACAGAACAGGGCGAGGTTGCGGGTCTGATTCGTTGACATGAGGAAATGTTGGTCGTTGTGGTGACCCCAAAGGTAAATGCCGCTGTCACAAAAGTAAATTCCTGTGTGCCGCATTGTTCTCCCGCGCCCTACAATAGTGCCCCATGAATCCTGCGACGGTGATTTTCAGCCACGGCCACCTGTCCAGTCCGGACAGCAGAAAGATTGTCGAGTTGGCACCGGTGGCCGAGGCGCGAGGCTTTCGTGTCGAAGCGATTGACTACCGTGACCTGCGCGACAATCCGGTTGGGCGGGTGCAGCGGCTGTTGCAGCGGCTGCGTGAACTCGATCGACCGGCTGTACTGGTCGGTTCTTCCATGGGGGGCTACGTCTCGCTGGCGGCTGCCGAGCAAATGCCCGTCGCGGGATTGTTCCTGATGGCACCGGCTCTGTTTCTCGAGCATTACGTCGATGGTGGTGTCGTACCGGATTCCTACCAACCGAAGACCCGGCACGTCAGTATCGTTCACGGTTGGCGTGACGACATCATTCCTTGGCGCAACAGCTTGAAGTTCGCCGAGCAATCGCATGCCGTACTGCACCTGTTCGATGGCGACCACGTCCTCCACGGATGCCTCCCTTCCATCGCCGCCAGCCTGGACGATTTCCTGCTAAAAACCCACGCCTGAATCACCGCTGATCCGGGCCGACCGGCCAGTGAACTTCTGGTCAACACGCGCAGTCGTAGCCCCAACGAGCGTCAAGCTCGATGGCCGGTCTCAGGCATGGTTCCGGCCCGATTTCCACAACAACAGTCACAAGGATGCAGCCATGAAGCACATAACACGTCTGCTCGTCGGAGTCACCGTAGTCGGTGCGTCCACCGCTTCCCTGGCCAACGACTTCAATTTCGAAGCGGGCGGCTCCTGGTTCGACCTGGAACACGGATCGGCCTGGGGGGCGGATGTCACCTGGCACTTCGACCCGGTTCGTCCGGGTAACGGGCCGCTGGAACAGGCCGGCTTTCTCAACCGCTCGAGCAACATTCGGCTTGACTACCTCCGCGACACCAGCGGAGATTTCGATGCGCTCGGAGGCATGCTCGAACTTTACCTGGAAGGCTTTTTCGCCGGCTTTGGCCTGTCACGCTTTTCCAATGGCTTCGATATCGACAGCTACAGTCTCCGCGGCGGCTGGATGATGGGCCCGAACACCCGGATCACCGGCAATTGGGACCGCATCGAAACACCATTTGGCAGCGACACCGATATCTTCAGCGTCGGCGTCAAGCATGTCGAACTGCTCGGCGGCGGCACGGCATTCCACGTCGACGGCGAGATCGGTGCGGCAACCAACGGCAGTACTGAATTCGCCTACGCACTGCGTGCCGATTATTATCCGATGCCGGAGTTGGGTTTCGGCCTGCGCACTGCCGGAATCGGTTCGGACAACGACTACGGATTCGGCGCCCGATACTTTTTCACCCCCCAGATCAGCGGCGAGTTCGAGTGGCTGCGCCACGACAGCACCAGTGACGATACCGTCCAGTTCCGGCTGGGCGCACGCTTCTAATGGACCGCGCGGCCAATTAGGTCACGCCGTCCATTGGCCCAGTGCCTCGCCGGTGGATATCAACCGGCGAGGCGCTGTGGTATAAGGGCGCCATGAATGCACGCACAGTCGCCATCGCGGTTCTGGCCGCGCTGCTGGCAGCTTGCCAGCCCGCCGAGGAAGAGGCGCCTCCCGATCACGCGGCTCCCGGCATCCTGGCCGGGAGCGCTTTCTACTTCGAACGCATCTCCATGCCGGAAGACGCCTCGCTGGAGTTGGTCCTGATCGACACTTCTGGTTCAACCGACCGGGTCCTGACCCGTGCGGTCATCGATGATGTGGGTAGCCCGCCTTACCCGTTCGAACTCCAGTACGACCCGGCCGGTGTCGACCCGGCCAATTCACACGAGTTGTGGCTGACGCTCTACATGCCCGACGGCAGCGCCCGTTTCAGTGCCGAAGCGCCCGTCGATCTGTCACGCCGCGAGATGCAGCAAGTGCGCCTCATTGCCCTGGAGCCGGACAGCGAAACAGTGGTGGAGGAAGAAGTCGAACCGGCGCCTGAAGCCGTCGAAAACGACGACGCCGACAACGATGACGCGGACGAAGCAGCGCAAACCGGACGTGAGAAGCAAGCTGACCTGACGGAAATCAGCGACTGGCAGTGCGGCGATATTCGCATCGAGATCGTCATCGACGAAGACGACGCCGTGCTCACTCTGCCCTGGAAGGACCAGGTGCTTCGGCAACTGGAAGCCGCCTCCGTAAGCCGCTTTGCCGGCGGTGGCATCGCTTTCTGGTCAGACGCCCCCGACACAGCCACCCTGGAACTGCCGGGACAGGAACCGATTCAATGCCACCCGTCCCGCCTGCCGTCACCCTGGGCGCTGGCGCGGGATGCGGGAAGCTACTTTCGCGCCACCGGCAATGAACCCGGGTGGGTACTCGAACTTTACGACCGCAACAACCCGGTCCTGCGACTGGAACTCGACGGGGGATCGCGCGAGTTGCTGTTTGACACTGTCATCGAGGATCCCGACGGCGACGGATACATCGCGGAGTCGCCCGGCAACCAGGCGGGCATCATTCTGATCCGGGAATCCTGCCGCGACAGCATGGTGGGTTGGGAATTTCCCTACCGTGTCGAGATGCTGCTCAACGACCGCGAACTCAGCGCTTGCGGGCGCTATCTATGAAATCGGGTGTGGAGAAGTAACGGGGGGCATCCGGGCGATCACGCCCCCGTCTTGAAATGTGAGAGAAATTAAAGAGACCAGGTTTTCAGACGTTGAAGCGGAAATGCATCACGTCGCCCTCGCGGACGATGTACTCCTTGCCTTCCAGACGCAGTTTGCCGGCTGCCTTGGCTCCGGACTCGCCGTTGCAGGCGACATAGTCGTCATAAGCGGTCACCTCGGCGCGGATGAAGCCCTTCTCGAAATCGGTGTGGATGCGACCCGCCGCCTGCGGGGCGGTTGATCCCGCCTTCACGGTCCACGCACGGACCTCCTTCGGCCCGGCGGTGAAGAAGGTCAGCAGCCCCAGCAATTCATAACCGGCGCGAATGAGTCGGTGCAACCCCGGCTCGTCCTGACCCAGCTCGGCAAGAAACTCCGCCTGGTCGGCCTCGTCCAGTTCTGCCAGCTCCGCTTCCATGGCGGCGCACAGCACCACGACCTCGGCCCCCTCGTCGGCCGCTCGCCCACGCACCGCGCTGACGTACTCGTTGTCCTCGGCGGCTCGATCATCAACGTTGGCCACGTAGAGTACCGGCTTGGCAGTGATGAACTGCCAGGTCTTCAGCACCTTGCGCTCTTCATCCTCGACTTCCATTGTTCGCAGCGGGTCGCCTTCGCCCAGGTGCGCAACGACCCGCTCGAGCAACGCGGCCTGGCGCCTGGCTTCCTTGTCGCCCGACTTGGTCTGCCTGGCAACTTTGTCGAGTGCCTTCTCGGCAACATCGAGATCGGCCATGACCAGTTCGGTGTCAATCGTTTCGATGTCCGAGATCGGATCGACCCGGCCCGACACATGGGTCACGTCGTCATCAACGAAACAGCGCACGATGTGGGCAATGGCGTCGGTCTCGCGGATATGCGCCAGGAACTGGTTGCCCAGGCCCTCCCCTTTGGAAGCCCCGGCGACCAGCCCGGCAATGTCGACGAACTGCATCATCGTCGGAATCACCTTCTCGGGCTTGACGATGGCCGCCAGTTCATCGAGGCGTGGATCTGGCACCGGCACCATGCCGACATTCGGCTCGATGGTGCAGAAGGGGTAATTCTCGGCCTGGATACCGGCCTTGGTCAGACAGTTGAAAAGCGTCGACTTGCCGACGTTGGGAAGACCGACGATGCCGCATTTGAAGCCCATTTTGGGAGCACTCCTGATTTTTTCGGTGTCGATGAGCCCTGGAGCTTCACCAACGCGATTTGCCCTGGCCAGAATGGAAAGAGGGATAGACGGGAGAGGGAAGACGGGATGGACTCCCTGTTCTTCCTCACCATCTTACGTCTCCTTCCCGCCTTCCTGCTTGTTCGGCGCAGCACTTTCAGGTCGTGTATGCAAGCGCTGCATTGCCTTTTCGGGGTTTCCCGCCAACAGGTCCGGCAGCGCGTCGGCGGCACGATCGACGGCGCCGAGAATGGCCTTTTCGTCCTCGGCGGTGGCACGGCCAAGCACCCAGGGAGTGACGGCCTCGCGAATACCGGGATGACCGATTCCAATGCGCACGCGCCAGAAGTTCTTGTTGCCGAGATGACTGAAGGTGCTTCTGAGACCGTTGTGACCGCCGTGACCACCTCCCTGCTTGAGCTTGACCGTGCCGGGGGGCAGGTCCAGGTCGTCGTAGGCAATGACAACGTTTTCGGGTGATACACCGAAGTAGTCGGCGGCCGCGCGCACGGCCTGGCCCGAATGGTTCATGAAGGTATCCGGGCGCAGAAAAACGCAATCGGCGCCGAAAAACGGCCGCTTGGCCGCTTCACCGTGCAGCTTGCGATTGGACTTGAGGTCCAGCGCCTGGCGACGATCAAGGGCGTCCAGAAACCAGAACCCGGCATTATGCCGGGTTCTTTCGTATTTCAGGCCCGGGTTGCCCAGGCCAACGATCAGCCAGCGATCGCTCACCGGGCTTCTCAGTCTTCCTTCTTCTCTTCGACTTCTTCGCCGGCTTCGCCTGCTTCAGCCGCGTCGCCTTCTTCACCCTCGACGGCTTCGGCCTCTTCAGCCTCGCCCACGGTCTCGACTTCAGCGGCCTCGCCCATGGCGGCATCGGCCTCGGCAGCCTTCTCGCCGGTGCCCTGGCCGGCACGAATGAAGATGGTGGTCACGATGGCGTAGTCGTCGTTCTCATCGCCGTACTCCAGCGTCGGAATCTTGACCCCTTTCGGCAACGGAATCTGGCTGAGCATGACGCTCTCGCCCGGCTCGAGATTGGCCAGGTCGACTTCCAGGTACTCCGGGAGATCAGCCGGCAGCGCTTCGATCTCGACTTCCACGACCTGGTGGGAAACGACCACACCGGCCTTCTTGCCGGCCGGCGACTCCTCTTCGTTGACGAAGTGAATCGGCACACTCATGCGCAACGTTTCCTTCTCGGAGACACGCAGGAAGTCAGCGTGCGTCAGCAGCGGCTTGAACGGATGGCGCTGCAGGTCACGCAGAACCACCTTCTGCTTCTTCTTGCCGAGATTGAGTTCGAGAATGGAAGCATGGAAAGCTTCCTCCTCGGCCGAGTGCAGCAGGATGTCATGGTCGACGGTAATGCTGACAGGCTCCCGGTCGCCGCCGTAGACCACGGCGGGCAGTCGGCCGGCACGGCGCAGGCGGCGGCTCGCACCTTTCCCCACGTCCGTACGCGTTTCTGCCGGAATCTTGTAGGTTTTCGACATGATGAAATTCTCTCGATGATGGTTGAACAACCGGCAACCCGCGACCAGGTCACCGGAGCAAGCCCGCCATTATAAACTGTTGATCGACTGGAAGGAAGCCTGGTGGTTCTAGGTCCGGGGCCCGACTTCCGCCTCGAGCCGTTTCGCGTCAACCCGTTAACCAACCCCATCACCCGGCTCCACCCATTGCCCAGTGTTCGCCCAGCGCTCCAGTGCTGCCATCCATGGTGCGATATCCAGGCCCTGCCCCGCCAGCCAGGCGTCATCGTAGTAGCT
>SKSJ01000147.1 GCA_007123055.1 Wenzhouxiangella sp. | reverse complement strand
GTTAGGTTAAAATTCGAAGTTTGCCAAACAACCCAGAGGTTCCAACCCCCATGGCCGGTCACAGCAAATGGGCCAATATCCAGCATCGCAAGAAGGCGCAGGATGCCAAGCGCGGCAAGATATTCACTCGCCTGATCCGTGAGATTTCGGTGGCCGCCCGCGAGGGTGGCGGTGATCCGGAGTCCAATCCGCGCCTGCGCCTGGCCATCGACAAGGCCAACGGCGCCAATGTGCCCAAGGACAACATCGAACGCGCCATCAAGAAAGCCACCGGTGAACTTGAGGGTGCAGCCTACGAGGAGTTGCGTTACGAGGGTTATGCCCCCGGCGGCGTGGCGGTGATGGTCGATTGCCTGACCGACAACCGCAATCGGACCGTCTCGGAGGTGCGCCATGCCTTCACCAAGCACGGCGGCAATCTCGGCACCGACGGTTCGGTGGCCTTCCAGTTCGAAAAGCGCGGTGTGATCACTTTTGCACCGGGCACCAGCGAGGAGAAGGTCATGGAGGCCGCGCTGGAAGCCGGTGCCGAGGACATCGTCACCGACGATGACGGCTCGATCGAGGTGCTCACCACGCCCGAGGAATTCGAGGCGGTGCGCGACGGCCTCAAGGCCGCCGGGCTGGAGTTCGAGCAGGCCGAGGTCACCCAGCGCGCCGACAACCTGGTCGAGGTCGATGTCGAGACCGGACGCACGGTGCTGAAGTTTCTCGACGTGCTCGAAGACCTCGACGATACCCAGGATGTGTGGTCGAACGCGGATATTCCAGCTGAAGCCTATGAATAAGGGTTCAGGGTTCAGGTTTCAGGTTTCAGGTGGGTCTGCCCGAAGCGCGAACGTCTGCCTGGCCGGGCGATGAGAATCCTCGGCCTCGATCCCGGCTCGCGGATTACCGGTGTCGGCATCATCGAGGACGGGCGGCTGGTCCATGCCGAAGCCCTGAAACTTGGCGGCGGGCCGATGCCCGAGCGGCTGGGCATGATCTTTGACGGGGTGCGCGAGCTGATCGATCGTTATCAGCCCACCGTGGCCGCGGTGGAGACCGTCTTCATGAGCCGCAATCCACAGGCGGCGATCAAGCTCGGCCAGGCCCGCGGCGCGGCGATCTGCGCGGCGGTCAGCGGCGGGCTGGAAGTGCACGAGTATGCGCCGCGCGCCATCAAGCAGGCGATTGTCGGGCGCGGCGGGGCGGCCAAGCAGCAGATTCAGCACATGACGCGGGTCTTGCTCAAGCTCCAGGTCGATCTTGGCGAGGACGCATCCGACGCCCTGGCCGTCGCCCTGTGTCATCATCACACCCAGCAAACCGCCACTCGCCTGCCACCTGGAGTCACTTTGCGATGATTGTCCGCCTGTCCGGCACATTGATCGAACGCCATCCGCCGGCGCTGGTGATCGACGTCCACGGCGTGGGCTACGAGGTCGAGGCCCCGCTCAACGTCTTCGACCGCCTGCCGGCCGACGGTGAGTCGCTGACCATCCTCACCCACCTGGTGGTGCGCGAGGATGCCCAGATTCTCTATGGGTTTTTGAGCGAGGCCGACCGCAGCCTGTTTCGCGAATTGCTCAAGGTTTCGGGCATCGGGCCGCGACTGGCGCTGGCCATTCTTTCCGGTGTCAGTGGCGACGATTTCGCGCTGATGGTCGAGGCCGGCGACGCCCAGGCACTGACGCGACTGCCCGGCATCGGCAAGAAAACCGCCGAGCGGTTGATCCTGGAGATGCGCGGCAAGGTTTCCGATCTGGGCGATGGCGCGGCAACGACCGGTGCCGGTGGTGATGCCTCCGGCGAGGCTCGTGCCGCCCTGACTGCGCTGGGTTATTCCACCGCCGAGGCGTTGAAGATGGTCAAGGCCGTGGCCGATCCGGAACTCTCGCCCGAGGCATTGATTCGCGCCGCACTCAAGAAGAAGATGGCCGGGTGATGGACGAGCAGCGACTGGTTACGGCCGATACCGACAACGACGAGGCTCGCATCGAGGCCAGTCTCAGACCCTCGCGCATGGCCGAGTACATCGGCCAGCCGGCGATGAAGGAGCGGCTGGGCATCTACCTGGAATCGGCCCGCGCCCGGCACGAGGCGCTCGATCATGTGCTGATCTTCGGCCCGCCGGGGCTGGGCAAGACCACCCTGGCCAACGTGATTGCCGCCGAGATGGGCACCAACCTGCGCCAGACCTCCGGCCCGGTACTCGAACGTGCCGGCGACCTGGCCGCCATGCTGACCAATCTCGAGCCGGGTGACGTGTTGTTCGTCGATGAAATCCACCGCCTGAGCCCCGTGGTCGAGGAAGTGCTCTATCCGGCCATGGAGGACTACCGCATCGACATCATCATCGGCGAGGGCCCGGCGGCGCGCTCCATTCAGCTCGACCTGCCGCGCTTTACCCTGGTGGGCGCGACCACCCGCGCCGGCTTGCTGACCTCGCCGCTGAGAGACCGCTTCGGCATCGTCGAGCGGCTGGAATTTTACGGTGTGGAGGAACTGGCCCGCATCGTGCTGCGCTCGGCCGGCATTCTCGGTATCGAGGCCGACGAGGCAGGGGCGGCCGAGATCGCGCGGCGCTCGCGCGGCACGCCGCGCATTGCCAATCGCCTGCTCAGGCGCGTGCGCGACTTCGCCCAGGTGCGTGCCGATGGCCATATCACCGAGGCCGTAGCCGCCGACGCGCTGGAAATGATGCAGGTCGACGCGCGCGGTTTCGACAACATGGACCGGCGCCTGCTGAAAAAGCTGGTCGAGGATTTCGGCGGCGGTCCGGTGGGGGTGGAAAGCCTGGCCGCCGCGCTGTCGGAAGAGCGCGGTACCATCGAGGATGTCATCGAGCCCTACCTGATCCAGGAGGGCTACCTCATGCGCACCGCGCGAGGGCGCATGGCCACGGCCACCACCTGGCGCCATTTCGGGCTCAATCCGCCCGATGGCGCGGTCGGCGACCTGTTTGCCGACAATGGCCCGACCGACGAATGAGTTCGCCGTACCGCTACCGCGTCTACTGGGAAGACACCGATGCCGGCGGCGTGGTTTACCATGCGCGCTACCTGGCGTTCTTCGAACGTGCCCGCTCGGACTGGCTGCTGGCACTCGGCTTTCCGCAGGTCGAGATGCGCGAGCGCGACAACCGGCTGTTTGCCGTCAGCCGCATGGACATCGAATTTCTCCGGCCCGCGCGGCTGGAAGATGAACTCGAAGTCACGGTTGACGTCGAACAGTTTCGTGCCGCCACGGTAATCTTCGGCCAGCGCATGTTTCGTGGTGACGGCCAGTTGCTGGCACGCGCCTCGGTAAAGACAGCCTGCCTGGCTGCCGACAGTTTTCGTCCGGCGCGCCCGCCTGCGCGCCTGCAACAAGCCATCAAGAACCTGACAACGGAATGACTTAATGAACGGTGAATTGCAAGTCTGGGACCTGATCATGGAAGCCGGCCTGCTGGTGCAGGGCGTCATGGCCCTGCTGCTGCTGGCCTCGATTACCTCCTGGATGGTGATCTTCCAGAAACGCCAGATTCTTGCCCGCGCCGAGTCCAGGGCGCGCAAGTTCGAGGAAAACTTCTGGTCCGGCGCCGACCTGACCAAGCTCTATGACAAGGTTGCCGGAGACCGTGCCGGTCGCGAGGGCCTGGAAGGCATCTTCGAGTCCGGGTTCCGGGAATTCAGTCGCCTGCGAGAGGAAAAACGCCTCGGTGCCGATGCGCTGACCACCGGCGCCCAGCGCGCCATGCGGGTCACGCTCACGCGCGAGATGGACCGGCTCGAGCACCGCCTGAGCTTCCTGGCCACGGTCGGTTCGGTCAGTCCCTACGTGGGCCTGTTCGGTACCGTCTGGGGCATCATGAACTCGTTTCGCGGCCTGGCCGGGGCACACCAGGCCACCATCGCCATGGTCGCGCCGGGCATCTCCGAGGCCCTGATTGCCACGGCCATGGGCCTGTTCGCCGCCATCCCGGCGGTGATCGCCTTCAACAAGTTCTCCAACCAGGTCGAGCGGCTGGAAGTGCGCTACGACAACTTCAAGGAAGAGTTCGCCAATATCCTGCACCGCCAGGCGCGCCGCCTCGAGGAGCGGGGCGCGGCATGAGCGACCAGCCCTACATCCGGCGCCGTCGGCGGCCGATGGCGGAGATCAACGTCGTGCCCTACATCGACGTGATGCTGGTGCTCCTGGTGATCTTCATGATCACGGCACCGCTGATGAATCTGGGTGTGGAAGTCGAATTGCCCACCGGCCAGGCCGAACCGCTGAGCGACCAGGGAGACCCGTTGCTGGTTTCGGTGACCCGGGAGGGTGATCTGTACCTGGATACCGGCGATTCCCCGCAACTGGTCGATCCCGAGACGCTGGTCGAGATCGTCGGCGCCATCGCCCAGCGCAACCCGGATGTCCAGGTGACTGTCAGCGGTGATCGCGACGTTGCCTACCAGCATATCTACGGCGCCATGGTGTTGCTGCAACGCGCCGGCGTCCCCGCCGTAGGCCTGATCGGCGACCCTGAAGACAACTGAGTGCTCCTCAATGTGTCTGCTCCTGGATTCTGCCGGGATGCTGGTGGCGGGGCATGAATGGATTGAACACGAAGGACTCGAAGAAGGGCACGAAGGACACGAAGTGAATGAATGTGAAACTGAAAGATTATCAGCGGCATTTTGCCTTTCTTCGTGCACTTCGTGACTTCTTCGTGCACTTCGTGTTCAGGCCTTTTCTGAACCTGGCTCGACCTCACGCATGATGAATCGACTGATCAGTCCTGAGCAAAAGCAGGCGATCAAGGACCAGCTCAGAGCGCTGGGCCTGGCGCTGGCCGTGCATGCCGGTTTTGCCGTGCTGTTTCTGGCCGGTACCTGGAGCTGGCAGCCGTTCGAGCAGGAAACGCCGCCGGTGCGCGTGACGCTGGTCGACATGGGGCCTGTCGTGGAGCAGCGCCGAGAGGAGGAGGCGGCCGAACGGCGGCGTGAGGAACGGGCCGAACAGGAACGCCAGGAAGAGCTCGAACGCCAGCGCGAGGAAGCCGAGCGCCGCCGTCAGGAGCAGCTCGAGCAGCAGCGGCAGGAAGAGGAGCAGCGCCGTCAGCAGGAACTGGAGCAGCAGCGCCAGGAAGAAGAACGGCGTCGCCAGGAAGAGGTCGAGCGTCAGCGCCGTGAAGAGGAGCAGCGACGCGCCGAGGAAGAGCGGCAACGCCGGGAAGAGGAGCGTCGCCGCGTCGAGGAAGAGCGCAGGCGTGCCGAAGCCGAGCGCGAGCGTGAACTCGAGGAACTCCGCCGCCAGCGCGAGGAGGCCCAGCGCCGGCGCGAGGAAGAAGAGCGCCGCCTGGCCGAGATCGCCGAACGTCGTGCTGCCGAAGAGGCCGAGCGGCAGGCGCAGGAGGAGGCCGAACGGCTGCGCCTGGCCGAGGAGCAGGCCGCCGAGGACGCGCGTCGCGCCACCCTGCGCGAGGAATACGAGTCCACCATCCGCGAGCTGGTGCGGCGCAACTGGAACCGTCCGCCGACCACCCGTCCCGGTGTAAGCTGCGATGTCAGGGTGGTGCAGATTCCGGGCGGGGAGATTATTGACGCGACCATTGTCTCACCCTGCAATGCCGACGACGCCACCCGGCGTTCCATCACCGCCGCGGTGATGCGCATCGGTGCGTTCCCCTATCGAGGTTATGAGAATGTCTTTGCCAGAGAAATTGTTTTCACCTTCCGTTATGACGGGTAGGCGCCCGCTCCTGGTCATGCTGCTGGCGACCCTGCTGCTGCCGGCGCTGGCCAGTGCGCAGTTGCGTATCGAGATCGTTGACGGGGTCGAGGGAGCCATGCCGATCGCGGTGGCACCCTTTGCCTGGGATTCGGACATGCCCGAGCCGGCTGCCAGTGTCTCGGAGATCGTCAGCGCCAATCTGCATCGATCGGGCCTGTTCGATCCCATGGACGAGGCACAGATGATCGAACGGCCGACCCGGCCGCCCGAGGTCAGTTTCGGGACCTGGCGACTGCTCAAGGTCGATCACCTGGTCATTGGTCGGGTCGCCGACGCCCCGGATGGCGTCGGTTACGAAATCGAGTACCACTTGCTCGACGTGCACACCGGCCGAATTCTACTGTCCCAGGCACTGCCGGTGGGTCCCGGCGACCTGCGCTTCGGGGCCCATCGCGTCACCGATGCCGTCTACGAACGCCTGATTGGCACCCCCGGCGCTTTCGCCACCCGCATCGCCTACGTGGTCGTGACCGACCAGGACGGCGACGACGAGTTGTTCGAACTGGTGATCGCCGATGCCGACGGTCACAACCCGCAGACCATCGTGCGCAATACCCAGCCGATCATGTCGCCGACCTGGTCCCCTGACGGGCGCCGGCTGGCCTACGTCTCGTTCGCGACCGGGCGCTCCAACGTCATCGTGCAGGATCTCTACACCGGCCAGAACCGGACGGTGAGCTCGGAGCGCGGTATCAACGGTGCCCCGGCATTCTCTCCCGACGGACGCAAACTCGCCGTCAGCCTGTCGCGGGGCGGCAGCCCGGATATCTGGGTGATCGACCTGGAAAACGATCGTCGCGAGCAGTTGACCCAGCACTGGACGATCAACACCGAGCCGGCCTGGGCACCGGAAAGCGGCCGCATTTTCTTCACCTCCGACCGTGCCGGGCGGCCGCAAATCTATTCAATGCGTCCCGATGGCAGCGAGGTGC
>SKSJ01000020.1 GCA_007123055.1 Wenzhouxiangella sp. | reverse complement strand
TGAGCAGGTTGCCGAGCACCTGCGAGATACGATCAGCGTCGCCGTCGGCCATCAGCGGCAAATCGGAGTCCATGCGCAACCGCAGGTCCAGCCCCTTGCGGGCGGCATTGGGCGCATGCAGATCGAGCACCTGCTCGAGCGTTGCGACGAGATCGAAAGGCTGCATGGACATGCTCAGCCTTCCCGCCTCGATGCGCGAAATGTCGAGCACGTCGTCAATGATGCGCTGCAACTGCAGGCCGGACTGCCTGAGGGTATTGAGAATGTCCTGCTGTCCGGGATCGGCCTCGGTCTCGTAAAGCAGCTCGACCATGCCGAGCACGCCGTGCAGCGGGGTGCGGATTTCGTGGCTCATCGTGGCCAGGAACTCGGACTTGGCGGAACTGGCCTGCTCGGCGCGTATCGCCAGCGCCCGCACCCGCTCGAGCAGCAGGGCATTGTGCAGCGCCTGGCTGGCCATCTCCACCAGCAGATCCAGGCGTTCGCCACTGGCCTGATCAAGGCTCGATTCACCGGCCTCGATCAGCACCCGCGCCACCTGCTCTCCCTCGGCCTCGAGCGTGACGGCGAGTGCCCGCCGGCCGTCAGCCTCCTTCAATCGGGCCCGCCACTCGTTTCGCGTCGGCGTCTCGTCATGGTCGCCGACCCCGACCAGGTCACGAGGCAATTGCTCATGCTCGAACCCCACCCAGGCTGCCCGGCCTACGGTAATCGACAGCATCTCTCGACCGATGGTCTGCGCCAGCTTGAGTGGTTCGAGATTGCGGTTGAGCTGTTCGACGACCTGCCTCTGCTCTTCGGCCAGGTCGCGCTTCTGCCGCGCTTCGCGCATCTCTCGTCGGCGGCGTTGCGCGGTGTCGAAACTGCGCCAGCCCGCACCGACACCGGTCAGTCCAAGAATCACATAGGCGGCCAGCGCCCATCCGCTCAACCATGGCGGTTGCCGAATCTGAATATCGAGGACATCGCCCTGTTCGTTCCACAACCCATCGGCAGTCGCCCCCTGGACCCGAAAACGGTACTGCCCCGGCGGCAGGTTGCTGTAATGAAAACGCGTCTGGCCGACCAGTTCCAGCCATTGCTCGTCCCAGCCTTCCAGCCGGACACGATACCGATTCTGGCCGAACGACAGGTAGGAGAGCGCCGTGAAGTCGAGGTAAAAACTGTTCTGGTTGTGGTCGAGTTCGATATCGGGCCGGTGCCCCGGCGACAATGAATACTGTCGGTCACCGGCGGTCAAACCGCGCACGTGGACAGGAGGCTCGGCCAGTGTCCCACCAACCATGTCCGGATCGACCAGCACCAGTCCACCCGTTCCCCCCAGTGCCAGCCGCCCATCGCCCAGGTGGACCGCGGCACGACGCTGGAACTCGGACACCGCCAGGCCATCGGCACGCGTGTAGTTGCGCAGTCGGCCGGTCCGAGGATTGAAGCGCACCAGGCCACTGGAGCGCACCAGCCAGAACTGACCGTCATCGTGCCTGAAGATGTCCTGGATACGACCGGGGGGCAAACTTCCGGTCATTTCGAAACGACGGGGGGCCTGCAACGCCTCGTCCCACCGCCAGCGTTTAAGCGTGGTCTCTGTTGCTGCCCACAACTCGTCGCCGTGCCAGGTTGCGGCCAGATAGGGCGGGCGATCCGGTTGAGCCATGCGCTCGAAGCCGCCATCGTCATTCCAGCGATAGATGCCGCCCGGTGCAATGGCCCACCAGCGACCGTCCGGTCCGGTTTCGAGCGCAATCACCCCGGTTTCGGGCCAGTGGTAATGCCCATCGCCTTTGGGCCAGTACTGCTCTTGTGCTCCTGTCTCGAGATCGACACGAAAGAGACCGGCATCAATCGTCGCCGCCCAGACGTAGCGCTCACCATCGGGACGGGCAAAACTGAAGGTCCCCGCATCGATCTGCTCGCGACTGATCACCTGACGATGTGAACCGCTTTCGGCAGCGACCAGGGTGACATGACGATAGGCGCTGACAAAATAGCGGTTGCCTTCCACGTAGAGATCGGTAAACGGGCCTTCCAGTTCATCGAGATCCGGCGCGGACAAGTACTCGCCCAGGGTCTGCGCCCTGCCACTGCCGACATCGAGTACTCGCATGGGCGAGGAACCCATCCCTCCAATCCACAGCCGGTTCTCATCGGGGAGTTCGGCCACGCTCAGGACCACGTTCAGGCCCAGCGCATCGTCGTCGCCCGGCAGGGCATGAAAGCGCTGGAACGCGGCATGGCCGGGCGCCACGTAGGCCACGCCGTGACGGGGAATATTGATCCAGCTGCCACCCTCGTCATCAACGATGATCCCGAGCAGCGTGGAGGAGGGCAAACCATCGTCGAGCCCCGGAACGGCACGGATGTGAACCGGCTCCGAACCGTCAGCGGGCAACCGGTACAGTCCGTTGTAGCTCGAAACCAGGATGTCGTCGGCATCGGGAGCCACCACGAATTCGGTAATGACATTGCCGGCTTCGAACACGACTTCCGGTGCCGCTTCGGCCGCTTCGCCCAACGAACCCAGGCGATACAGCGTGCGCCCTTCACTGTAGTAGATCTCGCCGTGCAGCTCCCGCACCCGGTAGATGATCGGGCCGTCGGTCTTGTCCACGACCTTGCTGAAGCGCTCGTCGGTTGCCGGATCGATGACATTCAGCTGTTCGCTCTGCGCCAGCCAGATGCGACAGTCGGCATCGCGATGGAGACTGACCTGGAAACCGGAAGGATTGAGGCCACTGTCCTCGTTCTGGGGCAGGTGTCGAAGCTCGCCACTGGCCGGATCGAAGTGGGCGACGCCACCCTGCATGAAGGCCATCCACAGGCGTCCCTGACAATCCTCGACCATGCTCCAGACGTTGGCGCTGGGCAGGATGCCGCCGCGTTCGCGGGGTGCAAGGTGGCGGTGCTGCGTGAGATCGGAACCGATCTGCACCACACCCTGTCCTGAAATCGCCGCCCACACGCTGCCGTCGCTGTGCGGCGCCAGGGTCATGATGTTCCTTCCGGGCAGGGGGTCGGGCTTGTCCGGGTCGGCACCGATAACGTTGAGCCGATCGCCCTCGTGGCGAACCAGACCGCTCTGGGTGCCGATCCAGATATAGCCGTTGGCGTCCTGGATAACCGCTTCCACGCGACTGTCGGGCAGCCCATCGGCCACCCCGATCATGCGGAAGACCGGGCCCAGGTCGCGGGCACCGGCAATGCCGACCAGAGCGGTCAGCAATACCGCCGTCACTAGAGTGCGGAGACCATGCACCGACAGAACTCGACACGCCCCCTGATCACCCACCAACGGCATGCATTCAGCCTCGGCCGAACCGGACATTGCATCCTCTCGGCCTGATGCCGGTTAGCGAGGCCGTGAGCAGCTCGGCGATGGCCGTCCGCTCGGCCAGCCCTGCCCCACAAGGGATCCTTCGACTTGCGGCATTCCAGTCGGGCACGGCTCAGCCTTCAGACAACAGGTGTCACCATCCGGTCACCGGGTCGAGGATGAACAGGGCCTTCTCGAGATCGCGATGGCCGGTGGATCTCAGGGCCTCTCGATCATGGGAAACCACCGGCGCCGAAAGGTGCGAGATCGGTTTGCCGTCCGCCGTCGTGCGCACCGGGATGCGGCTGCCGGTCACGGATTGCACGCGCGGCTGCCCGGTGCTCGTTTCGGCTCCGGCCACTTGCGTTCGCGGCTGTTCGGCCACGGTGGCGCAGCCGACGGCGAGCATGACGACAGGAACGACGAGAGCGGAGGTTTTCAGGAACTTCAGCATGTGACAACTCCCGGCTTGAAGCCGGTATGAGCCAGTTGGGATTTGATCTTACCACAGGCCACATGCGCTAGAATCGAGCCGGACTTTCCCTGCCGAAAAGATCGTGAAACCCTTCAGCCAGGACCAGCAACAAGCCGCCCGTCGAATCCAGCAACTACTGGGTTCCGGTGCCAGGAACGATGCACTCGAGCAGGCCCAACACCTGGTCCGGCAGGCCGACAGAACGCCGGATGCCCATCTGCTGCTGGCTATCTGTCGCGCCGAAACAGGAGACTACGCTGGTGCCGAGCGGGCTTTTCGTGCCGCCCTGGCGCTGGCTCCCGACCATCCACTGATCCTGATCAATTTCGGTGCCATGCTGAGAAAGGCGGGCAAACCCTCCGAAGCGAGGCGCGTCTACCGGCGTGCGACACGGCGTGCCGCGGACATGGCCGCGGCCTGGCTGGGACTGGGGCGCTCGGCACGCGAGTGCAACGACCTCCAGGAAGCGCGATCGGGCCTTCAACGCCACCTTGAACTGGAACCCCGCTCGGCGATGGGCTGGCACGAGATGGGCCGCACCGAACAGGCACTGGAGAACTACGAGCGCGCCCGCGACGCCTTTGCCGAAGCGGCCCGGCTGGCGCCCCGCGAGGGAAGCCACGACGTCAACCAGGGAGTCTGTGAACGGCTCATGGGCCACTCGGAGCAGGCACTGGCCTGCTACGCGCGGGCCCGCAAGAAAGGCCTTGCCGGACCGGAGCTCGACAATGCCCGTATCGGCGCGCTGATGGATTGCGGGCGCAGCGAAGAAGCGGTAGCCGCGACCCGCGACCTGATCGAACAGCATCCGGACTTCGTGCCTGGCTACGACACCATGGCCGACGTGTACTGGGAGTATGGCCAGAACCATGGCATCGAAGAGGATCCGGCCGATCTCTTTCGCAGACGGCTGTCGCACAATCCGGCCAACCACGATCTGCGCCTGGCGTTCGCCAACTTTCTGCTCAAGGCGCGTCGCAGCGAAGAGGCGATCGAAACCTTTCGCGAACTGCGCCGGCAATCCGACACGCCGATGCTGACCACACTGCAGGCCAATGCACACGAGCAGGCCGGTGAGCACGAAGCAGCCGGCACACTCTACCGGCGTGCCCACGAGCTGCTCGGCGACTCCCGTGCCGATTTCCTGTGTGCCTATACTCGCCACCTGCTGCGCGCCGGCGACTGGCGGGAAGCGGAACAACGCGCCCGGGCGGCTGTGCGGGTGGCACCTTCCGACCAGGAAGCCTGGGCCTACCTGGCCACGGCCTGGCGGCTGCTTGGCGACGAGCGCGAGTTCTGGCTATGTGACTACGAGCGGGCAATCACTTTTCTGGAGGTGCCGCCACCGGATGGTTATGGCGGCCCGCAAGCGTTCATCGAGGCGCTGCGTGCCTATCTGGACACACTGCATCGCGCCAGCAGGGAACCCATTCAGCAAAGCCTGCGACGGGGCTCGCAGACTGCCGGAAGACTGTTCGGGCGCCCGCAGGCGATCATCACCGACACCCAGCGGACGCTGACCGAAACGATCGAGTCCTGGCTCGGTATGCTTCCGTCCGATCAAACCCACCCCTTCTACCAGCGCAACACCGGAGGCATTCGCTACACCGGCTCCTGGTCGGTAAAACTGTGGAAATCGGGAAACCATGTCAACCACATCCACCCGGAAGGCTGGATCAGTTCGGCCTACTACGTGGCCCTGCCGCCCTCGGTGGCCCACCACGGCGGCGACGACGGAGAAGCCGACATGCCGGGTTGTATCCGGTTCGGCCAGCCGCCGACCGAACTGGGCCTGAACCTTCCGCCGCGCCGCGTCATCCGCCCGAAAGTCGGCCACCTGGCGCTGTTCCCCTCCTACATGTGGCATGGGACGGTACCGTTCGATGACGATGAGCCGCGCATGACCATCGCCTTCGACATGCGCGCGCGCCCGGAATGATAATGCGTCTCACACCACCCATCGTGACGTCGACCCATGTTGTTGCCAATTCCGGCCGTGTGATAGGCTCGCCAGCGTGAACACTGCATCCTGGGTCGTCCACCCGCTCACCATCGTTGCCCATCGCGCCGGCCGCTTTTCTCTCGGCCGCCTGGCCGGCACGGCGCCGGTCATACCGATCGACTGGCCCGACCTGGTGCTGCTGGGGCAATTCCTGACCCCGACGCCCCCGGAAGAAGCGGCGGCCGGACTGGCCGACGGTGCGGCCTCCGCCTATCTGCCCGGGCGGCCGGATCCTCGCGCCCTGCGGCAGCGTTTCATGCAATTTCGCCAGGGCGGCGTGTTGGTCGATGCCGGACCGGAAGCGTCTGCCGATGAGCGCCCGCTGCCCGTATCCGCCGCGACCTCGCACACGATGGACGGCAACCAGGCATTGCGGCTGACGCGCAACTTTCTGCTGCGACCCACCGGCAATGGATTCATCATTCGCAGCACTCGCCACAACCGCGACCACCCGCTCGATCTGGAAACCGCGCTGGCCCTGGTGCTGCTGGGCAAGGGTCTGACCGCCGTACAGATTGCCGCCGGCCCGACCCGCTGGATCGACGAGGACCGCCTCAGGTACATCGGCCGGTGGGCGCTGGACGAAGGCCTGGCCAGGCGCGCGGAAGCCGACAACGCGCCGGCGGCGGGCGATTACCGCAAGCAGGTTCCGTTCCGCAAGGCAACGGGATCGGACTGGCGCGAACTGGATCCCGACGGGCGCATCCCGATTTATTTCGTGCCCCACATGGAAAACCATTTTCCGTTGGCGCTGGGCATGATCGCCAGCGCCATCCGCCACTGGAACGATGGCGAGTTGCTGGCGCAGTACCAGCCCATCCCGATCAGTTATCTCGGGCCGCAGGAACTGCTCGACGGCCCATATCGCAAGTTCGGCCGCGGCATCTGGATGTTTTCCAACTACATGTGGTCGATCGAGCACAACCTGGCGGTGTCCGAGGCCGTGAAGCGGCATGATCAGGGCAACCTTACCGTGCATGGCGGACCGAGCACACCGGAGTACGAGCAGGCCTGCGAAGACTTCATGGCACGCCACCACTCGGTGGACATCGCCGTGCACGGCGAAGGCGAAGTGGCGGCCTGCCAGATCCTGGCCAACATCGAGCGTCATCCGGAGATCGGCCTGCAACCCGCCGCGGGGCTGGCCGATGTGCCCGGCCTCACCTACCGTCAGGCCGGCGGCACGCCGACGGACCTGGTGCGTACCGACCAGCGCATGCGCATGCCCAGTCCCGACATGGTCCCCTCTCCTTACATCGAAGGCCTGTTCGATGCCTACGAGGCGAGAGTCGAGGCGGCCATCATCGAGACCAACCGGGGCTGTCCTTTCCGCTGCACCTTCTGCGACTGGGGTTCGGCAACCAATCAGAAGGTGTCGCGTTTCGAGATCAACCGTGTGGAAGGCGAGCTCGACTGGATCGGTCGCAACCGCATCGGCGTGTTGTGGATCGCGGATGCCAATTTCGGCATGCTCAAGCGCGACCTCGAGATTGCCCGGAACATCGTGGACGTCAAGCGCCGCTACGGCTATCCGCAGGAAGTCGTGGTCAACTACACCAAGAACGCCAACGAGCGACTGGCCGAGATCATCCGGGTATTCACCGAGGGCGGCATCATCAGCCAGGGAATCATTTCGATCCAGACGACCGATCCGGAAACACTCAAGATCATCGACCGCGAGAACATCCGCACCGACCGCTACGACCGACTGCTGGAGATCTTCGCCGAGCTCGGCCTTCCGCTGTCGACCGACCTGATGATTGGACTGCCCGGCATCACCCCGGAAGCGTTCGACCGCGACCTCCAGTACTACATCGATGCCGACGTCTCGATCAAGGCCTACCCGACCCAGTTGCTGCCCAACAGCCCGATGGCCCATCCGGACTACATGGCGAGGCACCGGATCGAAACTGACGAAGACGGCTTCCTCGTCTCCTGCGCCTCCTACACGGCCGAGGAGCTCGAGCAGATGAAGTTCACCTATCACGTCTACACGGTCGCCGACGGATACGGCTGCCTGCGGCACGTGTTGCGCTTCCTGCAGTGGGAACACGATATTCCCGCCGTCCGGGTCATCAACGACCTCGCCGAAAGCTACCGCCAAAACCCCGACCGCTATCCCGCCATCGGCTGGGCGATCCGCTATTTCAGCCTCGACAAGTGCATGCCGGGGGGATGGCGTCAGTTCTTCGACGAAGTGGCGGAGTTCGCGGATGAACGCTACGGTCTGCAGCGCGATGATGCGCTTGAGGTGGTATTGACGGTCAACGAGGCGACCATGCCCGACGAGGCGCGGGATTACCCGATGACCGTCTCACTGGCCCATGACTACGTCAGCTACTTCCGCGACCGCCAGCGACAGGGCGGACGGTCGGATCGTCCGCTGGCGGACTATCCCCCCGGAACGCTCGAGGTTTCCGACCCCAACCGGATGACCGAGATCGATTTCGATTACCAGCAATACGACACTCACCAGTTCTTCTGGGAACTGCACAGCCCCGTGTCACGGGTCAAGTCGACGGTGTCCGGGAACGAGCAGCCGGGCAGCGAGGCGCCGGCCCGGGCGGTCGGAGACTGACGACTCAGTCGATCTCCTCGAATTCGGCCACGGGTTCTCCTGCCTCCATCATCTGCTCGAACCAGGCCGCCTCCTGCTCCAGCCAACGCTCGACGCGCCAGTCGTCTTCGCGATAATAGACATCGCCGACGGTGTGGGGATGGTCTCTTGGCTGCACCAGCAGGGGATTCGAGGCAGCACTGCCACCCAGTCTGGATCCCGTGGCGGAACGGTAGCGACGGGTGACGAAGCGCTGGGTTCGAGGCAAGGCCACGGCATCGGCGTACTCCGGCTTCAGTTCCTCGTCGAGGATGCGCTGGGCCCGCTGCCGGGCGTTGTCGTCGAGTTCGCCCCAGATCTCGCTGGCCGCCCGCACCAACTGAGGATACTCGCGCTCGGCAGACAGTTCGATCCAGGCCCAGGCCCGGGCTGGATCGCGCGCCATGCCAATGCCGTTGTAGTACATCGTTCCGATATTGAACTGGCTGAGCTTGTTGCCCCAACGCGCGGACTGCTGGTAGCGCTGGTAGGCATTGCTGAAATCTCCCGCCTCGTAGTGTCGGGTCGCCTCGACGTACGCCTCCAGCCCCGGATTGTAGTCACGGCTCCCGGAGCCGGCGTGGACGAGCGAGAACGGCGCGGTCACGAACAGAAGAACCACCAAGAGGATTTTCATCGTCGTCTCCCCGGCTGACGGGCAGCCGTACGGTAGGAGTCAATCGGCTGGAAAGTAGTGTTTCCAGTGTTGCGGCGGGCGGTAACCGCGGTCGTCGGCCAGGCGATCCACCGCCTCGCTCATGCCCCGATGATAGGACAGGCCAAGCGTCCGGCACAAGTCGGACAGGGTCTCGTCGGTGTCGGCAAGCAAGTCGTCCAGAGACAGGTCCACAATCTGGACCGGCAGGACCTCGCGCAATCGGGCCAGTAGTTGCGCGTCATGGCGCCAGGCCTTGAGCATGGTCGGCACCTGCCGGTACCCCACCAGCCGCCATTGCATGGCGAGGTAGTTTTCCTCGGCTACCGGGTTGATGACCGTGGCGCCGGGAAACAGGCGGGCGATCTGCGCCAGGTCCAGCGGCTGGACCGATGCCGATTCCACCGGGCGCCCCCTGTCGGAGAAGTACCGGGCATAGCGCCGACGACTCAGGTGCAGCCGCGACGGATCGGCTCTCCCGAAACCCTCCACATTGAGCGGCAAGGCAAGGTGAAGCCTGCGTTGCGACCAGTCCGACAGCGCCATCACATCGAGCGCATCGGATAGCGACAGCGCAGCGATCAACAGGTCCCGGCCACTGCACGGCCAGCCGGCAATGAAAAGCGGCTGTTCCGTGAGGGAATCGTCCGCCCCTTGCTTCGGCCAATCGTATTGCACCAGCGATGCCAAGGCCTGTTCATCCTCGCTGTCAACAGCCAGGTAATCCGGCTCGCCAACGTAGGGCGGCTGCCAGGCCGCTTCCTGAAACAGTGTCGAGGCCTCCTCGTAGCGACCGGCCCGGTCGAGCACGTCCAGCCGCATCGATTGCGTGCGGCTACGATTGTCCTCGTCCACATCCTTGCGCCCGGCGACATGACGCAAGTTGCGCTCGGCCAGGTCGTGGAGACCGGCGGCGCGCAGCAATCGCGCCATTTCCCAGTGAACGGGCGCTGTCAGACGTCCATCTTCGACCAGGGGCGTCAAGGCGTCGGCAATCGGCTGCGCGGAACCGTTGCGCAAGTTCAGCCGGGCGGACAACAGCCGCGAACGGACCTGGAGATCGAGGTCCTCGGACTGAAAGAGTCCCGTTGCGATCTCCAGCGCCCCATCGACATCATCGGAGCACTCGCCGGCCAGCGCCTTGAGCCACGTACGCAGTTCGGAACTCAAGTCGCCATCGCGCTCGGCCAGTTCATTGAGCGCAGCTGCATCACCGTCGGCCGCGTGCAAATCGGCCAGGTCGAGCACGAGATCCCGATCGGCGGCGGTTGGATCCAGCTGAGCGAATACCTCTCGAGCGTCCTGCAGGCGGCCGCTGCGGGCCAGGCTGGCCGCCAGTCCCCGCGCCACCGCACGATCGTTCAGGCCGAGCTGTTGCGCTTTGTCGAACTGTTCCACGGCCTCCAGATGCTTGCCTAGGCGCTGGAGCACTTCACCGCGCAGCAGGTAGACCGCCGGGTTGCCGGGATCGTAATCGGCCGCGTTGACCAGGCAGCGTTCGGCAAAACTGAAATGCCCCCTGGCCAGGAACACCCGGGCCATGGCCATCTGCGCCGCCGCACTCTCCGGGGATACTTCCAGGGCATGAGACGCGTGCTTGTTGGCGGCCTCGACATCTCCCTGCTCGAGAAGTATCTCGGCCAGCGACACCAGGGCAGGCACGTGATCCTCATCCCCCCGAAGGGCCGTTTTCAGGCCGGAAACTGCTTCCGGCAGACGGCCCTCGACGTAATCCAGCCGCGAGCGGATGGTACGCGCCGGCGCATGAGACGGATCGAGCTCCAGGCACTCGTTCAGATAGGCTCTCGCGGTATCCGCCTGCCCCCGTCCGGCCAGCAGACGTCCCAGCGCGAACCGCGCGTCGGCGTGCTGCCGATCGTCCCGAGCCACTCGCTCGAGACGGGCAATCGCATCGTCGGGGTTGCCCTGCTTTTCGTCACACAGGGCGAGCAGGAAATGCAGCTCGGCGTCGTCGGGAGATTCGGCCAGCCCCTGCAGACAGGCCTCCGTGGCCTCCTTGAATCGCCCGGACAGGAAATGCTGCCGAATGCTGTTCAGCAGGGTACTGGTGGATTGCATGACAAGGCTCCGGGAGGCGCGGGGGTGCGACGCAGCCGGGGGCTGCGTCGCCGATTTCTTACTCTTCGGCTTCCGGCTCGACCGGTTGCTCGCGCTCCTGCCGATCGGCTTCAAGCAGCCGACGGCACTCTTCGGACAGCGACCTGCCGGCGAGCTGGCGCGCCCGACATGCCGTCAGCAAGCGCTCCTCGGCGGCTTCGGCCAGGCGCTCCTGCTGCTCTTGCTCGAGCATGGCCTGGCGCCGCTCGGTATCGTTGATCGCCGAAATGTAGCCGCGCCAGTCACGCGCCTGACCACGCGTGAGTGCAAAGTTCTCGGCACGGGCAAACGCTTCGTCGGCGTGCATTCTCTGTTCGCGATCTCCGGGACCGGCCTGATTGAATCGCGCGTTACCCAGCATCAACCAGGCCTCGGCGAGGTTCTGGTCGCTCAGGCCGCCCTGGTCGATGGCTGATGCAAAAGCGCGCTCGGCCTCTTCGTTATCCTCGCTGGCCATGTGAGCCTGGCCCAGCCGGAAGAACAGGGTGCCGTCATCAGACAGCTCGGCGGCTTCCCGAAGCACCGGAATGGACTTGCGATGCTCGCGTGCCTGGCTCCAGAGCTGAGACATCAGTTCCAGGTGGCCTACGGTACGCTCCACACGGCCGGCTTCGATTTCACGCTCGAGCAACTCGGCCCCGCGATGGGGATTGTCGAACGTCGAGTAGTACTGGGCCAGCAGCACGATGTCGCTTTCGCTCTCGACGAGCCCGTTGACATAAGCGGCTTCCATCGTGGCGAAGGATTTGAACGCCTCATCCTGCTCCAGATACAGCGAGGCCAGCTGCCGCCAGTAAGAAAGGTCGTCCGGCCACAGTGAAATGATCTCTTCCAGGAGGTCGATGCGCTCGGGCGCCATGTCGAGGTTCGACAGCAACACGTTCTTGAGATCGTAATAGCGCCGCTCCGGCTCGGGTGCCGCCTCGATCGCCTGGTCAATCGGTCCCAGTGCATCGCGGAATTGTTCGAGGTTGTAGTTGGCCGCCGCAATCATGAAGTAAGTGCTGTGCGAAATTTCGACATCTTCGGCACTCAGCCACTCCTCGAAAAATTCCAGAGATTCCTCGTACTGCTCGGTGACGAAGTACAGCTGGGCCACATTGAAACGCAATTGGTTCTGCTGTGCCTCGGGCAGAACATTAAGGCGCAGGGCATCGCGAAAATCGCGCAATGCCGCATCCACGTTCTCCAGGTTGATGTGAGCGGAACCGCGAATCTGCAACACGGAGGCCCGGTCGAAATCCTTCATGTCGCCGCCACGCCGCTCCATCAAGCGGTTCAGCTCCCTGAGCGCGCCTGCGTGGTCGTCCTCCTCGATCATCTCGTAGGCTTCAAGCAAGTCGCGCGCTACCCGCGGGTCCAGCGTTTCGCCCAAAGCCAGCGAAGCAGACACGAGAAGCCCCAGGCACAGGGCACACAGCACGGAAAGGCGCGCCAGTCCGGTAGAAAGCAAGTTCACCCTATTCCTCCAGTGCAAAATCGATCGCGGTACGAACGCCGACGCGCGGTTGCGCGACACCGTCAATCACCCGCGGGTTGTAACGCCAGCGCTGGACCGCCCGCATGGCGGCACGGTTGAAGCACGGGTTGGTGGAATCGAGCACCCGGGGGTCGACCACATTCCCTTCCGGCGTGACATCGAACTCGACCATTACCGTCTCAATATCGCGTGCACGATCAATGCACTGCGTCGGGTACTGTGGCGGAATCCGCACCAGCGGCTGGGCGTCCCGGTCGGGGTTGAAACCCGTACCGATATCCACATCGACACCGCCAAGATCGGGCAACGCTGCCATCTGCCCATCCATGGCCGGCCGGAAACTCGGATCGGTCCGCATCGGCGGCGGCGGGGGCGGCTGGTCCAGCACGGGCCGCTGGAAATCCTCCATACGCCGGTCAGCGGAATCCTCGATCTGACGGGTCACGCTGATCTCTACCGACACGTCCTCGTCCAGTTGGACGTCCTGTCGCTGGGTGATGACGGTGGCAAGCAACAGAAACAGCCCGACCGTGACAATCACCGCCCCGGGCAGCCCACCTAATAGTCTAAGAATATTACTCATGATCGTCTGATGGAAACGGCAACAACGTCATCGACACCGGCGGCCCGAATCTGATCGAGCACCTCGACCAGATATTCGCTGTGAGCGGAACCGTCGGACTGGATTACGGCACTGCCGCGGGGGTTCTCGCGGCGCAGTCGTTCGACGGCCGCCCGTACGCCTTCCAGGGGGACCTGCTGGCGATTGATCCAGATTTCATTATTGGCATTGATCGCCACCAGAATGGAAACCAGGCGCTGCTCCTCGGCCGTGTCGGCGTCTGGACGGGCGACCTGAACTCCCGGCTCCTTGATGAAGGTGGCGGTGACAATGAAGAAAATCAGCATGATGAAGACGATATCGAGCAGCGGCGTCACATTGACGTCGCCCTCATCGCCTGCACCCGACCTTCTGTTTCGTCTAAGCATAATCCAATCAACTGTCTATTGAGCCGGTGCCTGCTGGATCGCGACGGCCGGATCCACCCCGGCCTGGCGCGACTGGTCCAGCACCAGCACAGTGGTTTCGACACGCGCATCGGGGGCTGCGTTCAACAACACGACACCGTTCGGGTTCTCGGCCCGGAACGCCTCGACCACCGGGGTCACGGAACGGGGATCGATCATGCGGGTGGCGTCGACCATCACGAAACCGTCGGCGCGAACGCTGAGGATCATCGTGGGCGGTGGCCGCACAAGCTCCTCCGGCGGATCGTCCTGGGGCGTCTGCAGCCCGATGCCGATCTCGTCGAGAAACGTTGCGGTAACGATGAAGAAGATCAGCAGAATGAAGACGATATCCAGCAGCGGCGTGATATTGACCTCGGCCTCGTCCATGTCGGACCCGGTCATCCGCCGGGTTGCGCCGTAGGCCATGGCCGCTTCGACGTCGAGCTCCTCGGCCACCCGGGTGGCGATCATCTCGTTCTTGCGCTCGAGATAACTGATCGAGAACACGCCGGTCAGCGACACGGCCAGGCCGGTCATGGTCGGGATCGTGGCGCGGGAAATGCCTTCGGCCATCAGACGGGCGTTTGACGCGCCCGTCTCGACGATGACCTGGAAGACCTGGATCATCCCGGTGACCGTACCCAGAAGACCGAGCAGCGGCGTGATCAGGATCAATGCCTTGATCACGTTCATGAAGCGCTCGTTCTCGATCCGGACTTCCGAGATCAGCCGCTCGCGGAAGGCATAGGATTCCCAGCTGCGGTGGTCGCTGACCTTCTGCCAGCGCTGATTCTGATCCTTGCACAGTTTCGGACCGGAAAACCAGAAGTACAGCATGCGCTCGCTGATCAGCAGCCACATGAGGGCGGTGCTGCACAGCAGGGCGACCACCACGGGACCGCCGGCATCGAGATAGTTCCCGATGACGTCGATCACGTTGGCCGGGTTCAAGAGTTCCAGAATCACAGTTATCTAGCCTCAGGTACGAATGGCATTACTGCCTTTGGTCTCCGGCATCGGCCACGAAACTGACCGACTGCTCTTCCAGGATCTGCGACAGGCGACGCGATGCGCCGGCAGCAAACGCGTGCAGCAACAGCAGCGGCACGGCAGCAATCAGGCCGAGCACCGTGGTGATCAGCGCCTGGGAGATACCCCCGGCCATGAGCTTGGGATCACCCGTACCGAACAGCGTGATGGCCTGGAAGGTGACGATCATGCCGATCACCGTACCGAGCAGACCCATCAGCGGGGCAACGGCAGCCAGAACCTTGACCAGGTTGAGGCCACGCTCAAGCTTCGGAATTTCCTTGAGCACCGCATCGTCGAGATGCAGCTGCAGGGTTTCCAGGTCCTCGTGCTTGTGTTCGTTGTAGGCGGCCATGATCCGACCCAGCGGGTTGGATTCGGACGGCGTCGACGACTTCATCTGCGCACGGACCTTCATGGACGTCAGCATCAGCATCGCCCAGCGGAACAGGGCCAGCAGAATACCGAAGAAGGCCACGACGATGATGGCGTAACCGATCCAGCCACCCTGGTCGATGCGCGCGCGCAGGGTCGGGGTCTCGATGACCAGGCCGAGCAGCGTACCCAGCGAGGGATCGATCATCCCGCGGACCACGCCGGCACCGTCGTGATCGGCGACACGACGCGCCGCGCGAACGGCACCGCCGCCCGGCTGACGGACCAGGTAACGCAACGTACCGTCCTGGGACACCATGAATCCGCGCTCGGTGAACGCGGTGAACGGCCCGATACGAACGACGGACTCGTCGACAGAGCGGTTGTCGGCGCGAATGACGGGAGCATCATAGCGGACCACCTTGCCCTGCTCGGTGGCTTCCTCGAGCATGGTGAACCACAGACCTTCGAGTTCCTCGATGGTCGGCAGCGCACCGGCCTGAGCCATGCGCGAGAGATCTTCGCCACGACCGGGCAGCTGGGTGGAGATCAGCGACTCCTCCAACTGTTCGTTGAGGTCGGCCGCGGCCGCACGGGCTACACCAAAGAGTTCGCCGAATTCGCCCTGGCGCTCGGCCAGCTGTGCGCGAAGCTCTTCAAGTGTACGGTCGTTTTCGTTGCGAACCCCTTCGAGTCGGCTCGCTTCCTGTTCGGCCGCCTGCACTTCGTTGCGAACGCGCTGCAGTTCCTGCTCGCGGTTCGCCTGTTCGCGGCGGAAGCGCTCTTCACGCTCGCGGTTGGCCTGGGCGACCTGCTCGCGTTCGGTCTGCATGGCGCGCAGCACGTCTTCCAGGCTTTGCGGCTGGGCCAGCGCGCTCGGCGACAGGCCGGCGAGACCAATGGCTGCGGCAGCAACGATTACGGCCAGGCGGTTGGAGATCTTGGAGGTCATAGTATCCCTGCCGTCGGATGGTTGGTTCATGTTCATGTCGATTCTCTTCATCTTCCGCTCCATCCCAGTCATTCTGCGTCACGCGGGGCGACGGTCGGAATGTACATGAAGTCCGGCGGAAGCTGTTCGCGGGCGATGCGGGAGCCGGTCTTGAGATCGGGCAGGAAGGAAGAATCCAGATCGACCCAGCTACCGCTTTGCGTGTCGAAGCGCTTGAGCACCTCGTCATCGTCGGTGCGGAAGGTGAGCGACACGCGGCCGATACGCAGGAACTCGACGTTCTCGTAGAGCCGGCCATCGACTTCGATATCGCCGCGGTAGGCCTCGATGGTACGACCGTATTCGTTCTCGATCTGGTAGGCCTCGATGACCATGCGGTAGCGCTGGGCCGGCGAGCGCGAGGGATCGTCCATCGCGTTCTGCAGACGCTCGACGCGCTCGCGCCGCTCATCCAGAAGGAAGGGCACATCGGCCTCGACCAGCTGGCCAAGTGCATCGACCATGTCTTCCATCAGCGGCTGCACCGCACGCTGCAGGCTGGCAATATTGTCGATGTCATTGCGCAACGACTCCATCTCGCGTTCCTGCGACTCGACCTGGCGACGCTGCGAGGCGTTGTAGCGTTCGAGCTGCTCGAGCTGATTGAGGTTGGCGCGGTAATCGCCCAGAAGCTGCTGGGTGCGCTCGTCGAGCTGATCGATGCGCTCCTGCGACTCGCGGGTGCCCTGCTGAGCCTGGCGGCTGGTTTCCAGGACCGGTTCGATCTCCTGCGTGTAAACGCTGAAGCTCGCCATCAGGAACAGGCCGCCGGCGAAAGTGGCGCCGAGGCCGAAAACTTGTCTTTTGGTCAGTATCTTCATGCCCAGTTCATCACGTGTTTTGGATTGGGTGACTCGTTGGCTGCCCATGCGGGAAACCGGAAAGGCACACATTCTACGCAGGTCTCAACTTCCAACGCAAGCACCTTTCCATTGACATTGTTCACGGAACTGTACGGCGTTTCGCGCAATCGAAACAAGTGCCGACTACCCCGACTCAGGGGACAGGCAAGGACGACACCGAGATTCCGCCATATCGAGAGGTGCTGCGGGAACGACTCGCTCTCCACCCTCCCCGGCAAGGAGCCGCATGAAGATACTGCTCGGATCAGCACTGGTAATGGGATTGTCCGGCGACATGACGCCACCGGAGCCCGACGAGGTCATGCGGCTTCCCGAAGCGGTCATCGAACAGATCGACGAGAAGGTCTATCGCAGCAGCAACAACCCCGATCGGCGCCTGGATCTGCTGGCCCGGTTGATGTTTTCCGGCAACGGACTTGGCTTCAGCTACATCGTCGAACCGACGCGTGATGCGGCCGGGGCGTATGCTGCCGGCTCGGGCAATTGTCTTTCCTTCACCCTGCTTTTCCTGGCGATGGCCGACCATGTCGGGCTTCGCGCCACGCCGCGCGAGGTTCAGGTACCCATCAGCTGGAGGCGCGACGGCGATTCACTGTACGAGTCCGGGCACGTCAATGTGCTGGTTGAAACGGGCACGCGTCGCGCGGTGGTCGACTTCGAACCGGACCCGATCCAGTCGCGTCGGCTCTCGACCACGAGGCGCGCGCAGCGCATCAGCCGCGAACGCGTGCTGGCCCATTTCTACAACAATCGCGCCGCCGAGTTGCTGGCGGCCGGACACGCCGAGATCGCCCGGCAATGGAGCGACATCGCACTCGAGCTGGCGCCGGAGTTTTCCGCGGCGCTGAACAATCGCGGCGTGATCGAGAGCCGGCTCGGCGCATTCGACAAGGCTCGCCATTACTACGATCTGGCGCTGGCGGTGGACGCCGACAACGCCAACACCCTGTTCAACCTGTATGAACTGTTTCGCCGCAACGATCGCCACGCGGAGGCCGAGGACACACTCGATCGGCTGGAGGGGCTACGCTCGCGCGACCCCTACCTGCACTGGTCGCTCGCGCGCCGTTTCGAAGACCTCGGCGAACCGACCCGGGCAGAACGACTCTACCGGCGCGCGATCGGCTTGCGAGACGATGAACCGCTGTTTCATGCCGGTCTGGCCCGTGTCGCCGAAGCACTGGGCGACCGGGAACGGGCGGAGCGATCCCTGGCCCGGGCGATGGCGCTCAGTCGTGACACCCCCGGGGCTGAGTTGCGCTGGGATGACACCTTGCTGGCCCTCAAGGCCGGCCTGACCGACCGCTGATCACCGACCCTTCGGGCGCCACTACTCCGGGTCGATACCTGCGGCAAGCAGTTGATCGCGCAATGGTTCCAGATGTTGGCGGTAATGATGCCAGCGGCCCGAGGCACTCCGGTACAGGGGTTGGCGGACTTGCCAGTAGCTGGCGGTTCGAACGGTCGTTCTTTGCCGGTGAAAAGCCAGGCACGCCGCATCCCAGGGCAGCCCCAGGAACTCGAGCAAGCCCCCGATTTCGCCTTCCGGGTCGTCGACCAGGCGATCATAATCGACGTCCCTGATGCGGCCGGGAAACACGGTTTTCCAGTGGTGCATCAGTCGCCGGTAATGAACATAATAATGGCCGATATCCGCCAGGTCGTTGGCGTAGGGCGCGGCCCGTGCATCGAGATGATGCATGAAGATCGACAGCGCCGTGTCGAGCGGATGGCGGCAGGTGTGCACGATCCGGGCATCGGGAAACAGCCGGCAAATCAATCCGATAAACAGGAAATTGGGCGGGCGCTTGTCGGTGAAGACACGACGTTGGGCAACCCCGGGTAGGCGAATGCTCACCTCGTCGAGGTAATCCCGGGCGATTCGTTCGGCCGTTGACACATCGAGGGCCCTGGCGGCCTCGGGGAAGGCGGGAAGATGCCGGGCAACGAGACGCGGCAGAAGATCCAGCTCGCCGCCGGTCACGACCTCGCCGTGCGCCGAAAGCACCTGCTCGATCAATGTCGACCCGGAACGAAACATGCCGCAGATGAACACCGGACTCGCCTCTTCGCCGGGGGCAACCAGCGGGGCGGACGACGATGCGGGAAACGCCGTGATGAGTGCATCGGTGAACCGTTCCTGGCGTTGCGGGCGATAGCTTTCGCCGGTCTTCGCGGCCGCCCGTTTGCCAGCCGTCATCGCCTCGAAGGCACGGTCGTGCAATGCCAGCCGATCGAGGTTGCGCGCCAGGGCCAGGAACAGGTTGGCGCACAGGACGGAATCGATCCCCGGCGTTCGGGCCGTGCGCTCGAGCTCGTCCAGACGCGGATCGTCGGCAGAATCCGGGGGCTGAAGGTGCGCGAGCCGCGCCAACGCCTCGAGCGCCAGCGAACGTTCATCCGATGCCAGCGTCTGCAGACGTCGATAGCACTTAACCGCCTCGTCACGCTTACCGGTCTCCTCGAGCAGGTTGCCCAGGTTAAGCAAGGCCGGCGCATACTCCGGATTGAGGAACAGTGCCGTGCGCAACTCCTCCCGTGCCTCCTCGTCACGTTGCAACTCGGCACTCAGGATGGCGGCACGATTGAGATGAATCTCTTCGGGCTGGTCCGCGCCCCGCTCCAGCGCCTTCCCATAAGCGTCCAGCGCCCGAGTGAACTCGCCGACCTGCCTCAGGGCATAGGCATAGTTGTACCAGTCATCCGGCTGGCCAGACTGGCCGGCCAGCAATTCCCGGTAGACCTCGACCGCGCGCCGCCAGTCGCCACGCGCCAGCCAGCCAACGGCTTGCTGTCGAAGTGCGGACTGCTGCATCACTCAGGCCACCTGATTCTTGCGCAGGCGCAGGCACCAGCCGACCAGGTTGTCACCGGCATGATACTGGGCCACGCTCTGTTCGATGTGCAGACCCAGGCGGGTGGCCAGTTCCTTGAGAGATGTGAGTGCATCGTCGTCCAGGGCGCGCTCGAGCAGGTCCTGCAGCCGCCGTACCGAAAGCCGCATCTCCTCTTCGGCCCGATCGACTTCCAGCGCGACCTGGGCGGCCTTGTAGCGGGTCCGCATGGCCAGCAGCTTCTGCACGGCGTCAAGGGCCACGCCGATGACATGGCCCTTGCCGCGACCGCGGGCTTCGCCGTAAGCGCTCTTGAGGCGCTGAATGGCCGCGCGCAGTTCACGCGGCGCGTGATCATCCGGGCGCGCCTGTCGGCCTTCCTGTTCGACCACGCGGCGCAGTCGCCGGTAGATCCGGGTCTCGCTCAGCACCAGGTCGGCTTCGGCCAGTGTCTGGCGGGCATTGTCGACCAGCAGGGAGTCGACGTGATGCATGACGAACTGTGCCGCACCGCCCGGCCGCAGCACACGGGCAACCTCCGCCAGTGCCGCCTCGCGCTCGGCGTACTCGAACGCGTAGTGCGCGCAAAGCGCGTCGACCGACGCATCGTCGAACGGCAAACGCTCGGTGGCCACCCCCGGGTGGAAACGACAACCCGCGAAACGGGTCTCACCGTCGGGCACATGCCTTGGCGGGTCGATCTGCGCCAGGTCGGCGCCATGGATTTCCCACCGGCGCGAGAGCTTGCGCGCCAGGTCAGCGGCAATCAGAACCACCGCCCCATTGCCGGTACCGATATCCAGCACCACGGCACCGTCGGGCAGGTCGGACAGGAAGGATTCCCAGACGGTTTCCAGTTCCTGGTCGTAGCCGCCGGCCGGCGTGGTCGGACAGGTCGCCAGCGCGCCGGTGCTGCGGTAGTAGGTTTCCCAGTGCTT
>SKSJ01000123.1 GCA_007123055.1 Wenzhouxiangella sp. | reverse complement strand
TGATACACTGACCGTTCCGGTTTTTCCTTCGCGACCGCGAGGCGCAGACGACAATGGGTTTCGGCAATATCGGCTGGTTCCAGATCCTGGTGGTGCTGTTGATCGTGCTGCTGATTTTCGGTACGAAGCGCATTCGCAACCTGGGAAGCGACGTCGGCGGCGCCATCCGCGAATTCCGCAAGAGCGTGAGCGAAGACGACTCGGAGGAAAAAACCGAGGACGCCGAGACCGCCGCCGACACTACCGACAGCACGGATTCCGACACCCCCCGCAAGCCGGACAGTTCCGACTCCTCCGGACACTGACCCATGAGCGGCATCGGCTTCAGTGAGCTGTTGCTGCTGGCCCTGATCGCCCTGCTGGTGGTCGGGCCGCGCCGGCTCCCGGAGATTGCCCGCACTGCCGGCCAGATATCCCGCACCGCCCGCACCGCGTGGCAAAGCCTGAAGTCCGAGTTCCAGGCCGAGCTTGATCGTGAGCACAACCGTCAGGTCATGGCCGCCGAATCGGAAGACGAACCGACCGACGACAGCCAGGAGCCGGCCAATGACCGATCCGAACGCTCCTGAGCAAGAAGCTACCCTGATCGATCATCTTCTGGAACTGCGTAGCCGTCTCCTGCGGGCGCTGTTCGCGGTGGGCGTGATTCTGATCGCCTTGGCGCCATTTGCGCGCACGCTATACAGCTGGCTCGCCGAACCCCTGGCACGGCATCTGCCCGAGGGCAGCAGCATGATCGCCATCGACGTGGCCTCGCCGTTTCTCACGCCGTTCAAGCTGGTGCTGATCCTGGCCCTCCTGCTGGCGATGCCGGTGGTGCTCTACCAGCTGTGGGCTTTCGTTGCGCCCGGTCTCTACCGGCATGAAAAGCGGCTGGCCCGGCCATTGCTGTTCATGTCAGTCGGGCTTTTCTATGCCGGCTGCGCCTTCGCCTATTTCGTCGTGTTTCCGGTCGTTTTCTCCTTCTTTACCTCCATGGCGCCGGAAGGCGTGGCGGTGATGACGGACATCAATCGCTACCTGGATTTCGTCCTGACCCTGTTCATTGCCTTCGGGCTGGCCTTCCAGGTGCCGGTGGCCACGCTGGTGCTGGTCGCACTGGGGGTAACCACGCCCGAGGCGCTTGGCCGCATGCGCGGCTATGTCATCGTCGGCGCGTTCGTCGTGGCCATGCTGATCACGCCGCCGGACATGATCTCCCAGACCCTTCTGGCCCTTCCTGTGCTGGCGCTTTTCGAACTCGGCATCATCATGTCCCGGGTACTGGTCACGCGTGCGCCGAAACCGGGTGACGAGGCCGGGGAGGGGCCCCGGAAGTTTGGCCGCTCGGGGAGGTCTTGAGGGCGGGGTTTGCCGATATATTGGAAGTTCAGTTATTCAGATTTGTTTCGAGTTTGGTGTTTGTGATTTGGTGCTTGGAGTGACAAGTCGATCCATCCGGCTTTGAGCCTCTCCTCATCCCGGTAGTGGTTGACTGGATATCAGGCCAGCAGTTGATCGTCGTCACCGTCCCTATCGCCTTTCTCGTCGCCCGGTAACTCGAACACGTCGCGGAAGGCCACGTATTGCGTGGCGGCCATGACCATCTGGATGAACATCGTCATCAGCAGGAACAGCACCTGGATCAGCATGGCGCCGAACTGGCCCAATGCAATGCCCAGGACCGACGCCAGCACCAGCATGACCAGGCCTAGTGCCCCCACGAACAGCACCACCGCGACGCCCAGGCCGAGGAATGCGGTGAAATTGAACAGCACGGCGCGAATGCTGGTGAACAGCGATGCGAGCACCGGGGCCCGGCCGAACATGATCAATGGGATGGCGAAATACATCGATGCCATGACGATGGCCATGGCCAGCGCCGCCAGCAGCAGACCGCCGCCGATGGCGGTTTCGGCCAGGGTTGTCGCAAGCGTTTCGGGCGAGGCCATGGCGGCCTCGAGTTGTTCGGGTTCGAGCTGTGCGCCCAGCCAGACGGCGAGAATACTGACCGCGATCACGCTGCCGGCGATGCCCCACAGGCCGACCAGCAACAGCGCGCCACGCTTTTGCGGATCCGACCAGGCGGCGAACAGCGTGGTGGGTACCGGTCGCCGGCCGGCTGCGATATCGGCACAGGCCTTGAGGACACCGGCGGTCAGCAGAGGCGTCAATACGGCCAGCAGGCCCTGTCCGATCACCGGCACGACAGCGATCAGCGAGACCAGCAACCATAGGGCAGCCACGCCGGCCAGTGGTGCGGGATTGGCGAAGAGCAACTCGGCGCCTGCGGGCAGCCAGCGCAGGCCGCGGCCGAATCGGACGCGTCGTACGTTCAGCTGCATGTTCATCGGCGCTGCACGGCCGCGGTTTCCAGTGCCGTGCGCGCCGACCATGGGCTGGCCTGTTCAAGCGCCCCGGGTACGTCTTCGGGCTCAGGGACCGCCTGCCACATGTCGAGGTGGGTCTGGCTCATGAAATGTTCGGTCACGCTGTGTCGCAGGAACTCGAGCAGGGTGTGATAGTAGTTGCGCGTATTGACCAGGACAATCGGCCCCAGGAACTGTCCGAGTCGCTTGAGGGTCATGACCTCGAACAGTTCCTCGAAGGTGCCGCAGCCGCCGGGCAGTGCAATGACCGCGTCCGAACCGTCCAGCATGCGGGCCTTGCGGGTTCTCATGTCCGCCACCACTTCAAGGGAGGTCAGGCCCTGATGGCCCTGTTCGACCCGCGTGAGAAACTCGGGGATGATACCGTGCACCTGGCCGCCAGCGTCCAGCGCGGCGTCGGCCATGGCTCCCATCAGGCCGTGACCGCCGCCACCGTAAAGCACCCGGTAACCCCGGCGGGCCATTACGGCGCCCAGTCGGGCGGCGGCATCGATATAGTCAGCGTCCAGCGCCTGGCTGGATGCGGCATAGACGGTCACGGTCCTGATCGACATCGAAACAACCGGAAAAGAAGCAAAATGACGACACATTGTAAACAGACTTGTCTGCTCGTGCTGCTGGGCGTGCTGGCGCTGGCCGGTTGCGATCGCCAGCCCGCAGAGCCAGTGGAAATGGCGCAAGGCCAGGAGCCCTACCTTCGCTATTGCGCGTCCTGCCACGGCAACGCGGGTGAGGGGCGCTTGCCGGCGTTCCCCCCGTTGGATGGTTCGGAATGGCTTGAACTGCCGCCGGAAGGGCTGGCGCTGATCGTGCTGCACGGCCTGCGCGGCGAGATCGAGGTCGCCGGTCGCACCTATCGCGGCTTCATGCCGCCGATGCGCAATATCAGCGACGAGGACCTCGCTGCTATCATCGCCTACATGGACGAGCACTGGGGAGATCGTGAACCGACGCTGGGCGCCGCCGAAGTGGCTGCCTTGCGTGATGCGCTGGCCGACCGCTCGCCGCTGGTCGGTCGCGAAGGCGTGGTCGAGGCTCTCGATCAACTGGAGGAACTGGAATGAGGGTGCCGCCAGCCGGACCCATGGGTGGATCGACGCTGCCGGCGTCGATGGTGATTCTCGGCATCACGGTGTTCGCCTACTTCCTGCAGATGAATGCCTTTACCGAGACCATGCGGCTGTTCGCGTTGTGGCCGCTGGCCACGCCCGACCAGATCCGTTTTTCCGACGTCGGCGTCCTCGATACCGGATTCGCGCCCTGGCAGCTGGTGACTTACGGCTTCATGCACGGCGGCCTTGGACATCTGTTTTTCAACATGTTCGCCCTCTACATGTTCGGGCTGCCGATCGAGCGGCTGTGGGGTACACGCCGGTTCCTGATCTACTACTTCGTCTGCCTGGTCGGTGCCGGCATCGTGCAACTCATTGTCGCGGCGGTGACTGGTGGCATCTATCCGACCATCGGGGCTTCCGGCGCAGTGTTCGGTCTGCTGCTGGCCTACGGCATGATGTACCCCAACAGCACCATCATGCTGCTGATCCCACCGGTGCCGATCAAGGCCAAGTGGTTCGTCATCGGCTATGGTGCGCTGACGCTGTTCTTCGGCATGACCGGCACGATGTCGGGCGTGGCCCACTTCGCCCATCTCGGCGGCATGCTGTTCGGTTTTGGCATGATCGCCTACTGGAGCCAGCAGGCCGGTCGGCGTCGGCGGTGATTCCGCCGGCGGCGCGCTGAGCATGATTCCGGCGCTTCCTGTAGTGCCGGATTCGGCCTGTGACCCGTGCTGCGTTTGATTGGTATCGGTTTTTCAGAATGCCGACTCCTGTGCCTCCGGGCAGCCCCAAGCGCGAGGATTCGCTTCATCTCGACAGCGGGGGCGAGGCCATCAGCCAATCCTCGCGCTTGACACCTGGACCCCTCCTTTTGCCGGGATCTGGGAGCTTGCGACTGAAACACGACGCTCACCCGGCCTGTTTTTGTCTCGATTATGGAGTGTAATCTGTTTATTTTCAGTGACTTGTGCGGCTAAATATTTGCCTGAAAACATTTTTTCACCAAATAGTTAGGCACAAAGCAATTTGCTGGCATATAATAGCGCCCCATGACAACAGATCACACCAAAGTGGAGCCGGAAGGCGAGACCTGTCTGCCGGTCAATGCGGCGGTTCAGGATGGTCCGGTCACCGAACCAGACGACCCCCGTGTCATGGCCGCGGTGCGTCATTTCCGCATCGTTGTCCGCTCCATTCAGGCGCATTCAGCCTGGGTGGAGCGTCAGTGCGGCTTAAGTGCGGCACAGCTATGGGCACTCTGGGAAGTGGCGCGCGCGCCGGGAATGAATGTTTCCGAGATCGCTCGCCGCCTGTCGATCAAGCCGGCGACGGCCAGCAACCTGCTCGACAAGGTCGAGAACAAGGGGCTGCTCAAGCGTGCGCGATCCGGCCCGGATCAGCGGGTCGTCAAGCTGTTTGTGACCGGGGATGGCGAAGAGTTGCTCGGAACGGCACCGTTGCCGGCCCAGGGGGCGCTGCTCGACGGGTTGACTCGCATGGACGAGGAGTGCTTGAGCGGGCTCAACGACGGGCTCAAGGAGCTGGTCGAGATTCTGAGCATCAAGGACGAAGGCTCGGCGCTTGCGCCCATGCCGCCCGGAAAATCATGAATCGCATACAACGAATTCGAAACTCAAACCTGAACCCAGAAGGTATCTGAAAGATGGAAACCATCGTTCAAAAATACGGCGGATCGTCGCTGGCAGAAGACGAGCAGCTGCGTGCAGTAGCCGAGCGTGTGGCCGATTGCCACCGCGCCGGCAATCGCGTGGTTGTCGTCGTTTCGGCCCGCGGCAATACGACCAGTCGCCTGTTGTCGTATGCCGGCAAGGTCAATTCCAATCCCGACAACCGTGAACTGGACATGCTGCTTGCTTCCGGTGAGCAGCTGTCGGCTTCGCTGCTGAGCATCACGCTGCAGGACATGGATATCCGTTCGGTGGCGCTGACCGGCCCCCAGGCCGGCGTACTGACCTGCGATTCCCATCTCAATGCACGAATCAGCACGGTCGATCCCAGGCGCATGAACCGCTACCTCGATGAGGGTGCGGTCGTGGTCGTGGCCGGATTCCAGGGTGAGACACCCAATGGCGATATCACTACACTCGGGCGCGGCGGTTCCGATACCACGGCCGTGGCGATTGCCGCGGCGGTCAAGGCCGACCGTTGCGAGATCTATTCGGACGTCGACGGTGTCTACACCGCCGATCCGCGTGTCGTGCCCGACGCCACCCGCATGAACGTGATCAGCCTGGCCGAGATGAAGACCATGGCCCATCACGGCGCGGGCGTGCTCAACGAACGTGCCATCGATTACGCCCTCGAGCAGGATGTGATCATTCATGCCCGCAAGGCGCACGGTGATGGCGGTGAGACCATACTGAGCCCGGAAGGTGGTGCCGGACATGCACGAATCGTCGGCGTGGCCGGCCACGATGAATTGCTGTGCGTGAAGTTCGATGAAGGTGCCGATGCCGACCGTCTGCGTGCCGAGCTTGATGATTACCAGCTCTTTGTGCCGGAGATGGCCGAGGGCGATTCAGGTATCTGCATGATTCCGCGCGACCAGGTGCCGGATCCCGAAGGCCTGGCCGGGGATATCCGCAAGGAGTTTCCGCAAGGTGTCGAGGTGTCGGGCTCGCTGGCCACGGTCTCGGCGGTTGGCTACGAGGCCGGCAAGGACGACTCGATCCGCGAAGCGGCGGTTGCCATGCTTGCCGAGAAGAACATCGAAGTGGTTGACATGATGGTGTTCGAGCATGCCGTGACCTGCATGGTCGACAGCAAGGATTTTGCCGAGGCCACCCGTTGTTTCCACGATGGATTTCGGGTCACCAACAAAGAGGTCGTCAATGTCGCCTGAAAACGCCAATGATGCGGTGCCTCTGGAGCCGACCTTTCGCCGGGCCGAACCCGGTGATGGCAAGGCCATGTACGAACTGGTCAGAGAGATGGGCGGGTTGGAGCTTAATACCGCCTATTTCTACATCCTGTTCTGCATCGATTTCGCCGACACCTGCGTGGTCGCAGAAGTCGATGGCAAGCTGGCCGGCTTCGTGCTCGGGCATCGTCCGCCGAAGCGGTCTGACGCCGTCTTTGTCTGGCAGGTGGGGGTGGCGCCGTGGATGCGCAAGCAGGGGCTGGCGCGCAAGCTGCTCGAAGCTTTTCTCGAGCAGAATCCGGATGCGCGCTGGCTGGAAGCCTCGGTGACGCCGGACAACACCGCCTCGCGCAAGCTGTTCAAATCGGTGGCGCGTGACAGGGGTGTTGACTGCGCAATCGAAGATTACATGCCTGCCGAGCTGTTTCCCGACGGGCACGAGTCCGAGGACCTGTTCCGCATCGGCCCCCTGAAATGAATACGCATGCAATGAATTCAAACTTGAAGTGAGTAAAACCATGAGTAAAGACCTCAATACC
>SKSJ01000154.1 GCA_007123055.1 Wenzhouxiangella sp. | reverse complement strand
ATCTCGAAGTCACGCGCCTCGAGTGCCTGCAGGTAGCTGCGCTTGATGCGCAGGGTGGACGTGTCCGGGTCATCGAACGTGTAGCTCAATCGCATGACTTCGCCCTCGAGCGATTCCGCACTTTCCAATTCGTCACCGTCCCAGTAGCCGGTAGGAACGGTCAGTCGATCGTAGTCGGTCATTTCATGGAAAACGATCGACGAACCGGCCACGCGTGGAATCTGCGGGTGATCACCCGCACCCTCGACGTCAGCCATGGCAAACGCTGCAAGACTGGTGAGGAAAAGGAAGAGCAGTCCCGTCCGGATGGACGGGTAATAACGGGCTAGCGATTGGGTCATTGTTCTTCTCCGGCTGGAAAACGATTTGCATATGGATTGTCGAGTCAACAATCTATACGAAATCGCGCCGGAGGAACGGCCATCGGCGGGGAGGCCCGCCGATGGCCTGTCGGATCGGTTCAGGCGACCTTGCGCTGGCCCTGTCCGCGTCCCCGCTGACGGCCACGGCCCGAGCGGTTCTGCGCCGAGGCTTTCTGGCCATTGCGGTTGCCGCGTCCGCCACCGCCACCGCGTGAGCGACGTGCCGGCGACTTGGGTGAACCCTTGGCTACCGGTTCGGTCGGCTCGTATCCGTCCATGGTCTCGGTCGGAATCTCGACCTTGACCAGCTTGCGGATATCCTCGAACAGGCCATGCTCGGCGCCGGAGACCAGCGAGACCGCCAGGCCGTCGCGTCCGGCCCGGCCGGTGCGGCCGATACGGTGCACGTAGTCTTCCGGCACATTCGGGATGTCGTAGTTGACCACGTGCGGCAACTGGTCGATGTCCAGACCGCGCGCGGCAATGTCTGTCGCCACCAGCACGCGAATACGGTTCTTCTTGAAATCGCCGAGTGCACGGGTGCGCGCACCCTGGCTCTTGTTGCCATGAATGGCGGCGGCCGGCAGGCCGTCGGTTTCCAGCTGCTTGGCCAGGCGATTGGCGCCGTGCTTGGTGCGGGTGAAGACCAGCACCTGGCGCCAGTCGTTCGAACCGATCATCCACGACAGCAGTTCGCGCTTTTTTTTCTGGTCGACCCGCACGGCCTGCTGCGCAATGGCGTCAACCGTGGAGTTGGGCCGCGCCGTTTCCACGCGCACCGGGTCGACGAGGTAGCGGCTGGCCATCTCGGTGATTTCCTTCGAGAAGGTGGCAGAGAACAGCAGGGTCTGGCGCTGTTTCGGCAGGCCCTTGACGATGCGTTCGAGGGCCGGGCGGAAACCCATGTCGAGCATGCGGTCGGCCTCATCGAGAATCAGCGTCTCGATCGCGTCGAGGCGCACCGTGCCGCGTTCCATGTGGTCGATCAGGCGACCCGGCGTGGCAATCACCACGTCGATGCCGCGCTTGAGCTTGGTGATTTGCGGATTGATATTGACGCCGCCGAAGATTTCCAGCGATTTCAGGTTCAGGTGGCGGCCATAGGCACGCAGGTTCTCGTGAACCTGGGCGGCCAACTCGCGCGTCGGCGTCAGAATCAGTGCGCGCGGTCGCGGATGACCGGCGCGCCGCTCGGACAGCTTGTGCAGCAAGGGCAGGGTAAAAGCGGCCGTCTTGCCGGTGCCGGTCTGGGCGCTGGCCATCAGGTCATGACCCTCCAGCACGACCGGGATGGCCTTTTGCTGAACGGGAGTGGGTTGGGTATAGCCCTGCTCGCCCACGGCGCGCAGAAGCTCGGGCTTGAGCCCGAGGGAATCGAATTGCATGTTGTCTTTCCTTGTTTGAAAGTTGTTACCAAGGCTTTCCGTCCGGAGAAATCCGGACAACGATCAAATCGGGGAAAGGCCTTGGTCTGCATGCAATCGCCGAGAGGGCGCTGAAGGAGAGAAATCAGCCAGCGCGGAGCGGACAATAGCACAAAACACGGGATTGCGTCGGCTTTTGTCATGTTGTCTTCTGATCGCTCAGAACTGGTGACCGGCGATTGATGAGGAGATTGTCAACCGCTTGTTTCTGCTTCGATATGCCGCTTCCAACAGCGGTATCGTTTCACGAGGGCCTGGTCGGAATGGCCGGTGATGTCTTCGAAGTCTTCGCGGGGCAGGGCACGCTCATGCAGTCGGCAACAGAGTCCCAGAGCGGTGGCCTCGGCTGAATCAAGGCGCTTGACGGTCCCGTCGAGAAGGTCGGCGATCAGGCTGCAAAGCGTGTCCGAACGGCTCAACCCGCCGCTGAGCACCACGCGCGCGGGCGGCGCGACACTTTCGTTCATGGCTACGACGTTGGCGGTTACGAGAAACGCGATGCTCTCCAGAATTGCCAGCAATCGGGCGTCGATATCACCTGCCTCATGCTCGCCAATGAACCCCGGTTCAGGCCCCGAACACCACCATGGTGAGCCCAGTCCATCGATGCTGTTGATGAACAGGGGAGGTCGATCGACGCGCTCGCGCAGGCCTTCCATCGACTGGGGCCCGATCCTGCAGTCCTGCTGGCGCTCCAGCCAGGCAATGGCCGATGCCGCGCCGTGGATGCTGGCTTCCAGCGCCCATCGGCACTCGTGATCGCGATCGAGCAGGGTGAGCTGGAAGCGTTCGTCGTCGACAGGCTCACGAACCGGGCGCAGCAGGAATGCACCCGTGCCGAGATTGATGTAGAGCGTGTCGGGGTCCGGCGTCCCATCAAGGAAAGGGACGCAGTTCTGGTCGCCCATCACCAGGTCAAGGGGCACCGGTTGATCGGACTGGGCCAACAGGCCGTGCCTGCCCAGGCTGGGTACGACCCTCGGCAGGGTTTCTCGCGGAACACCAAACCGGTTGAGCAGCCATCGATCCCACTCGTGAGTTTCACGCGACCACAGCAAGGTGCGCTGGGCGAGCGTGTCATCGACACGCATCGGACGGCCGCTCAGCAGTCGGGCGAGCAGGAAACTGCCCAGCGGTCCGCAGGCCAGCCGTCCCTGCTCGCCGGCGTGCCGGACTTCGCTCAGCTCCTGCAGACACCAGGCGATCTTTGAGGCACCGCCATAGGGAGAAAACCTCAAGCCCGTGCGGCGCCGGATTTCCTCGGCGTGTTCCGCCAGGTCGCTCATGCCGACCAGTCCGCGCCGGTCGCGCCAGGAAATGACAGGGGCCAGGGCCGAGCCGTCGAAACGGTCCCAGCAGGTGATGCTGCCCCGCTGTACGGCCAGTGCGGCCAGTGTGACCGGTTGCGACCGCCCTTTCATTTCGGCGAGCACTTCGCCGGCAACGGTGGCAACAGCATCGGCAAGCTCGACGGGATCCTGCTCGACCTGCGAGCCGTTTTCCCGGGTGCTCACCTCACGGCTGCACTCGAACTGAATGCCGCCGTTTCCACCAACGGCCAGTGCGCGGCAACCCTGGCCGCCGATATCGAGCAGCAGGGTCGAATCAGCTCTCATGCTCGGGGTCGGCTGTTTCCAGCAGACCCGGCAAGTCGTCGACTTCGATCAGGTCAGCGCCGCGTGCTCTTAACCGGCGCGCCGATTCCAGGTCATCGACGCGGTAGATGACCCACTGCCAGGATCCCGGCCAGAATGGTCGTGATTGCCCCGGCACCCGGTCGGCACGAATAAACAGGTAATCGGGTTGCAGCCAGGCGGCCAGCAGCCGAGACAACGGCGTCCACGGACGAAACGCCCAGCCTGTCGATGGCGCCCCCAGTTGCCGGGCCAGGCGGACGGCCCGCCACTTGAAGGAGAGGAAAACGGTCGGGCAGGGTGCCTGGCGCAGGCGCTGCATCACAGCCTCGACGGCAAGCCGTCGACCGTGATGCCGGATGCTCTGCCGCTTGAGTTCCACGAATGCGGTCACCTCCGGGAACTCACCGATCAGGGCCAGCATGGCTTCCAGCGTCGGCACATGCGCGTGTTCGCCGGGCCGGGTGGCAATGGGTATGCCCTCCAGTTGCGCCAGCGACGTTCGTGTCACCCGTTCGCCGCGGCCGGTCAGCCGGGTCAGGTCGTCATCGTGGATCACCACCGGCCGCTGATCGGCGGTGATCTGGACATCGAACTCGACGTAGCGGGCACCGGCCTCGAGCACAGCCTTCATACCCTCGAGCGTGTTTTCCGGGTAACGCTCAGGCCAGCCACGATGCGCGACCAACCACTCGTTCGGGGATGCCCCGGTATTCATGACGATGCCATGCGCGCGAAGCGCCGCTGGAGGTATTCGTGAAGCGCGGCCTCGAGAACCATCGGGCCGGTGAGGAAATCACAGGCCAGATCAAACAGCGGATAACGACCATGACGAACGATATCGTGTTCCCGGACTCGCCGTGCCGTATGCACGCCCTCGGAACGAATGTAGTCACCACCGGCGGCGACCTTGTCGCTTTTGCCGGCGGCCAGGTCGGCACCGATGGTGCGGTGATGCGAAGAACGACTGGTTGTGCTGGTGATCAGGTCGCCCATGCCGGCCGGACCGCGCGCGGTAGCGGAGCGACCGCCGAGGTCGGTCATCACGGATTCGAGTTCATGGACCGCCTCGTAGATCACGAATCCGCGGATGTTGTCTCCCATCTCGAGGGCATCGGTGGCGCCGATCAGGGGGACGTAGACGTTCTTCAGAACCACCGACCAGGCGGCTCCGGTCAAGTCGTCGTCGGTGTCAAGGTAGAGCGGCGTGTCGGAGAACAGTTCGACTTTCTCACGCGCCCGTGGGCTGTTGCCGGCCAGCACGGCAAAGCCGGAACGACCCTCGCTGAGGTCACGCGCGATCATCGGCCCGTACATCAGGGCCCAGTGACGGTCGGCACCGAGCGTGTCGGAAAAGATCTCCGCAGGGGTGCGGGCATACTCGTCGACGCCCTTGGCGATCGACAGGCAAATGGTCGATGAATCCATGTGGGTAACGAGGCGGCGTGCCAGTCGTTCGTGGGGCTGGGCCGGCAGTGCGAAGATGACGAGATCGCGGTCGCTCGCCAGGCTCTCGAGCGATTGCGGGTCCGCCTGGTCCATGCCTCGATGCCAGGTGTCGACTTCGTGTCGTGCTTCCAAAAGCCGGCGAAACATGGATCCCATCGCGCCGCGGCCGAGAATGAGTATGCGAGTTCGATCGGTCATGAGCCACTGTCGTTCCAATTCCCCGGGGCACTATACCAGCGGGCGCGGCGATGGCGCGCTATAGTGACGACAGTTGAAAAACCCGTAACGGAGGAGCATGGAAGAGCATCGTCTGGAACGCGAAGGCACCTCGCTGTTTTACCGACGCTGGCCGGGAGCGGCCGATCGCACGCTGGTCATGTGCCACGGGCTGGCCAGCAACGGCACGCGCTGGAGCGAGTTCGCCGATCTGGCCCACGAGCAATGCGACTGGCAGATTCTGTGCCCCGACCTGCGCGGACACGGCCGGTCAAGCTTCCGCGGCAAGCTGACTTCCCGACACTGGATGGACGATCTGCTGCGCATGCTTGATCATGCCGGCTGCGAGCGCGCGGTGTTCGGCGGTCACTGCCTCGGCGCCAACCTGGCCATGCGCCTCGCCCTGCATCATCCCGACCGGGTATCCGGCCTGGTGCTCGTCGAACCCATGTTGCCAGCCGCCCTGCACGGGGCACTGCGTTTCATCCGTCCGATCCGCTGGCTGCTGCCGGCCCTGGCCTGGCCGGTGCGAATGGTCAATGCGTTGGGCATTCACCGACACGAACTGCCGGTGCTCGACCTGTCGGAACTCGATCGAAACACACGTGCAGCCATGAGCGAGCAGGGCAGCCACAAGGCCATGCTGGGCCGCTATGCCAGACCCAATAAAGACATGTTTTACATGCCTATAGCGACATATCTTCAGGCACTTTATCAGGTGCTTCGCGAAATCGGACCGATCGAAAGGATTGGCCATCCGGCCCTCGCGCTGCTGTCGGGAGGCGCCTTGCTGGCCGACCCCGATTTAAGTCGGGATCGGCTGGAGACCATGCCGAACGTTCACATCGAGCAGATCGACGCGCTGCACTGGATTCCCACCGAGCAGCCCGAAGCGATGACGCATGCGATCGTGACATTTCTCGCGAGTTTGCCGGTCAACGAGGATCGATGATGATAATCGGGCTGTTGATCACGGGCGGGCGGGTCGGCGTGCCGATGTTGATGACAACGTAGCGACACCCGGCCGGCGCGTGACAGACGCCGTCTTCATGGGGGCGGGACTCGTAACGATTGCTGCCGGCATTCAGCTCCAGGACATAGACTGGATTGCCTTGCCGGTCCCTGAAGGGAGCCTCTTCGAAGGCCAGCACCGTACGCCCTCTGCCACGCTCTTGCGAGGGCACGACGAAATCAAGTATTTCGCCGCCGGCAATTCTGGTTACGTCTGGCGCCTTCGGCCTCTGCGCACGATCGGATGGCAATTCGATGGTCGTCGTACAGTCGGCCCGACAGGTCGGTACCTCACGGTCGGGTTGGGCGTTGGCCGCCAGTAGAACGATCGGGTAACTGGCCACGATCAACAGTTTCAGAATCGGGAGTGCCCTCATTTTGTCTCTCCTTGGTGTGAGGTCGGTGCTGATCCGGTTCTTCGCCAATCAACGCGAGAAACCGGGGGTTGTCGAACAAGGGTTTCAAATCGGGGTTGCGAGCCATTTGCCGGGGAGTCAATCCCATCTCGATGGCTTGTCGGAAATGTTCCAGCGCGTCATCCAGGTCGTCGAGCAGATAGAGGGCCTGGCCCAGGCGCCAATGTGCATTGAGGCCAAGGTGCTCCTGCCTGGACAGCCGGCTGATCTCCTCACGGGCCGCGTCCGGCTGCCCCGTTTTCAGCAGGCTTAACGCCACCGCCGCCCGACAGTCGTGGTCATTGGGATTGACTTCCAGGCAACGTCGTCCGTACTCCACCGCATGCTGGTAATGTTGACGTGCCTCGGCATCGCGTCCGCCCTGTATGGCAATCGCATCGGCCAGATGAGCGTGATATCTGTAGTCGGCGGGACTGATGGCGAGCGCACCGCGGAACATGCCCTCGGCGGTCGCGAATTCTCCCACGTAGAACCACGCGGCACCGGCATTCGAGTACATCCGTGCCGTGGGCTGCCGATCGATTGACTCCCCGAAGGCCCACTCTGCCCGATCGTGGTCCCCCATCCGTAGGTAGATGGCGCCGAGATTGTTGTAGAGCCGTGGACTGTCCGGCTCCAGCCGAATCCCTTTATTGATCTCGGCGATCGCTTCTTCCAGCCGTCCATTCTCGGCCAGAAAGGCACTGAGAAAGGAGTAGTTACGCCAGTAGGCGGGGTCGAGCTCGATGGCACGGCGATAGTGGTTCTCAGCCTCCTCGTCGCGTCCGATCCGCGCCATGACCTGTCCGAGACCGATATGGACGTCGCTGCGTTCCGGTTCGATTTCCAGTGCACGGTAGTAGGCTGCCAGTGCGCGCCGATACCGGCCGGTCTCGTTCAGCGTGTTGCCCAGTGCAACATGAGTCTCGGCAAGTCGGTCATCGTGGAGCTCGGCCTGTCGACAGATCTCCAGGGCCTCTTCAGCGTCAGTCGAGTCCAGGGTCGATTTATAGCGGTGCCAGTGTGCAGTGCACAAGCCCGCCCAGGCCAGGGCGAAGCGGCTGTCCAGCTCGAGTGCCTCGCGAAAATGCTCAATGGCGGCCATTACGTTCTCCAGGGTTTCTTCGCGACGCAGAAACGCGCGTCCCCTCAGGTAATGGTCATAGGCCTCATCGACTTCCGTGGCGACCTCGACAACCTTCTGGTCACCCATCAATCTCACCTGCAGCACTTCGGCCACCGAGCGGGCAATATTGTCCTGGACTTCGAACAGGTCGTCGAGAGTGGCGTGATAGGTTTCGCTCCACAGGCTGTGGCCGTGACGCGCATCGACCAGGCGTGTGTTGACCCTGACTCGATTGTCCGACTTGCGCACGCTGCCTTCGAGAATGGTGTCGACCTCGAAACGTTCGGCCAGCGTTTCGAGGTCGCCGCCCTGGTCGCGAAAGGCAAACGTGGAAGTCCGCGACATGACCCGCAGGTCCCCGATCCTGCCGAGGCTGTCGATCAGCACTTCGGCCAGGCCATCGCTGAAGTACTGGCTGTCCCGGTTGACGCTCAGGTCGGTGAATGGGAGCACCGCGATCGAACGACCCGGCTGCGGAACGGAGTCTCCCTCCGGACGCAGCAGCAGGAAACTGAGTACAGACAACAACGCGGCGATGATGACCAGGTCCACGTAGTGCCAGTTGATATGCAGCGAGGGCAGGTCGTGATGGGGGATCGGGCGGGTTCGGACCACGCCCCGGGGTGTGATGTCGTACATCCAGGTCAGTACCGCGACCAGCGGCAGGCCGATGATCGACAGGACCGTCATCACGGTGAGCACCCAGTCGGGCACCAGCAGGGGCGGAAAGACAATGGCGCCGACCTGCAGGATCACCCAGACGCAGAAGACGTAGGCTCCCACTACCCGGATGACATGGCGTCGTCTCAGTTCATGCAGAACGTAATGCAGTCGGGACAGCCTCGAAGGCATGATCCCTCCGGCGTTTCTCAACGCCACAGTCGACAATTAACGGCCCAGGGCGGCCTGGAAGGTGTCGCCCTGAATCCTGCTGGCGATTGCCGGATGAACGACCAGCGACCTGCTGGTTTTGCCCGCTCCGGCTCTCGGCCAGCATCAAGGAAAATTATAGACGTATTTGCCATAAATGTGAAGTGTGTCACATAAATGGTATTTATAGCGTGAATTCAACCCGCCATGGTTGGGTGCATGGGGGCTTGTGGGTGATACTGGGCTTGCTCATAATCCATGAGTCCGTGCCGCGGGTGGGCGGTCTTTTCACATGAAGGAGCAAGCATTCATGGCCAAGGGCGGTACCGTTTCGATCGATCTCAAAGTGTCACTGTACGGACAGGGTGTCGTCACCGTGCTGGTGGCCATCGTGGTGGCGGTGGCTTTCTACCTGCAACTCGATATCTGGTTCTTCCTGGCGGTGCTGGTCGCCATGATCCTGTTGTGGGCTTGGCTGATGCACAGGATCAACCAGTTCAGGTGGCGCCGGCTGGTGCTTTCACAAAGCGGCGATCAGATCGTGCTGATCGGAAGGGACAAGTATCGCGAGGCAGGCCGTCTCGGGCGGCGCCTTCTCGTGTCATCTTTCGTCACCTGCTTCAGTGTCAATGGCGAGCGCAGGCCCTACTGGCTGTGTCTGTTCGCAGACAGTACCGACAAGCCCGGCTGGAAGCGATTGCGCGAAATGCTGGGAAAGCCATGAACCAGGATGCGCCGAAGCATGGAACCGTCATCGATCCTGCCGCAGCAATCGCAGGCTGATCGCGGCGAGTACCGCTGCGGCCAGCCCTAGAACCACCCATAACAGGATCTGCTGCCAGGGCAGGGGGTCGGGCGGCACTTGCAGGGCGCTTTCACCGCCGGCTTCCACGGACCCCGTCACCTCAGCCTGGGGCCATTGCCAGGCGGGCCCCAGACGTTGGGCCGTTCGTTCAATCATCTCCCTGCCGGCCGACATCGGCGCGACTCGCCGTGAACCGGCATACAAGCGCCACGGGCCGTGACCCTGAGGCAGGAAAACGAGTTCATCGACCTCGGCACTGAAATCGACTTCCACGCCCTGTCCCGGCGCGGGATCCACCTGAAGCTGCCAGTGACGATAGCGCGTCGAATGCGCGATCTCCATTCGATTGGCACCCGGCTCCTCCCCCGGTAGTGTTGACAGCACGCCATCGGCGAGTCGCCGCCAGGACTGATCGGATTCATTCCGGGCCCGGACCACCACGTCGGCGAGCACGTTGTCCTGTCGCGTGGTGACCGCGAGATGCCGCACCCGGTAGGCCCCCGGCAATGCCATGTCAAGCTCCGCTCCATCTCCCTCGAGCCCGGGCTGGAAGCGATGCAGCCGACGGTGATCACGAACACCCCGGCCAACGAGCAATGCCTGTTCCAGTCGCAGCCCCTCGGGAACGCGATCGGCAAAGCAGCGCAGGTGCCATGCCCGCGGCAATTGGTGAACGGGCAGGGTGGAAGTGTACCGGTAAGGGTGACGTTCACCCAGGTCCGCGAGTCGAATGCGTCGCTCCCGCTCGTCGGGCCGGTCGGCGTCGCGAATGCGGCAGTCCAGATCGACTGCCTGCAGGCTTTGCAGGCGCACGGTCAGACGACGGTCCGGCAACTCGTCGGGCATCTCTGCGGCGCCGATCAGCGCTTCGAGCACCGGAGGTCGTTGTGTTTGCGCATCGGGCTGGCCGCGGGGCATGGTCAGCACCATGCGGCGACCGTCGTCGAGCAGCTCCAGTCGCAACGGCGAACTCCCGGGAGCTCGCGACCCGGTAGCGTCCGTGGCCGTGGACTCGCTGTACTGCAGGATCTCGCGTCGGCTCAATGGCTCCTGGAGATCCGATGCTTCGAGGATAGCGAAGGGCACAGCCTGGTCATTGGCGTCGGTGATCACCAGATCCGCCAGCCAGGGATCGGTCAGGGTGGTCTGGATTTCGGGCGGCAATCGGACCCGGGCCACTCCGGCTTCGGCCTCGGCATTCAGTGTCCAGGCCCGCGCGAAGTCCGCCGGGTCCACCGCCATGACGGACATGGACAGGAATACCAATAACGTCGCCGAGAGTCGATTCATGTTTCCAGGTTCCTGCGGTTCGAGTTCGGACCGTTCATGTCCGTGCGTGGCGGCGCCGGTGCCAGGTATCCCACCAGGATCGACAACAGGCCGAAGGCGAGGAACGACACGATGCCGGCCAGTGTGGACAGGAACGTGCGATCGACAATCAGCAGCTTGAGCAGCACGAAGCCCAGCAACACCGCACCGGCCAGCCACAGTCCGCGTTTGCCCAGGCGTGAGCCGCTTACCCACGCGATCACCGCCAGCGCTGTCCAGCCCACGCTCAACGTGGCCTGGCCGACTCGCGAAGAAAGCAGGGCGTCGGCCGACCACTCAATGCCGGCAACCTGATGGACGCCCCTTAGCATCATCCAGGTCGCAACCGCGAACGCCAGCAATCCGAGCCAGGCCATTGCCCCGGAGGTGGCTGGACTTCGCCGGGCCCAGTCATACAGCAAGACCAGAGCGCCGAGCTGCGTGATTTCCAGTGGATTGAGCAGCGGAACATAGGCCAGTGGCGCACTATCTCCGGTTGAGGAAAGACTCGTGAGCAGGCCGATCACCAGAACCGAGAGCGCCGCGCCAATGACCCATCGCGTGGCCGACGGCATGATTCCAGCCGGGGACAGCGGCGGTCGTTCGAGAAACCGCACCGCGGCGAGTAACAGGTAAAGCGGCAGTGCTGCGGCCAGCCACAGCCAACCCGCACCCAGTTGCAGCACCGTATCGACCAGGTAAAGCGCGGACAGGGAGAGCACCGCGACCAAGGCCGCGTGTGCGCCCGTTGCTGCCGCCGCCTGCCAGGCCTTGCGGGAGTCTCCCAGGAACAGCTGGGCGAACCATGACAGGGCAACGAACAGACCCCAGGCAAGACCGCCGAAGCCACTCAGTGGCCAGTACTCACCACCGGCCTGGACAAAAGCGAGTGGACCCCCTGCCAGCAACACGATCCCGGTCGCACCTCCGGCAACGGCCCACTGGAATCGTCGATACAGGTACGCCGTGATCGCCGCGGTTACACCAGCCAGAAGCAGCCAGAGCTGGGCGGTCGCGGGGGGAGCGGTGTGAAGTTCGACCTCGACCACGCCGTTGACCAGCCAGATCGATAGTGCCGAGAAGGTCAGCAGCCCGAGCAGGCGAGGAGATGTGGCGGAAACGGTATATCGCCATGCGCTGATGGTGAACGCAACGGCCACCGCCAGCCCGCCCAGGAAGAACTCGTTCAACACCGCAAATTCGGAAGTGTGATGTCCGAACAGAACTGATAGCCACACGATGGCTGCCACATACTGCAAGGCGACGCCCGCCAGTCGGCTGAATCGGTGCCGGTAGGCGATGCCGAACCAGGTCAAGGCTGCTCCCTGCAGTGCCCAGATCAGTGCGACACTCGGCGCGGCAAATGCAAAAGGCACGGCCAGCGTGGCGAAACCTACGGCCAGGACAGCGTGACTGCGACCGAGCGACGGGCGGGGTCGAAGGTGCAGCAGCACAATCGCACTGGCGAGGTAGATCAGCGACAGCACCAGGGCTGAAAAGGCAAGGGGCAGGCGCTCTCCCTCCAGCAGGGCGGCTTGCAGGGGAAAAGCGAACAGCGGCAGGCCGAATACCAGCACCGCGTCCGGCAAGCGTCGCGGGGTAGTCGGGCCGTACAGTGCCAGTATCACCGGAATCAGAAAATAGATACCGAAAAACAGCAGGAGAAAAGCCTGCGTGCCGGCGTAGAACTCGGGGAGGTAGTTGAGTACACCCCAGGCCGTGGCGATGACGAAGGTGAAAGCGAAACCAATCCGGTTCAGCAACGGCCAGTCCTGACGCCAGGCAACGGCAAAGATCCCCAGGTTGAGCAGGGCATACCAGCCGAACAACACCAGGTGGTTGCCGGTGTCGGTGGCAATCAGCAACGGTGCGGAGAACCCGGCGATCACCGCCAGAACGGCAAGGGCCGGCGCGCTCTGCGCCACCGACAACACCGCGGTGGCAAAGGTCAGCAAGACCAGCATTGCCAAGGCAGGCAGCGCCGGGAGGAGGTCATGCAGCCGGAATGCGGCAAAGACAACAAGGGCCAGGACACCAATGGCGCCACCCTGCAAGGCCAGCGAGAAGGTCCGCCGACGGTCGCGCTCTCGCCAGGCAAAGACCAGCGCGGCGATCGCCGCCAGCGCGACTCCGGACAGCCGCCACTCGATGCCGATGGCCAGCCAGCCCTGGTCGAGTGCATGGCGCAACAGCGCGGCAACCCCCACGAACAGCACCAGTACACCGATCTTGACCGGCAGGTTTCCCTCGGTCAGCCAGCGCTGGATGAGACCCGGCCGGGCAGGCTCGTTGGCAACCCTGTCTTGCCGGGTGGCTGCCGGCGTGGGCGTCGGATCCACGGCGTCTGTCTCATGACTCGCCACAACCGGTTCGGGTTGATCGGCGGTGGTTGCACCCGTGGAGGAATCCCGGGAAGCGGCTTGCCGTGTTCGGGTGTCCTCAACGCCGGGCGCTTCTACTGTCTCTGATTCCGGCTCCAGGTGCCTTTCGAGTGCCTGCACGCGGCGCTGAAGGATCAGCAAGTGCGCGAACAGGGCACCAATGCAGCCGCCAGCCGCCATGGCCAGCATGCGGGTTTCACCGATCAGCCAGCTCATCCGTGCCAGGTCCGGTATCAACAATCCGCCCAGCACCCCGGCAACAACCAGCGCCGCCACCATCCCTTCGCTGCCTTTCCGCACTCGCTGACCTGGTTTCATTCAGTATTCCGATCAGCCGTGACGGGCGCCACTGGGGACGGGACTGCGATTCCGGCACCACGACAGCAACTCCTCCAGCGGTGCCGGTCGACCGATTGCATGGCCCTGGAGGAGATCGATGCCGGATTCGGTCAGCAGTTCCCGGATTCCGGGGGATTCCACGAACTCGGCGATGGTGAGCTTGCCTACTGCGTGGCCGAGCCGGTTGATTTCCCGAACCATCTCGAGTGCGTCTTCGTCCTGCTCGATGTCACGTACGAATCCCCCGTCGATCTTGAGATAGTCCACTGGCAGGTGCTTGAGATAAGCCATCGACGATAACCCACTGCCGAAGTCATCCAGTGCAATTCGGCATCCCTTGCGATGGAGCTCGGTCAGGGCCTTGCGCGCAGTATCGAGGTTGGCGATCAACGCCGTTTCGGTGACCTCGAAACACAGTTTCTGATTGATGTCGGCATGTTGCTCGACGGTCGCCGCCAGGAAATCCAGAAAGCGATCATCACCCAGGCTGCGACCGGAAAGATTGATGTTGACCCTGTCGATGCAATCGAGCACTTCCGAATTGGCTTTCAGCCATGCCAGTACATTCTGGATCATCCAGCGATCGATGTCCGGCGACAGGAAATAGCGCTCGGCCGCGGGCATGAAATCGGCCGCAGGCAGTATCCTGCCATCCGAATTGCGCATGCGTACCAGCATCTCCACAGCATGAATGACATTGTCGGTACTCCTGGCCGCAACGATGGGCTGGTAGTGAAACAGCAAGCGTTGTTCATGAATGGCAGACTGGATTCGCGCGACCCAGCGCAGCATGCCCACCCGCTCCGCCAGGCGACGGTCGTCGTCGTGCCAGCAATGAACGCGATTGCCTCCAGCTTCTTTCGCGGCCAGGCCGGCGCAGTCGCCCCGTCGCAACAGTTGGGCCGCAGTGTCGCCGATGCCGTTGAAGGGCACCAGTCCGATACTCAGGCCGAGCTTCATGCCGGGACGGGATTCCAGTTCATCAAGCGTGGAAAGCAGTTTTTCGGCCTGCAACAGTTCATTCGCTATCGCGGTGTGCGGCATCAGCACCGAGAACTCGTCGCTTCCGAGACGGCCGATATGAGCCGATGTGCCGAAAACCTGTTCCAGCTTTCTGGCCAGTTCGACCAGTACTCGGTCCGCACCCGCGTGCCCGAGGCTTTCGTTGACCAGCCTGAACTGGTCGATGTTGATTACCAGCAGGACATGTTCGCTTTCGCCGTCACATTGATCCAGCAGTCGCGACAATTCATTCTCGAAGGCCGGCCGGTTCAAAAGCCCGGTGAGGGCATCACGAGTTTTCAGAAATGCGAGTCGTTGGTCTGCTGCCCGCTTCTCGTTACGCATGCGAAACATCCGGTTCATCTGCCAGGCAGTCAGCAAGATGAGCACGAGAATGGTGCCGCCGGCCGCCAGCAGCAGGAAGGGCGACAGTGGCGCGTCGGGCCGACCGTCATGGGGTTGCAGCCAGCGCTCGTAGATACGATCGAACTCGCCGCTGGCCATGACCTTCTCCAATCCCCGGTTGACCGTTTCCAGCATTTCCAGGTTACCCCGACGGACGGCGAATGCATTCTCGACCGGCAATACCGGTGGGCCCGATACCGTGAGTTGATCCAGCGCTTCGCTGCGCATGGTGAAACGCCCGCGATGCTCGGTCAGCAGTGCTGCATCATGCCTGCCTTCGGCGAGCAGTCGGAGGCCTTCGGCGTCGGTGTCGACCAGGAACAGGTCGGACTCCAGGCCGATCTGTTGGAGATGCTCGTGGCTGAAGGCATTGCGCTGCACGATCACGCGCTTGCCGGCCAGATCCTGTATCGAACCAACCGGCGGTGCATCCGCCGGAATGAATATCCGGTGGTAGACGATGACGTGAGGAGTGGCGAAGTCGACGGTTTCGGCGCGTTCGGTGGATACGAACATGCCCAGGACGTCGATATCACCGCCGAGAAGCGCTGCTCGCATCTCATCCCAGGGCCCTAGCTCGAAGCGCACGTCGAGATCCATCTCGCGTGCAATCGCTTTCATCAGGTCGACATGAAATCCGACTGGCTCGCCGGATGCATCAATCGTCTCGTAGGGCTTGTAGCCGTCTTCTCCGCCCACGACAATCGTGTCGCCATTGGCCTGCATGCACCAAAGCATGGCGACCAGCGACAACAGCCGATACAGATTCCATCTCCCGGCGTGCAGCCAATGATTGGACACCCGGATCATCCTCCGTGCAACCCTCGTGCCAAGCCTAACCCGTTCATGCCAGGCACGACAACTGTCAATAATCTCCATCGACAGCGGCCCGACAGTGGACAGCCCTTGCAGTGATCCGGGACAATCAATGCATGTGCGGAAGAGGCGGACTCGATTATTCCTGGCGGCAGATCTACGAGTATATGGATATATTCGGAGACCCGCCCGACGGCGGAATTCGCCGACCCAACGTCGCTCCGTCGAGCCGCCGGCGTGGCGAGGTGCGCTGGAATCGTGTTCCCGCTGTTCGTGGCGGGGATGCCGGCCGCCGCATCGATGCGCTGGTCTGGCCCCTCATCCCGCACTGGCTGAAGGGTGAGCTGCCGAAGTTTTCAACGGCCAATTGCCGCTCGGAAAGCAATCGGCCGTTTTCGCAGACGGTGGCCGGCAAGCCGGCTTTTCGCAATGCCTGGAAACAAGGCCGCAGGTGCCTGGTTCCGTTTTCCTGGTTCTACGAGTGGGACCAGCGAGCGAAACCCCGACAGCCGTGGCGTGTCATGCCAGCAAAGGCGCCGGTGCTGGTCATGGCGGGGTTGTGGGACCGTTCCCGCGGAGCAGGCGGCGAGGTGATCGAATCGTTCACCATTGTCACGACCGAACCGAATCGGCTGCTGAGTGACATCGGTCACCATCGTAGTCCCGTCATCCTCGCGCCTGAAGAATGGGATGTCTGGTTGAGTGCACCGGCGGATCACGCGGAGCAGATCATTCGTCCACCGGCCGACGGCATCCTGCAGGCCGAGCAGGTCAGCACACGGGTCAACAACCCCGAATACCAGGGCGAGGAGCTCTTTCCCGCGCATGATTGAACAGCAAATTTGTCGCCAATTGGCACGATTTATCGTTCAATACGGCTGGCAAACCAACAATAACTACCAACATGAAAAGAATTCAGCACTTTTTCAACACACTGCAGACGAACTGGTCCGAGGACCCGGCCGCACGCGGTGCCGCCAAGATGACTGCCGGCGCCATCCTGGTGGCCGAGGGATTGTTCGGCGTCATTCGCAGCGGGGCCCGACGTGTCAGCAGGCGCGGTCGCGGCAACAACAAGAGCGTGGGCGGGATACTCGGCGGCATTATCGGGATCGTTGTCGGCGTCGTGTTCATCGTGGTCGGCTCGGCCATGGCGCCAGACGAGCTGCCCGACGAAGTCGCGACCCAGGGGGTGATCGCCGATGTGGAAAGCAGTCGCAACAGCGACGGCGACCGGATGTATTCGCCGGTCTATTCCTTTGAAGTGGATGGGCGCGAGTACACCTTCGGATCGAGCATGCGCAGCTCATCGCGGCCGACCATCGGCCAGCAGGTCGAAATCGCCTATTCGGCGTCCGACCCGCGCAATGCGCGGCGCACCGATGGCTTTGAAAGCAAGGCCCACTGGATGTTCATCGGCAGCGGCATCTTCGTGTTGCTGATGTCTCTGGTCAGTCTGGCGATCAGCATCGCGCTGATCGTGTTCGGCATCATCCTGTTCAAGAGTGGCCGTGCCGACCGCAAGGCTGCCGGCGAGACCGGCAGCTTCTTCTCCGACCTGATGTCGATTGCCCGGCGCGCCCAAAGTGGCGAAATCGATATCGATCAGACCGCCGCCGGCCAATCCGGCAGTAATCAGGGCGATGCCCCAGCCGCGCCCTGATACAAAGAAGCCCCGGGATCTCCGGGGCTTCTTTGCCTGAACCGTCAGTCTCGGTTCAAAGGCCCAGATCGATCGGCAACAGTACCGCGTCGATCACGTGAATCACGCCATTGCGAGCAGAGATGTTGGCCGGCCCGATGGCTGCCGTGCTGCCCACTGCAGTGATCACACCGGACGGGCTGACGCTGAAGCTCGCACCTTCGAGCAGGGTGTCGATCGTGCGGTCGCGACGCGGTGGCACGACACTGTTCGAAGCGCGACGTCCAAAGGTCACGTGGTAGCTGACCACGGCCTCCACCGTACCGGCACCGAGCAGGTCATCAATGGCGGCAAACGGGCCATCGTTTTGAAGGATGTCGGGGTCGAGCAGGTCGATAATGGCGCCGACCAGGTCAGCAAAGGCCGCGTCCGTCGGTGCGAAGACCGTGTACTGGTCGTTGTCGAACAGGCCGGCGACCAGTGCACTGTCCGGGTTGGTATCGGCAATGTAGAGCACCGCATCGAGCAACAGCGAAAACTCGGCCGGATCGGCCGAGGCCGCATCGATCACGATTTCGACGATGCTTTGATCGCCCGGTTTGGCACCCGGCGCGGCGATGGACGTGGAAGGACTGAACAGCAGGCCAGCTCCGGCCAGCGAGAGGGCAAAAGTACCAACAACATGTGCAAGCGAAAGTTTCATGGACATTTCCTCCTTCGGAATAATGGTCCGATAATCCCCTTCGGCTCGCATTTTTTACCTGTTTGTGTGTACCTGGGGTGAGTTTCAGGTGAAGGAAGTGTCGACGAATCCGATTGCCCGCAGCGCCTGCTCAAGCAGCCCGGAGGCACCGATGCGGAATCGGGCTGGCGCCGGCCAGTCTTCCCCCATGATCTCGCGGGCCAGATCGAGATACTCGAACGCCTGCTCCAGGGTACGAACGCCTCCGGACACCTTGCACCCGACTTCCCGTCCGTCGTTTCGAATGGTTGCCAGAAGCACCGCGACCGCCTGCGGCGTTGCCCCCACCGAGGTCGTGCCGGTCGAGGTCTTGACGAAATCCGCACCTCCGGCGATCGCAAGCTCGGCGGCACGCTGAATCAACTCCGGCTCGCCCAGCTCTCCCGTTTCCAGGATGACCTTGAGGATGTGTCGCGGGGCGGCTTCCCGGCATGCGGCCACCAGCCCCTGTCCGCTGGCCTCGTTGCCTTCCAGCAGGGCATGCCAGGGAAAGACCAGATCGATCTCGTCGGCACCGAGCTTGATCACTCTCCTCACGTCATCGACAGCACGATCAATGTCACTGTGTCCCTCCGGGAAATTGGCGACGCTGGCGACTTTCACGCTGGCCTCGGGCTCGGCAGAACGCGCCAGCGCGGTTCGGGCCGTCTCGATCCATTCGGGGAGTACGCAGACTGCGGCAACCCGGCCCGCCGAGGAGTCGGACTTGCGGCACAGGGCGAGGACATCGTCGGCCGAAGCGTCGATGCGCAGAAGCGTGGCATCGAGCATGGCGAGTACGCGACGGCTCAACGCCTGCTCTTCATTCATGGAACACCGTCGTGGCAGTCGAGGTGAAATCAGGCATCAGCATCACCCGAGGCACATGTTCGCGTTGGCCGGAACCGGGGAGAGAGGTGAGGAATGAGGAAGTTCCGGGCGGCGAAACGGGGCAGTACCCCGTTTCGCGACCGAGTCGAGCTGTCTACATCGTCGCCAGCCCGATACCGCCGACGATCGACAGAAGAAGGCCGAGCACGAAGAAGATCGCAATCCACAGCAATGCTGCCCGTGCCCAGTTGGCCTTGCTGGGCGGCGTCGTCGATGAGACGGCCCATACGATCAGCATGATGATGTTGACAATGGGGATGAAGGTCAGAAACAGGGTCAACATCCAGTTGCCGAGAGTGACGGTCTGGTCGTTCTGTGCTTCCATGAGATAAGGCTCCCTTGGGGTTGATGATCAATGCTCCCGCCCTCCGGGCAGGATACAGTTGCAATAACGACAAGCGCTCGACTTTTCTGCCAGTGAGTCGTCAGTTGATGATCTGCCAGCTCCCGTCCGGCTGGCGACAGGCCGTGCCGTAAACCTGCTCGGTCCGGCCACCAATCTCGGCATCCATGGTGTATTCGCGGCACGGCCCTTCGGCCGTTTCGTAGGTCCGGGTCGGTTCCATGCGATAGTAATAGCCGGTATCGGGGTTCTGCCATTCCGATGCCACGCCGGTGCGCGTGGTCTCCAGGGTCGTGGCCATTTTCATGCGATCGACGTCGTCCATCGAGCGTCCGACTGAAGCACCAACCGCGCCACCGACCAGCGCGCCAGCCGCCGTTGCAAGGGTGCGTCCACGTCCACTACCGACCTGTGAACCAAGTACGCCGCCCATCACACCACCGATCAGCATGCCGACTTCCTCCCGAGGTCCCTGGGTTGCGCAGCCGGCCGTCAGAAGTGTGGCAGCGAGAACAAGGCCAAGTGCAAGTGTTCTGTACATCATGGATCCTCCAGTGGTTGGATCGAGGTTTTCCTGCCTTTTCACATTTGACAACGTCCGGATCGAATTGTATCCGGGGCAGGCTGCTCACCCGCCCTCACGCTTCCACCAGCCGCCGCACCCGGCGGCTACGCGAACAGGTGGCTGAGCAGCAGGTGGGCCGGCAAATGAAACACCAACGGAATGGCCAGCATGAGAATGCCGACAAAAACCACGGGATGAACGGTGTCCCGGTGTTGCGGGAGGCCATGCACCCAGTTGACATTGCGTTCCGGTCGGGTCAGAAGTCGAGTCGCTGGCATGAGCAGCCACGTCAACACGACGGCAAGGGGCAGGGCGCGTGCATCGTAGCCCAGTTGCCACACCAGCCAGAGCAGCAATAGCGGTAGCGGAACGTGAAACAGGGACAGTGCCCTGAGAAAACGCGGCCGGTCGGGCTCGAACATGTAGTCGACGATCCCGCCCAGACGTCGCCCCGTCGTCAATCGGCAGAAAAAGGCGACATTCCAGACCAACTCGGGCACCAGGACGAGAACAGCTGCCACCCCTGCCAGCAACGGACTTTCCAGCCACAATGCGGGAATGCTCAGGATCAGGGCGATGTCGCTGAACCAGAGCAGGTTGCCCGGCCCGTACTGTCGCCAGTAGACGACAAGAATGGTGAATGCCGGCAATGTCCAGACAAGCTTGAGCCACAACGGAAGCATGCTGACCCGAATTATGCCAGCATCCGCTCGAGGACTCGGACGAGCACGTCGGCTCAGCGGTCATGGCCGCAAGCATCGATCGAAATCCTCAGCAGGCCATGCTGCAACTGCCATCGAATACTGCCTGGATCCGGAGCACCGGGCAGGGCGATGCGTCGGCCCACGCTGCCGCAATGCCGTTCGACCCGATGCGGAACGACACCCGAGCAGCCGCCCGTGCGGTTGCGCAACGCCGTGATGATCAGCATGTTCCCGACCAACCCGACCCGAACATCCCCCGGATCGACGCCAGGAGCTTCCATGACCACGGTATAGACGAGGTTGCTCTCGGATACATCGACAGCCGGCGACCAGGCGGCATCGAATCGGTGGCGCAAAGCGTCGGAAAGCGAGGGCAAGCAGTGCCTCCCGGCTTCGGTGAAGATGTCGCTCATGATTATCTTCTCCTGGTTGTGCCGTCTCCGTCCACGGCATGTTTCTGGAAGGCATTTGCATCCGACTCTAGCGGAAAGCCGGGCGCAGCCGCATGACACCGGTCAAGATTTGTGCAGTTTGCGGGGCGTGCCGGGCGGGTCAGCATGCTTGTCAGTGAGCGCGCGGTTAATGTATTCTGATCAAATATTTGGCTGGCTGGGGGCTGGAGTCAACGCGGGTGGTTCAGTCGGTACCCAAAGTCGACAGGCATGGGAGTGAGGAGTCCGACCAGTCGGAACTCTTCGAGTCATTGCTCGGCCTGTCCGACCTGCTGGTGGT
>SKSJ01000136.1 GCA_007123055.1 Wenzhouxiangella sp. | reverse complement strand
CCTTGATCAAAAAGACCAGCGGCGTCATCTTGGTGCCGGCGGCTTCGGCCTGCTGCTTGCTGGCCTTGCGGAAGGCTTCCATCTCGGTGATGTCGGCCTCGTCGAATTGGGTGACATGCGGGATCGACACCCAGTTGCGATGCAGGTTGGGGCCGGAAATGCGCTTGATGCGCGAGAGCTTTTCTTCCTCGATCTCGCCGAATTTCGAGAAGTCGACTTCCGGTGCAGCCGCGACGTTCAGACCACCACCAGGGGTACCAGCCGGCGTCCCGGACTCCATGGCCTGCTTGACGTGGACCTTGAGGTCGTCCTCGGTAATGCGTCCCTTGCGGCCTGATCCCTTCACCCCCTGCAACGCCACGCCGAGCTCACGTGCCAGCTTGCGCACCGAGGGCGAGGCATGCGGCAGACTGCCCGGTTCACGGTCCATTTCATCGAAAGGCACCGGAGGCGGCGGCATGTCGTCGACCCAGCCCGGCACCGCCGGCCGGTCCTCAGCATGCGAGGGCGGGGACCGGCGATCCTCGCTTGACGAGCTTGACGCGGTTTCCGGTTGCCCGTTGCCGGTTTCCGGGCGGACTTCTTCGACACCTTTCCCCTCTTTTCCCGACTCCCGTCTTCCGTCTTCCGTCTTCGCGTCCCCATCATCCTCGGAGTCGCCACCTTCAGACGCACTCCCGTCGCTTTCGGAAACCTCGACGACCGCAATCACATCTCCCTCGCCGACCTCGTCGCCTTCGGAGACCTTGATCTCGACGACCTTGCCGGACTCGGTCGATGGCACCTCCATCGTCGCCTTGTCGGATTCCAGCGTGACCAGCGATTCCTCTTTCTCGACCTCGTCGCCAGGGGCGACCAGCACCTCAATGACCGGCACCTTGTCGAAGTCGCCGATATCCGGCACCTTGATTTCCTTCTTGTCGCTCATCGCATTCGTCTCGTTTCTGTCTCGTGACGCGTAGGTCGGGGCCACATCCCCGACGGACAATACTTCAAACTTGTACACACATCAGCTACGCCTGATCGAGACAGATGTGTCGTCCGTCGGGGATGTAACCCCGACCTACTGTTCTTGTCGATCCATGTCATGCCACATGAATAGCACGAAGCACACGAAGAAAACACAATAAACGAATTCAACTTCGTGCTCTTCGTGCCATTCTTCGTGTCCTTCGTGTTATCGCTTTGTCATCGCCTGACGTCCGTCGGGGACGTGGCCCCGACCTACGCCCTCACACCTTCAACGGCAATGGCTTGTCGGGGTCGATGTCCAGGGTCTTGCGTGCCTTGATCAGGTCGTCGTCGCCAAACTTGCCCTGGCGATTGAGCCCCACCAGCGCGGCCCAGGCCACATGCTTGCGATCGACCTCGAAGAAGCTGCGCAGGTTCTCGCGCGTATCGGAACGGCCAAAGCCGTCGGTCCCGAGCACGATATAGTCGTCCTGCGGTATGAACTCGCGTACCTGGTCGGCATATGCGCGCACATAGTCGGTGGCTGCCACCACCGGGCCTTCACGGTCCTTGAGCAGGGCGGTGATCCACGGCGACTTCGCCGGCTGGTCCGGGTTGAGCCGGTTGCGGCGTGCTACCTCGTGGCCATCCCTTCTGAGCTCGTTGAAACTGGGCACCGACCAGATGTTGGCCAGGACACCGAACTCCTCTTCCAGCAGGCCGGCTGCCGCGATCACCTCGCGCAGGATGGAACCGCTGCCCATCAACTGCACCTGCGGCAGGTCCGGTTCACGGAACAGGTACATGCCGCGGCGAATGCCCTCCTCGGCACCCTCGGGCATTTCCGGGTGATGGTAATTCTCGTTGAGCACGGTGATGTAGTAGTACACGTCCTCGCCTTGCGTATACATTCGCTTGAGGCCGTCCTGCACGATGACCGCCAACTCGTAGGCGAAGGTCGGGTCATAGCTCACGCAGTTGGGGACGGTGCCGGCCATCACGTGACTGTGGCCATCCTCGTGCTGCAGGCCCTCGCCGTTGAGCGTGGTCCGGCCCGAGGTGCCGCCGATCAGGAAGCCGCGCGCGCGCATGTCGCCGGCCGCCCACGCCAGGTCGCCGATGCGCTGAAACCCGAACATCGAGTAGAAGATGTAGAAAGGAATCATCGGCACGCCGTTTGTGGCGTAGCTGGTCGCCGCGGCGATCCACGAACTCATTGATCCGGCCTCGGTAATGCCCTCCTGCAGGACCTGCCCCTGCTTTTCTTCCTTGTAGTAGGCCAACTGGTCGGAATCGACCGGCTCGTAAAGCTGGCCTTCCGGCGCATAGATGCCGATCTGCCGGAACAGCCCTTCCATGCCGAAGGTACGCGCCTCGTCACAGATGATCGGCACGATGTGCTTCTTGACGTTCTTGTCCCTGAGCATCACGCTCAGAGCGCGCACAAAGGCCATAGTGGTCGATATTTCGCGATCACCGGTATCCTTCATGATCGCCTCGAAAGCCTTGAGTTCGGGGACTTCCAGCGGTTCGGCCTCGACCCGACGCTGCGGCAGGGACCCACCCAGTTCCTCGCGGCGCTTTTTCATGTAGCGCACTTCCTCGGAATCCTCGCCGGGGTGGTAATAGGGCACATCGCCGAGTTGGTCGTCGGACACCGGCACATTGAAGCGGTCACGGAAGTACTTCACACCCTCGTCGTCGAGTTTCTTCTGCTGGTGCGAAATGTTTTGCCCTTCGCCAGACTGACCCAGACCGTAGCCCTTGATGGTCTTGGCCAGGATCACGGTGGGACGGCCTTCGTGGTGAACGGCCTGGTGATAGGCGGCGTAGACCTTGTTCGGGTCGTGCCCGCCGCGGTTGAGTCGCCAGATGTCCTCGTCGGACAAGTCGGCGACCATTTCCCTGAGTTCGTCGTAGGCGCCGAAGAAATGCTCGCGCACGTAGGCACCGTCGTTGGCCTTGTATTTCTGGTAGTCGCCATCCAGCGCTTCCTCCATGCGCTTGCGCAACAGACCCTTGTGGTCACGCGCCAGCAACGGATCCCAGTAGGACCCCCAGATCACCTTGACCACGTTCCAGCCCGCACCCCGGAACACGCCCTCGAGTTCCTGGATGATCTTGCCATTGCCTCGGACCGGCCCATCCAGGCGTTGCAGGTTGCAGTTGACCACCCAGACCAGGTTGTCGAGTTTTTCACGTCCGGCCAGTGAAATCGCGCCCAGCGATTCAGGTTCGTCCATCTCGCCATCGCCCAGGAAGCTCCACACCTTGCGCTTGCCGGCGTCGATGATGCCGCGGTTGGTCATGTACTTGAGAAAACGCGCCTGGTAGATCGACATGATCGGACCCAGTCCCATCGACACGGTCGGAAACTGCCAGAAGTCCGGCATCAGCCACGGATGCGGATAGGAACTCAGCCCCCCACCCTCGCTTTCCTGACGGAAACCATCGAGCTGCTCTTCGGTCAGCCGGCCTTCAAGAAAAGCACGTGCGTAAATCCCCGGCGAGGAATGCCCCTGGATGTAGACCAGGTCGGAACCGTCCTCGTGGTCCGGCCCTTTGAAGAAATGGTTGAAACCGACATCGTAGAGCGTGGCCGCCGAGGCAAAGCTGGCAATATGACCGCCGAGTTCGCCGCCACGCCGCGCAGCGCGCACCACCATGGCCATGGCATTCCAGCGAATCATATGCTTGATCCGTTTTTCCAGAGCGCGGTCGCCGGGCATGCTCGGCTGGCGATGCGGCGGAATGGTGTTGATGTATGCAGTGGTCAGGTCAAACGGCAGGTGGGCGCCGCTGCGCCGGGCCAGCTCGACCAGGCGTTCGAGAATGAAGTGCGCCCGCTCCGGGCCATCATGGTCGACCACGGCGGCCAGCGACTCCAGCCACTCCTGTGTTTCCTGCGGATCCAGATCATCCGGGTGGGGATACTGTTGAACCATTCCTGTCCTCTCGCGGGGCGTTTTTCATTGTCCGAGCCGGTTATTGTACCGGCTGAAGACGGGAGTGCATGCATGAGTGACATGCTGTCGTCACCGTACTTCTGCGTATGTCGGAGAGCGGCAGTTCAGGCCGCAGACTGCAAAAGGAAATGGATCAGAACCTTGCTGCAAATCTCGGCGGCCACCAGCGCACCGGCAAAGCTGAAGAATGCCCGCGTGCCGCGCAGATTGGCCACCAGCGCATAGCCATGGAACATCAGCCAGATCATCCACGCGATGGCTGCCATCACCGGCAGGCTCATCAACAACAGCCACATGGCATCGAGCATGTACTCCACCGGCGCGATGACCTGACCGGGCTGCTCGGGCATCTGCTCCATCAACCGGGCCGTACGCGATTCTATCGCCGCACCTACGCCCGGGATCGACATCCAGACGGCACCGATAAGCAATGGCCAACGCGCCAGCGCCTGAGTAGCAAACAGATCAAGCGTGCGGAAACGGCCGCTGCTCACCCACTTGCCCACCGCGAGCAGGATGAGCGACAGGATCATCCAGTTGATCAATCCCTGCACGATCAGCAACCACAGCCCCACGCCCGGCCCGAAATGCAGATCGATCACGCCGTTTGTATGCAGCCCGGCCCGCCAGGCCAGCACGGCGGTCAACGTGATCACAAACAGACCGATGGCCAGCGCCGAACCATCGGCGATGCGCTCGAAGGGCTTGAACAACCAGTTTTTCATGGGTCAGGTATTCACCACGAGCTTCGGCCAGAACTGCAGCCAGCGCTTGCCCCTGACTCGCTTTTCGAAGGCCTCTGGCTTCGGCCTGGTGTCATTCAACGTGATGGTCAGGTCAAACAACGGATCGAGACCGAAGGCGGATATCAGTACGACCGCTCCATCTTCATCCAGTGCGGCGCCAACGGCCGTTTCGATCTCGACCCAGTAGCTCATGGCATCGCGCGTCGAAGCGTAGGGCGCATCATGGTTTCGCTCGTGCATCCGCGCCTGGTTTTTCACCGACCAGGGCAGCCCGGTTCGCCGGGCAAGATCCTGCTCGATGCGACGATCGCGCGCCTTGCTCATATCTTCCCGGTCGAAATGAATCAGATCGATATCGTTCAGGGCCGTTGCCGGGCGATAGCCATGCAAGCGGTCCCAGACCAGGTTGCGGACGAAGCCCGCGGCCAGACACCAGTCCGACAGGCCCTGGCCGGCAGCCAATTCGAGCATCGCCATTCGCTCACGATCTTCAGACAACCATTGCCTGATCATTTTTTCCGCGTCCATCGTTCCCGGTGATTCCCGTCAGTGAGTGCCGGCAGCGAGGAAGTACCGGCCGCGTTCGAATCGGTCGAAGAACTGACCGAGCGCGGGATGGCTGATCTGGTGACCGGAGGGGTCGGCTTCCAGGTGCTGCTCGGCGACGTAGGTGGAATGCTCGGCACCGTCGACGAGGACGTGGTACCAGGGCTTGTCCCTGGGCGGCAGGCTGACGGCCATCTGCTCGTACCACTCCTCGGTACCCTGGAAGAAGGGATCGACATCGACGATGACGCCGCGATACTCGTACTTCGAGTGTCGGATGATCTGGCCGATGGTGAACTTCGGAATCGCGTGGTATTCGCTCATAGCCCCACCTTACCGTAAACGTCAGGCAAACAGACGTCGCTTCCCGACCGGCCGCGCAACGGGCGAGGCGAGGCCTCGCCCGCGCAGATCACTCGAAGTCCTCGAACTGCGCGTCCGATGCCGGGCGCTCGGACTGCAGCCGATCGGCCACGGACTCGGCGTCGCGCATCACCCGCAGCACGTTGTTGCCGAGGATGGCGCGAATGTCGTCGTCCGAGTAACCGCGACGGATCAGTTCTGCGACCAGGGCCGGGTAGGTGGAAACGTCTTCCAGCCCGACGGGGACGGTAGTAATGCCGTCGTAATCACCACCGATGCCGATGTAATCGATGCCGACGCGGTCGCGGATGTAGTCGATGTGGTCGGCTACGTCGGCCAGATCGGCCTGCAGTTCCGGATTGGCTTGCAGCCAGGCTTCCATGCCGGCTTCGACCGCGTCGGGATCGCCGGGGTGCAGACTTTCCAGCCGGGCGCGTTCGGCCGCACGCTCGGCACCCCACTGGCGTAGATCTTCATTGACGAAGCCAGGCACGAACGTGACCATGACTACACCGCCATTTTCCGGCAGTCGGTCGAGGACATCGTCGGGTACGTTGCGCGGATGCAGCGTCACACCCATGGCCGAGGAATGCGAGAAGATCACCGGTGCTTCGCTAACATCCAGCGTGTCATGCATGACCGCCGGACTGACATGCGACAGGTCAATAAGCATCCCCAGCCAGTTCATTTCCCGCACGACTTCCCTGCCGAAATCGTTCAGACCGCCATGCCGCGGCGCGTCGGTGGCGGCATCGGCCCAGTCGTGGCTCTGCCAATGAGTCAACGTCAGGTAGATGGCGCCGAGGCGATGAAACATGCGCAGGGTGGCCAGGGAATTGTTGAGCACGTGCCCGCCTTCCATGCCGAGCATGGAGGGAATACGGCCTTCGGAAAAGGAACGCTCCAGCTCATCGGCGGTGGTGACGAATTCCAGTTCGTCGTGGCGCTCGATCAGACGGTGCGCGAGATCGATCTGCTCGAGCTGAATACGCACCGCCTCGTCCCCGGTATGGGCCGGCGGCACGTACACCGACCAGAACTGCGCACCCAGGCGTCCTGCCCTGAGCCGTTCCATGTCGGTATGCATGGGTGGGTCGAGCTCGGTGGTGTCGTCATTGAGATCAATGGCCTCGAGTCGGTTATCAACACGCGTGCGGTACTGCCAGGGCACGTCGTTGTGACCGTCGATCAGCGGCGTTTCGGCCAGCAATTCAAGCGCACGCTGGTACTCGGGGGAATTTTCATCGGCCACCGCCGGTACGGCCAGCAGCAGGAAGATTGCGACGGGAATGAATTTCAGCAT
>SKSJ01000113.1 GCA_007123055.1 Wenzhouxiangella sp. | reverse complement strand
TGAGCCAGTACGCGCCGCGCCTGTTCACCATGAAGGTGCACCCGGACAAGATCCGCGACGTGATCGGCAAGGGTGGTGCGACCATCCGCCAGATCACCGAGGAGACCGGTACCACCATCGACATCCAGGACGACGGCACGGTGACGATCGCTTCGGTCAACCAGGCCGCGGCCGACGATGCCCGCAAGCGCATCGAGCAGATCACCGCCGACGTCGACGTGGGCGCGATTTACGACGGTACCGTCACCAAGATCATGAACTTCGGTGCCTTCGTGACCATCCTGCCCGGCAAGGACGGCCTGGTGCACATCTCGCAGATCTCCGACGAGCGCGTCGAGAATGTCACCGACGAACTGGCCGAGGGCGACAAGGTCAAGGTCAAGGTCCTCGAAGTCGACAAGCAGGGCCGTATTCGCCTGAGCATGAAGGCGCTCAGCGAAGACGAGAAGTAAGCTTCGTCAATCGACGAGTCTGGCGGGCCGGTTCGGCGACGAGCCGGCCCGCTTTCGTTTCCAGGGAGCGAACAGATACATGAGCAAACAGATTCGGATTCCGATCGCCCCGGGTGAACTGCTCGACAAGCTCACGATCCTCGATATCAAGCTTGAGCGAATCGACGACCCGGACAAGCTGGCCAATGTGCGCCGTGAGCACGAGCTGCTCTCTCGGGTGTGGGCCGATGCCGGGCTGGAAACGGATGGCATCGTCGCCCTGCGCAGGCGACTGCTGGAAGTCAATCAGCGCCTGTGGCAGATCGAGGACGACATCCGTGACTGCGAGCGTGACAAGGACTTCGGCGAGCGTTTCGTGTCGCTGGCCCGCTCGGTGTACATGGAAAACGACGAGCGCGCCGCGATCAAGAAAGAGATCAACCTGGCGCTGAACTCCGATATTGTGGAGGAGAAATCGTACGCTGATTATCGATGAGCGATGATCGATAATGTGGCGAACCTCACCCTTTTGCGGGTAGTATACCCCCAACAAGTTTCTAACAATCAGGGGCATAACGGCATGTTTCGCAAAACTATTCTGGCAGTTTCACTGGCCCTGGTCGGCGTCGTGGCGGCGCAGGCCCAGGTGGATGAAACCGATGAGCCGGTTTCCATGCAGCAGTCGCCGACGTTTCATTTCGTCGGGGACCGCTACCGCATCGGCATCGGCGTCGATTCGGAGTTCGATTTCATCGGTGAATTCCAGGCCTCGCTGTCGGAAACCGACCGCACCGCCTGGATCGGTGAGGGCTGGCTGGGCCGTGACGGTGCCGGCGGTCTCAAGCTCAACTACCACTGGCTGTTCAATACGACCACCGAGGAAGGTCCGGACGGCCCCGTGTATACCGACGGTCGAGTGGCCAAGCTGTTCCTCGCCGCCGACCAGAACCAGTTCGACGACCGCAAGCTGACCTTCGGTGCCGGTTACGAGTACAAGGACTGGTTCTTTTCCGGCTACGGGATGACGGCGCTGAGTTCGGAGCGCCTGGTCAGCCAGCTCATCGATATCGACGACCGCCTGGTGACGGGCACCATCGACGGTCGTGGTTTCACGCGCATCGATACCGTCGAGACCATTACCGACCTGTTCGAGGAGCCCTACGAGTGGGGCCTGGGGCTGCGTGCCGGCCGCTACTTCGACAACCAGCTGGTTCGTCTGCGCGGCGGTCTGGACTACGAAAGCGGTGATTTCGGATCCTCGCAGACGACCGGATCGCTGTCCCTGGACAAGCACTTCGCCAATACCCCGCACAGTCTGTCGCTGCGCACCAGCTACTACAGCAAGAGCGGCGATTTCGTCGAAGATCGCAATGACCTGCGCGGCAGTCTCGTCTATAGCTACAGTTTCGGTGGTCATTCGTATCGGCCGGTGCGCGAGTACCGCGAGATCGAGGTGACCCGCGAGCCGGAGCCGCAGTACGAGGAGCGTGTTGTGGCCACGGAGGTCACGCTGAGCGATCAGGCCACCTTCGACTTCGACAGTTCCGAGCTGCGGCCGGCGGCGCGGAGCACCCTCAACGAGCTGGTCGATGCCATTCGGGAAGGCGGCCTGGTCAGCACGATCCAGGTGGTCGGTCACACCTGTGATATCGGTACCGCCGAGTACAACCAGGGCCTGAGCGAGCGCCGTGCAAGGTCGGTGGTCGATTACCTGGCCACCCGAGGCATCGAGACCGAAGAGGTCGAGTGGGAAGGTCGTGGCCTGCACGCACCGCGCTACCCGAACGACTCCGAGGAAAACCGCAGCCGCAATCGTCGTGTCGAGATCAGCTTCGTGACCGAGGAATCGCGCACCGAGCGCATCCAGGTCGGGCCGGACGAGCCGGTGACGGAAATTGAGCGGGTCGAAGTGCCGGTCGAGGCGCCCTGGATCCGTCGTGCGCTCAGGAATCCGGTTCGCCACAAGCGAATCGTCGATTTCTATCGGTACCAGGAATCCACCACCTCGATCACGGAGGGCGATGTGGTCTTCGACAACCAGCCGCCGGTGGCCAACAACAGCCAGTTCACCGTCGAGCAGGATTCGGTCGACAACACACTTGATGTACTGGCCAACGACAGCGATCCCGACGGTGACCCGCTGAGCCTCGTCAGCGTGACCCAGCCGGCCAACGGCCAGGCCGACATCAGCGGTGATGTCATCCTGTACACGCCTGCAGCCGGTTTTACGGGGACTGACAACTTCAGCTACACCATCGAGGATGGTTTCGGTGGGGAAGCGTCGGCCGACGTGACCGTCGTTGTCGAGGCGCCGGGCGCCCCGCCGGTGGCCGAGGATATCCAGGTCTCCACGGCGCGTACCCAGCCGGTGGACGTCGATGTCCTGGCCGCGGCCTCACTGCCCGACGGCGGCAGCCTGGAGATCGCCTCGTTCGGGCAGGCGTCCGACGGTGAAGTCACGCAGGTCGGCAACCAGTTGCGTTACCAGCCCGACCAGTTGTTCTTTGGTGACGACAGTTTCACCTACACCGTCGTCGATGCGCGGGGCCGTGAAGCCACGGCGACCGTGTTCGTCAGCGTGGCGTTCGCCAACCAGGCGCCGGTGGCAAGGTCGGACACGGCTTCCACCATGGCTGACCAGCCGGTGACCGTGGACGTGCTGGCCAACGATTTCGATCCTGATGGCGATCCGCTCGAGGTCGTGTCGGTCGTTCAGTTCTCCGGCGCGCCGGGGGAGGCTGTCATCAACGAAGACGGCACGATCACTTTCACCATCAGTGCCAGCTGCAACGGCCGGAACTACTTCCGCTACACGATTTCCGATCCCTTCGGTGCCACCGATTCCGCCGTGGTTTCGGTGTTTCGCGAGGCAGCAGAAGATGAAGCACAGTCCGAAGGCGGCGCGGTTGATTGCATGACCTGGTAGTTCAGGATTGGATTACCGGAGGGCGACTATGGCTCGCCCTCCGCGTTCAGCAGGCGCTTCAGCCGCTCGATGACATCCCCCGGCGTGATGAGATCCATCACGCCGGGGTATTGCAGCTTGCGTCCCCAGCGAACTTTCTCAGGCGCCTTTCCAAGGTGCTGGTGGGCGGCTTCAGTGAATCGGTCCACGCAATGCTCCAGGCTGCCCAGTGGCCCGGAGCGGCGCGACCAGGTGGCTGCATAGAGCCCGACAACCGGTGTGCCCATGGCCGCGGCGAGATGGGCCGGGCCCGAGTCGGGTGTGATCACGCAGGCGGCACGCTCGAACATGGCCACGGCTTCCTTGAGGGTGTCGTGACCGATCAGGTTGATGGCACGATGCTGCATGGCCGATTCAATGGCCTGGCCCATTTCCCGCTCAGTATTCGAGCGTCCCCCCACCAGGATGACGGGGCGCTGGCTTCGCTCGATGATCCAGTCTGCGACCTCGGCGTACCCGGCGATGCTCCAGTTGCGGGCCGGATGGCTGGAGGCCGGGCTGATCAGGACGGCATGCCCGGACTCGGGCTGGTGTCGAAGGGCAAATTCCTCCGCTTCCGCTGGCAACGGCAATCGCCGGTCGGCCCCTTCGGTTGATAGTCCAAGGTATCGGGCAAACTCCAGAAAGGCCTCGGCCTGGTGTTGAAAAGGCTGCGCGGCGATCCGTTCATTGACGACCAGCGCGTGGCCGTTACGTGAGCGGGCCCGGTCGAAGCCGACCCGCCGCCTGGCCTTGACCAATCGTCCGAGCAGGTTGGCGCGCAAGGACATTTGCGCATGCAGCAGGATATCGAACCGCCGGCCCTTGAGTCGGCGACGAAGATGGGCGACGCTGGCACGACCCGCACGCTTGTCGAATACAATGAATTCAACGCCGGGGAGATCCGCTACCAGCTGGTATTCCGTGCGTCCCACGATCCAGCTCAGCGCGGTGTCTGGCCAGGCCTGCTGCAATGAGCGGACCAGGGGCACCGTGTTGCACACGTCGCCAAGCGCGGACAGGCGCAGCAGGCAGATGGAGCCGGGGGGCGGGGGTGTCGAAGTCATCAGGGGAGGGGGATCTGTATCAATGCCGGAGAATCCAGCCAGTCATGTCTGAACAGCAATTCCGTGCGCCTTCGCTGCGTATTCTATACGACCCGCAGCGGGTGACTGCGATCAGTCCCGAGTGGTTGGATGCCGGCTTCTGGCGATTGCGTGGCGGCGTGACCGCCGAACTGGGCGGGCGCGGGCAGGCCCTGCAGCTGGAAACACCGGCGGGACCGGCTGTATTGCGTCGTTACCTGCGCGGAGGGATGGTGGCGCGTGTCAGTCATGATCGTTTCCTTTTTACCGGCTATGCGAACAGCCGGGCCTTTGTCGAATGGTCTGCCCTGACCGGTCTTCTGGCGCGCGGTCTGCCCGTTCCGCGCCCGTTGATGGCCAGTTGCGAGAGGCACGGCCCCTGGTATCGGGCCGGCATTCTGACCGAACTGATCCCCGGTGCACGCAGCCTGGTCGATGCCGCCAGTGTCCTGGGGGAGGATGACTGGCACCGACTCGGCGTCGTGCTCCAGCGGTTCTTCTCCGCCGGAATGGTTCATGCCGATCTCAACGCTCGCAACATCCTGCTGGACGCGGCCGGACGCTGGTACCTGATCGATTTCGACCGCGCCCGCATTCTTGATCGGCCGGCAAGGCCCGATCGCATGCTGGCACGATTGAACCGCTCCCTCGACAAGCTCGGCATCGAGGGCCGTCGCGACCTGCTTTCGCCCGGCTAACCGGCCAGTGTCAGGGCGTTCTCCCGGGCCCGCGCGAGAATCGAATCAGCGGTAAACTCGCCGTCTTTCCATGTGCCGGCGCGCTGACCGGTGACCAGTTCCAGGGCCTGGTTGAGGGTGTCGAGCCCATACAGCTTGAAGGTGTCGTTGCTGCAGGCCTTGATGATCTTCTGATCCAGTGCTAGTCGCTCGATGTTCTGGCGTGACATGGCGACCCCTTGCTGCCCGCTGAGACCGTCGACCTGGCAAGCCTCGTGGAAGGCCTCGATTCGTTCATTGATTCGACGAATCGAGGTGAGCTGGAAGCGGGCATCAACGGCGGCGGCAAACATGAACTCCTGTCGCATGGGGGCCTTGGCCAGTGTCGCCAGGGTCCCGCAGGCCAGCGCGGCCATGGCCGCGTCGATGTCCTCGGGGCAGGGTGCCATGCCGCCGGTCTGGGTCATGTGGATGTCCAGGCCGCTTTCTAGGTGGAGGATCTCCCCGATCATTTCCGCCAGTCCGGGAATCGGCTGGTGGAATGCGTTACCGGCAGTATCCTCGCCGCTGATGGTCGCCTGCCCGGTGGCCGACGGGGTGACGGCGATATCGACGCTGGCCGGCAGGGCAAAGGTCTGGCCGACCTCGGTTCGGGTCGTGGAGATCGCAACCCGGCCGCTCCTGCGGCCACGGGTCTGCAGGCCGGCCGTGCTCCCTTGCGGCAGGCTGCTGAGCAACTCGTGCCAGCCGACCGATGAGCGTTCCCGGCGGTTTTGCAGCGACTGTTCGATGTCGTCGCGGCTGACTTCCCCGCGTTCCGCTTCTCCAGCGATATAGCTGGCTTCGCGCAGCAGTGCGGCGAGGTCGCCGGGGCTGGCGGCCAGCGCATCGGGCCGCCCCGAGTTGCGCCCGATGTAGTCGAGGACCGTCGCGATGGCCGATCGGTCCAGGTGCAGGAGCGACTGTTCCTTGATGATGGCGGCAAGCAGTCCACAGATCTCGTTGATGCCGTCGGCATCGCGCGTGACGGAGTCGCGCAGGTCGGCAAGGATCCGGAATTGCTCGCTGAAGTCCTTGTCGAGCTCCATCAGGCGCTGGTAAGCGTCCCGGTCGCCGACCACGATCACGCCGCAGTCGATCGGTACCGGCTCGGGCTTGAGTGATTGGGCGGCATGCGACCAGTCCGGCGTGGGCGCGAGGATCTCGGTGGCTTCCGAGCGCAGCGAGCGGACCAGCCGCCTGAACAGTTCGGGCTGGTGGATCAGGTCCTCGGCGTCGAGCATCAGGAAACCGCCGTCGGCTTCGATCAGCGCACCGGCGTGAATGCCGCGAAACGAGGCCACGGACCGCTCACCGCTGCGCCAGGCAGGATCGACGCTGCCGAACAGGTTGCCGGCGGAGATCAGGTCGGGGGCGATCACCGGCGCGGTCTCGCCACCGGGATCGGATTTAAGCACCTTGACGCCATAGAGTACCGACGGGTCGGCCAGGTGGCGCGTGTCATGGCCGACACGTTTTTCAAGCACATCGTCGATGACGTCGCGCAGGAAGGACTCGACGCCCGGGGCACGAAACTGGCGCGTGACCTCGGTACTCATCTCCCCGAGAATGCGGGCGGCCTCGGAGACGTTGATCTGTTCGATGTGTCGCTGGCTCTGCTGCCAGATATCACGAATCTGGCGGGCGATCCTCTGCAGTTCGGGCTGGAAGCGTTCGATCTTTTCGTGCACGCTGCGCCGATCGTCCTCGGAGGCCTGCTTCCGCGCCACCATGCTGCGAAATTCCTCCAGGCTGACCGGTTTACCCATGACCTTGATGCCGACTTCCAGGCGGGCGTTGGGGCCGGACTGGCTGCGGATGAGCCCGAGGCCGTCGGCCTCGATCTGTTTCTCGAAAGGCTTGATCAGCTCCCGGACTTCTCGCTCGGCTGCCGCCTCGCGTGATTCGCGGCGGCCGCGGATGGGGTCATTGTCGAGGATCTCGGGCAGGCGTTCCTTGACGAACAGGCCGATGCGCAGCATCTGTTGCTGGAATGCACGGGCCTGGCCGCTTTTCAGGCAGATGAGCTTGGGGCGGTCCGGGTTGGCGAAATTGTGGACGTAACAGAAGTCGCGCGCCTGTCGTGGCGCAGGAGAGATCTCCTTGATGACGCTGCGCACCAGCCGCCGCCGTCGGCTCCCAGGCCGTCCGCGCACGAACACATGCTGCCCGTTGCCGGGGAATTCGATACCGAAACGCAGCGCCTTGCGGGCAGTACCCTGCCCGACCGTACCGGCCAGCGGCGCGGCGTCGGCAGTGGAGTCGATATCGATCTTGTCGCTGGCGGCCCGGCGCTTGAGCTTCTCGGGCGGAATGACGAATCTGGCCAAGATGCCTCCCTGTCGTACTTGTTGGCAGAATTCCCCTCTCGACCGGACAATTTACTACATGCCGAGCGACTCCGGGTGTCGAAGTCCGGAAGTGAGGTCGGTCTGGAACTTCAGCCAGGTCCCGGCACACTCGCGTGGATGCTCCAGCATCGGTAGATGTCCGGTGGCCTCCATGAGGCGAGTCTGTCGCCTTGGCATGAGCGAGGCAAGCAGCTCGAGGCCGTCGGGATGCAGGACGCGGTCATGATCGCCCCAGACGATCAGAGCCGGCGTCGAAATCTCGGCGGCGAAATCCTCCAGTGGTGGCGAGTTGAAACGCAATGCGGCGAAGATTGCGAGTGCGCGTTCGCATCCGGCGGCGGCGCGTTCGGCCAGGTGTAGCCGCACCGGGCGCGGCATCCAGGGTCGATGGACGAAGCACATGTCCACCAGCCGCTCGAAATCGGCCTGGTTGCGTACCACCAAGGGGTTGTGGCGGCCCGCAGCGACTTCCTGGAACAGCTCGGCGTAGGGGGCTTCCTGCAGTCCGCCGGGGGCCAGCAGCCACAGCGCGGTAACCCGATCAGGCGCCAGCCTCGCAACGGCCGCGGAGACGTAGCCCCCCATGGAGTTGCCACCCAGGTAGCAGTGGTCGATCTCCAGCGCATCGAGCCAGTCCAGCACACGTTGGGCCTGGGCGTCGACGTCGAAAGACAATTCTCCCGAGTAGCGGGTCTGGCCGAACCCGGGCAGGTCCGGCGCCAGTATGCGAAAACGATTTCGCAGGAACCTGCCGACGCGGACAAAGTGGTGAGCATCGGCATTGAAACCGTGCAGAAGCACCAGCACGTCGCCGCGTCCGCCATCGAGGTAATGCCAGTCGATGGTGCCGACACGTTTCCAGCAGCTCGAGAATCCGCAGGCACGGCGTTCCAGGGCCAGCAGGAGTCGTGCGAATGGTGATGGCAGCAGCCGGGAGGCGACCAACACCAGCACGGCCGCAACCGCGAGGCCAAGAAGTAGCCACATGAGCATGTTCATTCGGGCTGACGAATCACTCGACGCCCATATCCGTCAGTGCCTGTCGGGCGCGGCGGCCGGTTTCGGTGTCGGACTGGGCGGCGGTGCGATAGTGTTCGATGGCTTGTTGGCGATTGCCGCTGGCGCGCTCGATGTTGCCGAGGTAGAAGTGACCTTCAGCCGTCTCCAGTCGATCGAGGCTGGCCTGCAGGTCGCCGCGTGCGCCGGGCAGTTTGCCCTGGCGCTCGCGCACCATGCCGCGCCGCAGGTGATGGTAGAACCATGAATCGTCCCGGGCCAGGGCGGTGCTGTAGGCCGACTCGGCCTGGGCGTGGCGGTCGGAGGAGGCCAGCGCGTCACCCTTGAGGGCATGGAACAGGGCTTCGCCGTCCTCCATGGCCAGGGCTTCCTCGGCCTTGGCCAGGGCCTTGTCGTAGTCGCCCTGGGCCAGCGCCAGGCGCCCCTCGTCGTGAGCCTTGTAGGCAGGCTCCAGTTCGGTAATGCGCGCAATGGCCTGCTGGTAGCGGTCGCGCCCGACCTCGCCGCCGGCGCCGAGCCCGGCCAGCGTGCGACGGTTGTTTTCAACCCGTTCGCGCGAGGGTGGGTGAGAGGCAAAAAGACCGGCCATGAAGCCGGGGTCGCGGCCTTCGGACAGCCGCAGGAAAGATTCCATGAGATCGACCGCACCCTGCGGGTCGTAGCCGGCCCGGTCCATGTAGATCATGCCGTAGTAGTCGGCCTCGCGCTCTGCATCACGCGAATAGCGCTGGGTGATGAGCTGGGCGCCAAGCATGCCGCCGAGGATGGCGACGGTGGCATAGTCCTCGCGCTCGGTGGCCACGCCGACGGCGATGCCGCCGAGGATGACGGCGCCCTGCGTCAGTACGGCGCGTGATTGTGCCCGTGCACTGTGACGGGCAGCGGCATGGACGACTTCGTGGCCAAGCACGGCTGCCAGCTCGGCTTCCGAGCCCATCTCGGTCAGCAGGCCGCGGTTTATCGAGACCTTGCCGCCGGGCAGCGCCCAGGCATTGGGCACGGAACTGTTGATGACCTCGAATTCGTAAGGCAGTTCGCGATCGGATTCGGCGGCCACACGCTGCCCGACCTGCTTGACATAGGCGACCAGGCCCGGATCCAGCACAAAATCGCCACCCTGGGACTGACGCAGGGGGGCGTAGTACTGTTCACCGGTTTGCAGCTCCCAGCGCTCGTCGACCAGACTGAGTTCGCGCTCGCCGGTGACCGGGTTGACCGCGCAACCGACAACAAAGAAGAGGGCGACAACAACGGCGGAAAGTCTCATGGTCGTGCCTCGGTGGGGGACTGGCTAGATTATAGACCGTGGTGTCAGCAACTCGTGTCGCCAAGGTCAATCGACGTGTCGAGCAAACGTACGTCGAGCTCGTCGCGGCCTTTTCGGGTCTGCAGGATACGCAGTGGCATCCAGTGGAAGTTTTCGGAGTGCCATGAGGTGTTGGTGCGCACCGAGTCCGGACGCTGGACCCGCTCCAGATAAAGGGTCTCGAAGCAACCGGCCGGGATCTCGAGACGATCTTCGCCGCCGTAGACGAAGCTTTCGTCGTCGAACTCGTCTTCGTCGAGCAGGCGGAAGTGGTGATCGCCAGTGCGATTCTCCGGGTCGTGCAGGTCCGCGGCCAGTTGCAGCCGCAGGCTCAAGGGATCGACCATGTCCGGCTCGATGTCGTGGACGAAATCGCCTTCGGAGCTGTGGGTGTGGGCGACGCCCTCGTCCCAGTCGATGCGGTGCTGCCAGAATTCCGTGCCTCTGGGCGTGCGCAGGACCTGGTGGTAGGTGAGCATCAGAATGCGGTTGTTGCGCCAGACGAAATTCGCGGATTCCTCGCCGGACAGTCGCAGCAGGCGGGCCAGCCGGTGTGTGGCCTTGGTTTCGGTGCTGTAGTACCAGACCCCGGTGTCACGCTGGCTGAGGGATACGTGAATCTCGCCGATCTTCGTGCCGCGCCGCAGGACTTCGTAAGTGGCTGTATGCGGCGGCAGGGGGGCTTGACCGTTGGATGCGGCCTCAGCGGCCACCGGGCTCGACCAGGCGGCCATGATCATCCAGATCGCGACCAAGCCGAAGGGGAGTGGCAAGCGTATGGTCATCAATGCAAATGTCCTCATCGCGCAATTCGACACGGTGATTGATTAAAAGTGCCAGTGTTGCCGGATAGAGACGGTGCTCCAGTGGCAGCAGCCGGTCGGCCAGTGTATCGGGTGTGTCGTGTTGTGCAACCGGCATTTGGACCTGGGCAATCACCGGCCCGGCATCGAGCGCCGGGGTGACGAAGTGTACGCTGGCGCCGTGCTCGTCCTCGCCGGCCTCGAGCACTCGGCGGTGGGTGTGCAGTCCGCGGTGGCGCGGCAGCAGTGAAGGGTGAATGTTGATCATGCGGCCATGATAGTGACGAACGAAATCGGCACCCAGTACACGCATGAAGCCGGCCAGCACCACCCAGTTGGGCGAGAAGCCGTTGATAGCGGTCATCAGTGCCCGTTCGAAGTCGGTGCGGTGGGCAAAATGCCGCGGTTCGATGCAGAGCGTGTCGATGCCTTGTTCCGTGGCCAGTTCCAGTGCGCCGGCGTTGGCGCGGTCACTGATTACGGCGCAGGTGGTGGCTGCCAGGCGCCGTTGCTCGATGGCGTCCTGTATGGCCTGGAAGTTGCTGCCGCGGCCAGAGGCCATGATGACCAGGCGCGGGTATTCAGACAAAACGGACCCGCTCCTCGCCCTCGCGGCGAATGATTCGCCCGATGATCGGCGCCGCTTCGTCCAGGCTCTCGGCAATCGATGCCGCCTGCGATGCAGGCACGACCAGCACGAATCCGATACCCATGTTGAACGTGCGGCGCATCTCGGCCGATTCGATGTTGCCGGCCTCGGCCAGCCACTGGAAGACCGGTGACGGGGTCCACGCGTTGCTGTCGAGTTCCAGGGCGAAATGCTCGGGAATCACGCGCACGATGTTCTCGGTTAGCCCGCCGCCGGTGATATGGGCCATGCCGCGAATGTCGAAGTGTCCGACCAGGTCAAGCACGGGGCGCACGTAGATGCGGGTGGGTGCCAGCAATGCCTCGCCCAGCGGCTGTCCGGCGAGGTCCTGGTCAAGTGACGCGCCACTGACCTCGATGACCTTGCGTATCAGTGAATAGCCGTTGCTGTGAGGGCCCGAAGAAGACAGGCCGAGGACGACGCAGTCCTCGTCGATGCCCGATCCGTCGATCAGCGCGGCGCGCTCGACCGCGCCGACGGTGAATCCGGCCAGGTCGTATTCGCCCGGACCGTACATGCCCGGCATCTCGGCGGTCTCGCCGCCGATCAGGGCGCAGTTGGCCTGGCGGCAGCCTTCGGCAATCCCGGCAACCACGTCGGCGGCTGCGTCCACCTCGAGCTTGCCGCAGGCGAAGTAATCGAGAAAGAACAGCGGTTCGGCACCGCACACCAGGATGTCGTTAACACACATCGCCACCAGGTCGATGCCGATGGTGTCGTGCCGCTCCATTTCCCGTGCCAGCAGCAGCTTGGTCCCGACGCCGTCGGTCCCCGAGACCAGCACGGGGTCTTCAAAGCGTTCACCGAGATGGAACAGCCCGCCGAAACCACCCAGTCCGCCGAGGACCTCGGGTCGGGAGGCCCGGGCCACCAGCGGCTTGATGCGGTCGACCAGCGCGTTGCCGGCATCGATATCGACTCCGGCGTCGCGGTAACTGAGGCCGGGAGACTTGGAATCGGACATGTTCTGGAGGGTTCGGTTGGCTTGGTGGGATTTTAATGGATTGGGAGCGTTGACGCTCGGGCGGTTCATGGCCGCGGCCGAACTCTGTTGACGAAAGGGCCTTGCCTTTTTGTCGTGCGAGACCCCCGATAATCGCTGGCGCGATTTCCTGGGCGACGGGGTAGGGGGTGAGGGCGCAGGTTGGGGTGCCTACCCGTCGTCCTGGCCGGAGCGCAGCGGAGAGCCGGGATCTCGCACGTTTCTGTTGTGCACGGCATCGATCAGTTGGCGCTGTTATGGGTCGTATTGGTGGTTGAGGTGCGAGGCCCCGGATATCGCCTGCGGCGATTCCGGGGCGACGGGTATGGTGGTTTGCCGCCCGCCAGGGCGGTGAGAGGCGACCGACCAACGGTCTGCGAGCCGCCAGGCGAGTAGACGATAGGTCAGCGTGTTGGTCGGTTGCGGTTTGCTGCCCTCAGGGGCGGCAAGAAGCGACCGACCAACGGTCTGCGAGCCGCGAGGCGAGTAGACGATAGGTTGAAGTGTTGGCTGGTTGCGGTTTGCCGCCCGAAGGGCGGCAAGAAGCGACCAGCCAACTCCCCATATGGTATCTTTCCCCCTCTTATGACCCGCTCCCTCCCGAAATTGCCCGTATTGATCCTGCTGGCCGCGGTACTCGCCGTGCCGGCAGTGATGGCACGTGATCTCTACACGGGCGAAGCCGTTCTGTCCGAAGGTGGGACGATCGACAACCAGGCATTGTTGCGCGCACTCGACGAAGTGCTGGTTCGGCTGACCGGGCAGGTGGAGCAATCGCCGGTCGAGACGCTCGGTTTGGTTCCAGGCGACGTCAACCGCTTGATTCAGACGCGGCACACGGTGCATCGCGAGCGCCTCGAGGAAGACGGCGAGACGGTGCAGGAGTTGCGTGCCCGGGTCGAGTTCGACGAGCCGGCGATCAACCGCTTGCTGCGCGAGCACCGCATTCCGCGCTGGGGTCGCGAACGGCCGGCCATCTTGCTGTGGATGGCGATTGATGACGAAGACGGTGTGGCTTTCGCCGATGATCCCTGGCTGAGATCCGTGGTGGCCGAGCAGGCGAGACGTCTGGGACTGGACATCGTGTATCCGCTGGGTGATGCGCTGGACATGGCCGAGGTCACCCTGCCTGATATTCGCGGCGGCTTTCTGGATTCCGCGGCTTCGGCCGCGGATCGTTACGGTACCGGCGTGATTGCCATGCTCGACCTGCGCGCGGAAACCGGCCTGTCCGATCCGATCTGGTCGGCACGCTGGTCGTGGCGGGTCGCTGGCCGGGACGGTGGTCTGCAGCATACCGGGCTGTATCGCGACATGCTGGTACGCCGCGGCCTGGAACGCCTGGCGGCCACAATGGCCGCTCGCTACGCCATTCGCGACGCCGAAGGCGAAGACCGCCTTCGCCGCCTGTTGGTTGATGGAATCATCGACGACGTACAGTTTGCCGAAGTGCGGTCGTATCTCGACAACCTGGGCATCGTTGACGACGTTCGCATCGTGGCGGCAAGGGATCGAAGCCTGGAATTCGAGCTGGCACTGAGCGGTGAGGGGCTCGAGCAGTTTCTCGATATGGGGGATCTGCTGGTCCGCGACGGACCGGCAGTCGGGGATGTATTGCACTACCGGTTGCGCCGTTGAATCTGAGTTTTCTGCCCAATCTGCTGACCGTCGGCCGCATGATCGTGGTTCCCCCGATCGTGTGGCTGCTGTTGATCGAGCAATACCAGTGGGCGCTGGTGCTGGCGATCTTCGCCGGGGTTTCCGATCTCCTCGATGGCTGGTTGGCGCGACGCTTCGGATGGCAGAGTCGGTTCGGCAGCTTTGCCGATCCGTTGGCCGACAAGCTGTTGATGATGGCCGCCTATCTCACGCTGGGGTGGCTCGGTGAGTTGCCCTGGTGGTTGATCGGGCTGGTCGTCTTTCGTGACATGATCATCGTCGGTGGCGGCATGATCTATCACGTTCGTTTCGAGAAGGTGGTGGCCGAGCCTACCCAGTTGTCGCGCTTCAACACCTTTTGCCAGGTATTCTTGATGTGGTTCGTGCTGTTGAGACTGGCCGGTGTGCCGTTTCCGCCCGAGGCGCAGATCGGCCTGGTCTGGCTGGTCGGCTTCATGGCCGTGGTCACGCTGGTTCAGTACGTCTGGATCTGGAGCATGCGCGCCGTGCGGATCAGCCGCGAGCGCAGGCAATCCGGTAACGACCACTCCTGAAGGGCTGGCCACGATGTCGCATGCCCAGATGCCGCTTGCCCTCAAGCCGCCGCGCCGGCCCGGGTTCGACAATTTCGTGACCGGGGACAACGGTGCCCTGGTGGCCACCCTGAAAAACGGACTGGAACCGGGGCAGTGGTTCTTTCTTGCCGGACCTGCGGGAAGTGGACGCAGCCACCTGTTGTCGGCGGTGTTCGCTGATCGTTCTCTGCAGGCATCCGCCCAGTTCATTGCCCTCTCGGATCGTCGCCAGTGGCCGTTGCTGGAGCATGCCGAGGCGGAGTGGATCGTGATAGACGACATCGATCGGCTGGCTGGCGACGGTGCTGGCGAACTCTCGCTGTTCAACGCGCTCAATCGCTGGCGGGCCGATCGGGCCGGCGTGGTGATGAGCGGTCGGGGTCGCGATCGATTCGAGTTGCCGGATCTGCGTTCCCGCCTGGGGCAATCAACGCGCCTGACCCTGAGCCCGCTTGAAGAACGCGACCTGGCCGAGCTTGTCGTTCGCCTGGCCGGTGAGCACGAAGTGCCGCTGGGACGTGGTGTGGTGGATTATCTGCTCAGCCGCACAACGCGCAATGCCGGACAGCTTGCCGGGCTGGTCAACCGGCTCGCCGACCGGGCGCTGTCGGAGCGGCGTACACTCTCCATTCCCCTGGTGCGCGAGGTGCTGGCCAGCGGCAATTGAGCGGCGAGACTCCGGCTTAGTAGCTGCTCCGGTGGACGTCGCGAATGGCCCGCCCTGACGGGTCGGCAAGCTGGCTGAACCCCTCGTCCCAGGCCAGGGCCTCCGGCGTTGAGCAGGCGATGGACGGTCCGGAGGGGACCGTGGCTGCTGCCGCCGGCGACGGAAAATGGCGTTCGAAGATCCGGCGGTAGAGGTACTGTTCCTTGGTGGCCGGCGGGTTGAAGGGGAAGCGCTGTTCGGCCTCGAGCAGTTCGCGGTCGCTGACCTCGCGGTCGGCATGAGCTTTCAGGGTATCGATCCAGCCGTAACCGACGCCGTCGGAAAACTGCTCCTTCTGTCGCCACAGGATCTCGTCGGGGAGCAGGCCGGTGCCCGCTTCACGCAGGATGGACTTTTCCGGTCGCTTCGGCCCGGCCATCTTGGCGCTCGGGTCAATGCTCATGGCGACGTCAAGAAACTCCAGGTCGAGGAAGGGTACGCGTGCTTCCACGCCCCAGGCGGCCATGGACTTGTTCGCCCGAAGGCAATCATAGAGATGCAGTTGGTCGAGCTTGCGCACGGTTTCTTCGTGAAAGGCGCGGGCATTCGGTGCCTTGTGGAAATACAGGTAGCCACCGAAGATCTCGTCTGCTCCCTCGCCTGACAGGACCATCTTGATGCCCATCGCCTTGATGCGACGTGCCAGCAGGAACATCGGTGTGGAGGCACGCACGGTGGTGACATCGAACGTCTCGATGTGGGCGATCACGTCGTCGAGCGCGTCGAGTCCTTCCTGGATGGTGTAGTGGAACTCGTGGTGCAGGGTGCCGATGGCCTCGGCGGCGACACGCGCGGCTGCGAGGTCCGGGGAATCCTCCAGTCCGATTGCGAAAGAGTGCAGGCGCGGCCACCAGGCGGCCTCCTGGTCGTCGCTCTCCACGCGGCGATCGGCGAACCGCTGAGCGATGGCGGCGATCAGCGAGGAATCCAGTCCGCCGGAAAGCAGCACGCCGTAGGGTACGTCGCACATCATCTGCCGGTGGACCGCGTCTTCCAGCGCCAGGCGCAGACGGCCGGCATCGGACGTGTCGGTGGCTTGCTCGAAGTCGCGCCAGGCCGGGTTGTGCCAGCGGCGTATCTCACCGTCGGCGGAATCGAGCAGGTGTCCGGGTGGAAACGCCCGTACCTGTGCGCAGCGTGGCTCGATCGCCTTCATTTCCGAGGCGACCCACAACATGCCCTGCTCGTCGCGGCCGTAATACAGGGGCATCACGCCGATGGGATCGCGGGCGACGAGGTATTGGCCGGTCTGCTCGTCGAACAGGACGAACGCGTAGATGCCGTTGAGAAGGTGCAGGAAATCGCTGCCGTGCTTACGGTACAGCGCAAGGATCACTTCGCAGTCCGAACCCGTGCGAAATTGGTAATCGGGGTATTCGGAGCGCAGGGTGCGGTGGTTGTAGATCTCGCCGTTGACGCCGAGGATCTGTTGCCCGTCGGGGCTGATCAGCGGTTGCGCGCCCGAGTCGATGTCGACGATGGCAAGGCGTTCGTGGACGATGATGGCCCGGTCATGGACATAGATACCACTCCAGTCCGGCCCACGGTGGCGCTGGCGACGCGAGGCCTCCAAAGCAATTCCCCGCAGGCCGCGCTGGCCTGCGGGGATATCGAACAACCCCAGTATTGAACACATTGGCTTGTCAGTCGCGTAATCTCATCAGGCTGTTGAACTCGATGCCACCCGGTTTGAGGAGTATGGAGAACTCGGAGTAGTCATAGACTTCGCCGAATGCGGCGAAGGCATCGTCATCGTAGGGCATTTCGATGTCGGCATCCAGTTCATCGAGCTGGGCTCGGGTCTGCGCCATCATCTGTTCCATGAGTCGGGTGTAGGCGGCAAAGTCCACTCCGAAGTGAAGAATGGCGGAATCAGCCTGGCCGGGCTCAAGCAGGCCCCGCAGTCGGTCCTTCTGCTCCTCGCCGAGCGCCAGCCCGAGGCTGTTGTCGCCCATGGCGATCCAGGCGTCCACGCCGGGCATGTTGGGCACCATGCCGGCGGGCAGGGGCTGTGGGTCGCCGCCAGGCTGCAGGCCGAGTTCGGCCAGTTCCGGGGAAAACATCTGGGCCATGCCGAGAATCATTTGCGGGTTGCGCATGAACACCGCCAGCGAGGCGGAAGCGTCGGTGACGTTCATCATCTCTCCGAACTGGAGGTCGTCGACGCTCAGACGCATGCCCTGCAGGTTGGTCACCATCGGCGGGATCGGGCGATTGACGGCAAGCTGCCATTCACCGGCGTGTTCGCGGATGCCCGAGAAGAGGTTGCATTGTGGTGGATTGTCCACCCAGCCCGAAATGGTCTCGCGCGCGAAGTCGCGGGCGGCGACAATATTGAAAGCGACTCCGCCGCTGAACATGGCCGCCGGATTGCCCTCCAGGCGGACGGGGGAGTCGGCGATCTGAGCCAGTCGCTGCCCCAGTTCGCGATCGGTCTCGAATCGCATCGTCGTGCCGATCTCGTTACGACCCAGGTGGTGATAGCCGATCGACAGCCGGGGGAATCGGTCGATCAGGGCGTTCAGTTCCGCGGAGCAGGCCGGGTCGGCGATCAGGTCCTGCATGCCGGCGGTCAGGCGAGCGGGTGCGGTCAGTTCGTCATCGTCGTCGAGCAGGCGTTCGAGCAAAAGCGAGTACTCGACAAAGCCACTGGTCTGCGGCAGGTAGTCGCGCTCGCGGTTGAACCGGGCCAGGTCATCCGGATCGTATGCCTGTGCCGGGCGATCGAGATCGGCCACGCGCCGGAGAAAGCTCATGTCGTCGGGGACCAGGGCGACACTCAGGAACTGGTCGTCATGGTGGAGCGCCAGGCCGAACTCGCCCAGATCGATCCACAGTACTTGCTCGTCGTCGATGCCGCGCCAGGGAAGTTCCATTTCGGCGTCGGCGGCCACCCGCTCAAGCGTGGCGGAAAATGCCTCCGGATCAGACAATTGCCAGTGAATGACGGGGTACAGCGACAGCGCGTGCACGGCCCAGAACCCGTTGCCGTGAAGGCCGCGCGCCTCGAAGGCGTCGCGTCCGTCGATCTCCATCAGCTCGCGCAGCAGCACTGACAGCATGGGATGGTCGAACTCCTCGTCCATGGCCTCATACTGCTTGCGGTTGCTCTCTGCCATCGGCGCGAGGGTGGCCCAGAACTGATTGCTGAGCTCCTCGGGCAGTGGTTCGAGATTGGCGAAGAGGTAGGCACTATCGGCGTCGATGCGGTCGAACAGGCTGCTTTTTACGTCCTCGTCGATATCCGGAATGCTCACGGCAGGCTGCTGATCATCATCGCGGCCGCAACCGGCGACCAGCAGCGCGCCCAGTGCAATGGCCAGGGAAATCCGTTTCATCGGTGACTCTCCATGCGGTCGATTAGTGGTATTAGTGTTATACAACACCAATACACTTGTCAAGTAATGCAAGGCGCAAGGCGCAAGGCGCAAGGCGCAAGGTTACGTCAGGGCCCGAAAGTTCCTCTTCCTTTCACCTTTCACCTTTCACCTTCACTAACCCAGCGCCTTCACTCCCGAGATCAGCGCCTGTGCCACCTTCTGCGCATCACCGTAAAGCATACGGGTGTTGTCCTCGAAAAACAGCAGGTTCTCGATGCCGGAAAAGCCCGTGCCCTGGCCGCGCTTGATGACGATGCAGTTCTTCGCCTTGTCGACATCGAGAATCGGCATGCCGTAGATCGGACTGGAGGTGTCCTTGCGTGCGGCCGGGTTGACCACGTCGTTGGCACCAATGACCAGGGCGACGTCGGTGGTCGGGAACTGGGCGTTGATGTCCTCGAGATCGAAGATCATGTCGTAGGGGACGCCGGCCTCGGCCAGCAGTACGTTCATGTGCCCGGGCATACGTCCGGCGACCGGGTGGATGGCGAAACTGACCTTCACGCCGCGGCTGGTCAGCAGTTCGGTCAGTTCCCAGATCTTGTGCTGGGCCTGGGCCACGGCCATGCCGTAGCCGGGCACGATGATGACCTTGTCGGCGTAGGCCATCTGGATGGCGGCGTCGGTGCCGTCGATGGATTTTATCTCGCCGGAAGCGGCCACGCCAGCGGCATCTTCGTCGGCCTTGCCGAAGCCGGAGAACAGCACGTTGGTCAGAGGGCGGTTCATGGCCTTGGCCATGAGCTGGGTGAGCAGGGTGCCGGCCGCGCCCACCACGATGCCAGCGATCATCAATGCCGGGATCTCCAGGACATAACCCTTGAAGCCAACGGCAATGCCGGTCAGTGCGTTGTACAGCGAGATCACCACCGGCATGTCGGCACCGCCAATCGGCACGGTGACGAGAATGCCGGCCAGCAAGGCCAGCGCGAAGAAGGCGAGCAGCAGGGTCGGGGTCGGACCGTCGATAAAAATCCAGGCGCCCAGGACAAGCGTGGCGGCGAATACCACCAGGTTGAGTAACTGCTGACCGGGGAAGCGCCAGGTCTTGCGCATCCAGCCCTGCAGCTTGGCAAAGGCAATCAGTGAGCCGGAAAAGGCAATCGAGCCGATGATGGCGCCGAAGGCGGCGACCAGCAGCGTGGTCGGCACCATGCTGGCCTGGCCGGAGTGCACCTTCAGCAGCTCGACACCGGCAATGGCGGCTGCCGAACCGCCGCCCATGCCGTTGTAGAGCGCGATCATCTGCGGCATGTCGGTCATGGCGACGATGCGCGCCCACCACCACGCCACGGCAGACGCCGAGACCAGGGCGATGATCATCAGTCCGTAATTGCCTTCGACCTTTGGATGGATGAAGGTCACCAGCACGGCCAGCAGCATCGCCACTCCGGCCCAGATCATGCCGGAGCGTGCCGTGACCGGGGAACTCATGCCCTTGAGGCCGTATATGAACAGGACCGCAGCGGTAAAGTAGGCGGCGGGTACGATGAAGTCCACTCCTGGCATCATGGCTTATTCCTTCTTGTTCTTGTCGGAGGACTTGAACATGTCGAGCATCCGTTCGGTGACCACGTAGCCGCCGACCGCGTTGCCGGCCCCGAGAAACACGGCGATGAAGCCCACGACAATTTCCGTGGTGGTGTCGGCCATGCCAAGCACGACCATGCCGCCGACGACGACGATGCCGTGAATGAAGTTCGATCCCGACATCAGCGGCGTGTGCAGGATGGCCGGCACCCGGCGAATCACCTCGATCCCGGTGAATGCCGCCAGCATGAAGATGTAAAGCGCAATCCAGCCTTCCATGACTTACTCCCGGTTCAGTTCAATCGCCACTCGATGTGGCATGGCACACCTGCCTGGATAACACGAAGTGCACGAAGCAAGGCACGAAGAGCACGAAGATAAAGTCTCTTTTCGCATTTCAAATGTCTGCTTCGTGACCTTCGTGCTCTACCTTCGTGTCCTTCGTGTCAATGCTTTTGCTCGCCCTGCTACTACTGGTCCTTGAACTTCTCGTGGACGACCTGGCCGTCGTGGGCGAGCAGGCAGCCGGCGATGACTTCGTCTTCGGTATCGACTTTCAGCCCGCCTTCGTCGTCAATGAGCAGGGCGAGCAGGTTGTGGACGTTCTTGGCGTACATCTCGGAGGCGTGCAGCGGTGCCCTCGAGGGCAGGTTGGTCGGCCCGTTGATGAGTACACCCTTGTGGTTGACCGTTTCGCCGGGCTTCGTGAGTTCGCAGTTGCCCCCGGTTTCGGCCGCCAGGTCCACGATCACCGCTCCCGGACTCATGTCATCGACCATGGCCTCGGTAATGATCTTCGGCGCCGGTCTGCCCGGAATGGCCGCGGTGGATACGACCACGTCGGCCCTGGCCAGATGGCGTGCCAGAGCCTCGGCCTGCTGGGCGCGTTCGTCATCGGTCAACTCGCGGGCATAACCGCCTTCGGATTCGGCGTCGACGCCGGTGTCGATCATCTTCGCGCCCAGCGACTCGACCTGCTCGCGCGCGGCGGCGCGGATGTCGTAGGCCTCGACCTGCGCACCCAGGCGCTTCGCCGTGGCAATGGCCTGCAGTCCGGCCACCCCGGCACCGATGACCACGGCTTTGGCCGGTCGCAGGGTGCCGGCGGCGGTGGTCAGCATCGG